>NZ_CP058364.1:1612500-1922500 GCF_013391805.1 Galbibacter sp. BG1 | reverse complement strand
GCCGTTATCAATTCTTCTGAATTGGTTTTCTTTAACCCTGCGGGTTTAACTTTTTTAAATGAAAAATTCACGGTAAGTGCGGGAGTAAATACCGTTTTTGCCAACATTAGTTTTCAAAACGCGCAATATGGATGGTACACAGAAGACAACAACTCTGTATCTACTCCATTTAATGTATATGCTTCTTATAAAATAAACGACCGTTTTAGTGTAGGTCTTGGTGTTTACACTCCTTATGGAAGTGGAGTTACCTATCCAACCGACTGGGAAGGGTCTCACTTAATTAACGATATTAGTTTATCGGCTATTTATTTTCAACCCACCCTTTCTGTTCGTGTAAACGACAAATTAAGCTTTGGTGGAGGTCCAATTTTAGCTGTTGGAGCAGTAAATTTCAATAGAAATTTAGACAGGACTACTACCAATGTAGAGGGCGAAAGAGCCAATGTTACCATAGACGATAGCGGCATTACCGCTTGGGGTTATACTTTGGGGATGATGTTAAGACCTTCTGAAAAACTTACGATTGGGGTAAATTACCGTTCGGAAATTGATATGAACGCCGAGGATGGGGAAGCCGATTTTCAAAATTTACCTACTGGGGTAGCGCCTTTATTTCAAAACGTAACTTTTGATGCTGAATTGCCACTTCCTGCAGAACTTACTGTTGGAGCTTCCTATGCCATCAACGACAAGTGGTTGGTTGCTTTTGATTACAACAGAGCTTATTGGAACTCTTATGAAGCATTAGACGTTATCTTCAGCAATGGTAATGAATCTTTAAATCCGCGTAACTACAAAAATGCGTCTACGTATCGTTTCGGACTTCAATACAAAGCTACGCAACGATTTACGTTAAGAGGTGGTTATTATTTTGATGAATCTCCAGTACAATCTGGATATTTTGCACCTGAAACCCCAAGAAATGATTCTGATAACTTTACGGGAGGATTCACTTTTAATATTAGTGATCGCTTTGCATTGGATGCATCTTTCCTTTATGTTCACTTCGATGAAGTAGACGAATCTTACAATTATTACCAAGAAAACGGACAGAACGTACCGTTCTCTGGAACGTACAAAAACAACGCTTTTGTACCAGGTTTAGGAATCACTTACGGATTTTAATCACTACTAACTACTTAAGAAAAATGAAAAATATACTTTATTTATCATTATCACTGGCAACGATAGCTTTTACAAGTTGCCAGCCAGAATTTGACAATCCTGTAGACGATCCAGGATTTTATGACAGCGGAGAAGCCGATTTCTCTAACTTTGTTGCTGTAGGTAACTCCCTTACCGCAGGGTATGCAGATGGAGCCCTTTATTTAGACGGACAACAAAACTCGTTCCCTAGCATCTTGGCAACACAATTTTTGCATGCTGGAGGAGGAGAATTTACCCAGCCTTTGGTTAACGACAACCTAGGTGGCTTACTAGCCAATGGTCAACAAATTACAGACAACAGAAGAGTCATTAAAATTTCTGCGGACGGAAGCAGAAACCCAGTAGTTTTAGAAGGCACTCCAACTACAGACATTACAAATGTTCTTGACGGACCTTTTAACAATATGGGAGTTCCAGGAGCAAAAAGCTACCATTTGGGAGCTGCCGGATACGGAAATATCGCAAATTTCCCAGCGGCCGCAAATCCATACTTTATTAGAATGGCTTCTGCACCAGACGCTACAGTTATTGGCGATGCAGTAGCACAAAACCCAACGTTTTTCTCACTATGGATTGGTAACAACGATATTTTAAGCTACGCCACTTCTGGTGGTGTTGGGGTTAACCAAACTGGAAACCTAGATCCAACAACCTACGGTTCCAACGATATTACAGATCCAAATGTTTTCGCTAAAGTTTATAGCGACCTTCTAGGGGCGTTAACAGCAAACGATGCTAAAGGAGTGGTTTGTAACATTCCGAATGTAACAACCATCCCTTATTTCACAACTGTTCCTTACAATCCAGTACCTTTGGATCAAGCAACTGTAAACCAATTAAATCAAGAATTAATAGGTCCACTTAAGCAAATCCTTACTGCATTTGGAGCTGGTGATCGGGTTGTTTTGCTTAGTGCAACCCAACCAAACCCAGTAATGATTACGGACGAAAGCCTAACAAATCTTGAAGCACAATTAAACGCAGCTCTAGTTGCCAGCGGTATTCCGCCGCAACAAGCAGCATTAATGGCAAATTTATACGGACAAGCGAGACATGCAACTCCTGAAGATTTGGTAACATTGCCTACATCTTCGCTTATTGGTACCACACAAGAAGGTATTCCAGCTCCATTTAATACCGTAGGAGTTACTTACCCACTTCAAGATGCCAACATATTAACGCCTGCCGAACAAACAGAAGTACTAACTGCACAAACTGCTTACAACACGACTATTAAGGCGTTGGCAGACCAAAATGGTTTGGCTTTTGTAGATGTAGAAGCACTTATGAACCAATTGGCAGAGGGAGGTATCTCTTTTGATGGTGGCACCATTACCAATGTGTATGCTACAGGAGGCGCGTTCTCTTTAGACGGGGTACACCCATCGCAAAGAGGATATGCAGTTATTGCCAATGCCATTATTGAAAGTATAAACACCACATACAGCTCTAACGTACCAGAGGTAAATCCTGGGGCGTTCCCAACGATTTTTGTGGAATAAGAACTAAATACCCGAATATTATTTTTAAAAGCGTCTGTAAACACAGGCGCTTTTTTTATATCTTTAAAATAATAATTGCACTAAAACCAATATTATGAAATTTATTATCAGAATACTTTTAACGGCTATTTCCGTGGTCATCCTAGCTAAAATTTTACCTGGGGTGGGTGTAGAAAGCTATGGCACCGCTATTATTGTAGCCATCGTACTGGCCTTGCTCAATTTCATTGTTAAGCCCATTCTAGTTATTTTAACACTACCGGTCACCATTATAACCCTTGGCCTGTTTTTACTTATTATAAACGCCATTATTATATTACTGGCCGATTATTTTGTGAGCGGTTTTGCCGTTACCAATATTTGGTGGGCTTTATTGTTTAGTTTATTACTCTCCATTCTTCAGTCTATTTTCGAGTCGCTCGTAGGAGCAGATTAATATTTTTCAGAAAAAAGTAGTCTTATTCACTCTAAAAAATAGCACTTTATACATCTAAAATAAGAAGGCTGTTAAATAAAAATTAATATTTTGTTTATCAGCCTTTTAAAAACTTGGTTAGCTTTTGAAAAAGTTTTACTTTTGCATGCCCATTTACGGGCTATTAAATATTTTTTGATAATGGATATTACAAGAGAGCAAATCGACGATTTAAATGCAATAGTAAAAGTTGCTATTACAAAGGAAGATTACAGTGACAAAGTAGATAAAATTTTAACCGATTACCGCAGAACTGCAAACATCCCAGGATTTAGAAAAGGACATGTACCTATGGGATTGGTTAAAAAGCAATACGGAAAAGCTGTTTTGGTAGATGAAGTAAACAAGCTTTTACAAGATTCTTTAAACAAATACCTCACCGAAGAAAAATTAGATGTTCTTGGGAATCCACTTCCTAAAGCACAAGATAATTTAGATTGGGATGCAGATGATTTTTCTTTTGAATTTGAATTGGGTCTTGCTCCAGAATTCAATGTAGATTTAAATACAAAAAAGCCAATTGCTCATTACAAAATCGTTGCAGACGATAAAATGATTGATGAGCAAGTGGATAGAATTGCCAAACAATACGGGAAATTAATCGCTCAAGACGAGGTTACTGAAGAAAGTGAAGTTACAGGAGTTTTCAAAAATGAAGAAAAAGAGATTGAAAACCGTGTTACACTTACTTTAGATAAAATAAAAGGAAAAAGAAACCTTAATAAATTTGTTGGTGCTAAAGTAGGAGATACGCTGGAGCTTAAAACAAAAAGCTTGTTTGAAGACGATCACGACCTCATCAACTTCCTAAAGGTAGAGCACGACGAAGCACACGATCTTGATATCGACGTTACTTTCACTATTGACGAGATCAATAAAAGAGAGGCAGCAGAGCTTAACCAAGAATTATTCGACAAACTTTTTGGTAAAGATGTAGTTTCTTCAGAAGAAGAAATGAGAGCCAAGATCAAAGAAGATGCAGAAAAGCAATTTACGCAACAAGCAGACCAAAAACTACTGAATGACATTACTGAATATTTGGTAGACAATACTAAATTCGATCTTCCTGCTGAATTCCTTAAAAAGTGGATCCAGACAACTGGAGAGAAAGAACTTTCGGATGACGAAGCGAGCGAAGAATACGAAAAGTCTGAAAAAGGATTGAGATACCAACTTATTGAAGGTAAGATCATGAAAGATAACGATCTTCAAGTAAGTTATGATGAATTGAAGGAATTTGCCAAGAACTACGTTCGTATGCAAATGGCTCAATTCGGGCAAACAGATCCAGAAGAAGAAGTTTTAGAAAATATTTCAAGCCGTGTCCTTTCCAACCAAGAAGAAGCGAAGCGATTATCAGAACAGATCATGAGCGAAAAATTGGTTAATCTTTACAAGGAAAAGGCTAATTTAAAGACAAAAGAGGTTACTTACGAAAACTTTGTTAAAGAGGTTTATGGGTAAATCCTTATAAAATAAATTAAGTATCTTTAAGGCGTTAAACTGTAAGTTCAACGCCTTTTTACGTACTAAATAACAGGAATAAATTTTATGAACATAGAAAAAGAATTTAAGGCATTTGCTACTAAAGATAGAGGCATTAACAGTATGTACTACGATAAACTGGTAAGTGCTGTTACCCCAGTGGGATTAACCCCTAATATTATCGAAGAACGCCAACTAAATGCAGTGGCGATGGACGTTTTCTCCAGATTGATGATGGATAGAATTATCTTTATGGGAACAGGGATTAACGACCAAGTAGCTAATATTATTCAAGCGCAATTATTGTTTTTAGAAAGTGCAGATGCTTCTAAAGATATTCAAATATACATTAACTCCCCTGGCGGAAGCGTATATGCAGGGTTGGGTATTTACGATACCATGCAATACATTAAGCCAGATGTAGCAACCATTTGTACTGGGATGGCGGCTTCTATGGGTGCTGTTCTTTTATGTGCAGGTGAAAAGGGAAAACGTTCTGCATTGCCTCATAGCCGTGTAATGATCCACCAACCTTTGGGCGGTGCCCAGGGACAGGCTAGCGATATAGAAATTACCGCTCGTGAGATTTTAAAACTCAAAGAAGAATTGTACGAGATTATAGCCAAGCATTCTGGGCAGACTATGGAAAAAGTTACCGAGGATAGCGATCGTGACTATTGGATGAAAGCCCAAGAAGCAAAAAGCTATGGGATGATCGACGAAGTATTGGTTAGGGAATAAAGAAAAGATGTAAAGCATCAGGGTTTAATTAAAGATTGAATCACATATTTAAATTGAAAGCGACTATTATACGTTTTCACAACAAAAAAAAGATGGCGAAAGAAGATTTAGAATGTTCATTCTGTGGTCGGAAAAAACCGGAAACTAACTTGCTTATAGCAGGATTGGATGCACATATATGCGACCGTTGTATTGAGCAAGCACATGGAATTGTATTAGAGGAATCGCAGCAAACCAAAAACACAGAATTATCATCTGAACTGGTGCTTAAAAAACCGGCAGAGATAAAAGAATACTTAGATCAATTTATCATTGGTCAAGATGTTACAAAAAAAGTGATGTCGGTAGCGGTTTACAATCATTATAAAAGATTGTTGCAACCCGCTTCCAAAGAAGATATCGAAATACAAAAGAGTAACATTATAATGGTGGGGCAAACCGGTACCGGTAAAACCCTTATGGCAAAAACCATTGCCAAGATGCTAAACGTTCCCCTTGCCATAGTAGATGCCACGGTATTAACAGAAGCAGGATATGTTGGGGAAGATGTGGAAAGTATTTTAACCAGACTTTTACAAGCAGCTGATTATAACTTGGAAAAAGCAGAGCGCGGAATTGTTTTTATAGATGAAATCGATAAAATAGCCCGTAAAAGCGACAATCCATCCATTACCAGGGATGTTTCTGGGGAAGGGGTACAGCAGGCCTTACTGAAGCTTTTGGAAGGAACCACGGTTAATGTACCACCAAAGGGAGGAAGAAAGCATCCTGACCAGAAATTTATAGAAGTAAATACCGAAAACATTTTATTTGTTGCCGGTGGAGCTTTTGACGGAATTGATAGACATATTTCCAAAAGATTGAACATGCAGGCCGTTGGGTACAGCGTAGCCAAAAAAGACATGATCGATCGTGAAAATCTTCTGCAATACATTATTCCGAAGGATTTAAAAGAATTTGGTTTAATTCCAGAGATTATCGGTCGTTTGCCAGTGCTTACGCATATGGATCCATTGGATGCGAAAACTTTAAGATCCATTCTAACTGAACCCAAAAATGCCATCATTAAACAGTACACTAAATTGTTTGAAATGGATGATATTTCTTTTGAAATCACCAATGATGCGCTAGACCATATCGTAGAAAAAGCAATTGAATATGAATTGGGTGCAAGAGGACTTAGGTCGTTGTGCGAAACGGTTCTTACCGATGCGATGTTCGATTTACCAAGTTCTAAAGAGGATAAATTGGTAGTGGACAAAGAATACGTAGAAGACAAATTGACCAAAGTTACTGTGAATAAACTTAAGGCAGTTTCTTAATATTTTGTCTTGAATAAATTAAAATATCAGAAGCGGGAATTTAAATATTCTCGCTTTTTTTATTGCCTATCTTTGCAGATTCTATGGGGATTACTTTTGCTTTTGGCTTTTTATAAGGCCTAATAATCAACCGTGCTTCACGATCAAAACGCACGTAGTTGTAGACCCAATTAATAAAAACCACCATTCGGTTTCTAAAGCCTATCAAGAAAAACAAGTGTACAAACATCCAGACAAACCAAGCAAATACCCCTTGAAATTTAAACCTCGGCAAATCGACCACAGCTTTATTTCTTCCAATGGTAGCCATGGTACCTTTATCTTTATATTCAAATGGTGTTAACGGTTCCTTCTCAAAAATGCGAAGTAAATTATCCCCCAAATGTGCGCCCTGTTGTATAGCTACTTGTGCAACCATAGGGTGTCCATGAAGTAAACCTTTTGTAACCATACATGCTACATCGCCAATAGCAAAAATATTTTCAAAGCCTTTAACTTGATTGAATTCGTTTACGGCAACCCTATCACTAAACGTTAAAAAATCTTTACCATTTAAGCCGTCGATGGTTTCTCCTTTAACGCCTGCCGCCCAAATAAGGGTCGCTGTTCTAAAACTTAGATCGGTAGTGGTAGTCACCAAATCGCCATCGTAACCAACAACCCTGGTGTTTTTCCAAACATTAACCCCTAAGTTCTCTAAAAAATCTTCTGCCTTTTCAGAGGCTTTAGCACTCATTCCTTTTAAAACGGCATCTCCAGACTGTACAATATTTATCTGCGCCCTTCGGGTATCCAGGTCTGGATAGTCTTTCGGCAAAATCCCCTTTTTAATTTCCGCTAAAGCACCTGCCAATTCTACCCCAGTTGGCCCTGCTCCCACAATTACAAAGTTCATTAAGGCATCCCGTTCATCCAGACTATCTGTGAGTAAAGCCTGTTCAAAATTTTCTAAGATTAAGCTACGCAGGTTCAAAGCTTCAGGAACCGTTTTCATAATCATACTGTTCGCTTCAATCTCTTTATTTCCGAAGAAATTTGTTCTTGAACCAGTCGCCAATACGAGATAATCGTATTTAAGCTCCCCAATATTGGTCTTTAAAACTTCCTTTTCAGCATCCACCGCTTCCACATGCGCCAAACGGAAATAGAAATTAGGATATTTAGAAAGGATTTTCCGGATAGGATAGGCAATGGAATCGGGCTCCAAACCTCCCGTAGAAACTTGGTACAGCAAAGGTTGAAATGTATGGTAATTGTGTTTATCGAGTAAAACTACCTGAACTTCTTGTTTGGCCAATTTTTTTGCCAAAGCAATACCTCCAAATCCTCCACCAATTATAACTACTCTCGGGTCGCTCGTTCGTGGGATGTTCATAAAAAATTTGTCTTTTCTCAAATTTAAAGTTATTCCATGACAATATTAAAATTTAAAAGTTTTTTTAAGGTTCCAAATAATGTTTTAAAAATTATTGTAACAAACTGTTACCTTTAGCTACTTATAAAAGAAGAAAGCAAACTGTTTAGTGACAAAAGAACTGGAACATAACTTTGTTAAAGAGCTTGAAGAAAATCAGAATATCGTGCATAAAATATGCAAAATATATACTGACAACCAGCATGCGCACAACGATTTGTTTCAGGAAATCACCATACAACTTTGGAAAGCCTACCCGAAATTTCGGGGCGATGCCAAGTTTAGCACCTGGATGTATCGTATTTCCCTAAACACGGCTATTACCCTTTACAGAAAGTCGAAGCGGCAAATACGAACTCAAGATTTTGATAGTGTGCTCTACAAAGTCAAAGCAACGGCTTACGACGACACGGAAGAGCAGCAACTTCGATTAATGTATGATGCCATAAAACAATTGAACGACATTGAAAAAGCGCTCGTTTTTCTCTATTTGGAGGATAAAAATTATAAGGAAATTGCTGAGACCATTGGTATTTCTGAAGTAAATGCAAGAGTGAAGATGAACCGGATTAAAACGAAACTAAAAAACATACTGAACCCCTAATGGACGAGTTAGATATATTAAAAAAGGACTGGCAAAAAAAGGAAAAAGAGCTTCCTAAGTTATCTTATGAAGATATCTATGCCATGCTGTGGAAGAAATCTTCTTCTTCAATCAAATGGATTTTCTACATTAGCTTACTTGAGTTGAGTTTTGGTGTATTGCTAAGCATATTTTATCATCCCTCCTTTGAAAAAGACTTAGAACTGCCCCCAACCCTAAATTATCTGACGTACGCCTCCATTCTGGTAATTATATATTTTATTTACCGATTTTACAAAAATTACAAAAGGGTTTCTACCACCGCATCTGTAAAAGGTTTGCTGGAAAGCATTATTAAAGCCCGCAGAACGGTTAGGCATTACATTGTTTTTAACCTTACGTTCGCAGGCATCATTGCCATTATTTCTATTATTTACCTGTTTGTACAACAAAACGGAGGCTGGGAGAAATTTGTTTCAGGTGCAGAGACGAAAGATTATCTAGTCATTTTTGTTGTTTCTATAATCGCAACCGCCATCATTATTGGCTTCTTCTTGGGCATCTATTATTTGCTTTACGGAATATTGATGAGACGCTTAAAAAGAAACTACCGAGAGTTGAAGAAAATAGAGTTGTAAAAGATAAAACTTACAATTTTCATTGAATTTGATGATGTGATGTCTACTTACAGTCGACATGACTCCAGAGTCACTTCGAGCGTAGATTTCAATGCCGACCGACAGCGTCTGTAGAGAAGACTCATACTCCTTGGCATCAGTGTTATGTGATATCTCTCCCGAGGCTTCGGGATCGACATGACCTTGGGTTTTTAAAAATCATTTTTCAGCCAGGAAAAAGTAATCTTTAGTCATCATAAAGTATATTTCAGTTGAAAGAAAGTAAGTTTGGACTCACAAAAAACAAGCTTCAGTTGGAAGAAAGTTACATGAAGTAATCAAAATACAACCTTCAGTAACAAGAAAGTAAACCTCAGTTTCTAAAAAGCAATTCTCAGTTAGGAGAAAGTAAACTTCAGTAAGCAAAAAGTAAAGTTACGTTCATAAAAAGTAACACTAGGGCTAAAAAAAGAGGTCGGACTTAAAAAAGTTCGACCCCTGTAAATATACTTTTGCAAGATAGTGCCTTAATAGCCTTTATTAAATTCTTTTTCCACGGCGGGTCTTCCTTTTTTCATCCATTCTGGGGCTGGTTTGTCTTTCAGGTAATGGTTGAAAAACTGCATCATACGTATGGATAGATCTTTTCGGTTTCCCCAACTATCCCCTTTTAAATTATGGGGTTCGTCGTTATAGGAAAGCATCCACACTGGCTTATCCAATCTGCGGAGCGCTACAAAAAACTCAATCCCTTGATACCAAGGAACTGCTCCGTCGTTATCATTGTGCATCATTAGGAGGGGCGTGGTAATCTCGGGAGCTTTAAATAATGGGGAATTCTCCACATATAAATCAAACTCATCCCAAAGGGTACCACCAATCCTACTCTGTGTATGCTCATATTGAAACATCCTGCTCATTCCACTTCCCCATCGAATTCCGCCATAAGCGCTCGTCATATTACTTACTGGAGCGCCTGCCATGGCAGCAGCAAACTTATTGGTTTTTGTAATTATGTATGCCGTTTGGTAACCTCCCCAACTTTGTCCCTGTAATGCCAAACGGTCACTATCTATAAAACTATATTTCGCCTCCATGGCTTCAATACCGCTTACAATACAATTATAGGCGCTTTCTCCAGGATATCCTTTTTTGTAAACAATATCTGGCACAAAAACGATATAGTCGTTACTGGGATAAAAAACCTTGTTAATAGTAGACCTACTGGGGGTAGGGTCGTAAAATCGGTGATAGGTATCCGAGAGTCTTTCATAAAAATAAGAAACCAAAGGATATTTTTTGTTTGGATCCAAGTCTTCTGGAACATATAAAAGTCCTTGCAATTTAACCCCATCTTCATTTGTCCAGCTTTCCAGCGAAACTTTTCCCCACTTATAATTTTGTAGCTGTTTATTCCCATCGGTTACTTTAACCGGATTTTTAAAAGAAAGATCGCTTTTCCAAAAATCTGGATACAAATTGTAGTTCTCTTTGGTAAACACGGTGGTTTCCGAATTTTTGGCTTTTTGCGGATACCCAAATCTTAAATCTTCAAAAACTATATTCTTTGGAGCTCTTTTGTTCAGTAGATTGGCATAAGCATAACCAGACTTTTTGTTTTCTTCATTAAAAACCGACACCAATGCTTTCTTCGGAAGGATAAAATCTTCCTCTTTATCCAACTGTAAGTATCTATAAATTGTTTTATTGGTTCTACCTTCCGCAGTTACATTCTCCGGTTTTTTGTTTCCGGATGGATCTATTTTCCAAATATCATATCGGTCGTAAATAAAAATAGCATCGTCGTTGGCAGCCCATCCAGCTACTCCATAAGGTCGGGGATCATTGGGTGTGTCGTTCAATTCATCGTAAAACGCAATTTCCAAAGAAGCCGTTAGCGGAATTTCCTTTTTGCTCTCTATATCAATAGAATAATACACACTATCCTTGCGGTTATAATAAACAGCGTATTTTTGGGCAGGCCCTAACCAAAGCCTATTCTGGCCTTCAACAAGCTTCGTTTTGCCACCTGTTTCTGTATCTACCAAATAGTAATCGTCTAGAAATAAGGCAGACCAAGAGGAAGCTCTTTTGTAACTTTCGTTTGCACTCCCAACCGCATATTTTGCTTTTCCTTCATCGTAAATCCGTAAGTCGGGCACCAAGGTATCCCCCAATTGTATTGCTTCCTCTTTTTCAAAGTCGTACACAGCGATATAGGTTTTATTCTTGTCTTCCTTCACATTTAACTTTTGCATCGGCTGCAGCTCCTTATCCGTCCATGACCATATATCAAGTCTTGCCCGTTCCACATTTAAAAGAGTATCTTTTTTATGGTCGATCGCTGCTTTGGTGGTGCCGAAGTAGAGGCGCTTTCCATCCTCAGAAAAATAAATTTGTTGATTTTCCGAGGGCAACCATTCTTCCGGTAACCCTTTTATCTGTTTTTCGTTCAACACCGTTACACCGTTATTGCCCTCTTTAAAAAGTTTATAATTTTTCACATCCCCTGTATCTTGAGATCTTAGAAAAGCCAAACGCTTTCCCTCTTCATCCAAAACAGCTTTTTTAATCACTCCTTCTGAAGTAAAAACGGTATCTACCGCTTTCGTATCTGTATCTAACCTAAAAAGGAAAGAATTGGTTTTGATGGAATCCTTTTCTTCGGAAGTTATTAAAAGTTTATTGGCACGTTTTGCCCACGTATAATCGGAAGGGTTTTCAAAAGAAAGGCTATCAAGGGTAAGTGGATTATAAACTACAAGAAGAGTATCGTTTTTTGCGTTTTTTTTATCCTTTTGTTGTAACGTATCTTTTTCAACTATGGAAAGGGAATCTTCCTTTTTAGCTACCACGGTTTTATAGGCAAGCCAGTTTCCTCCTTCTTCCGGTAATTTAAATCCGCTAACATCGGGATACTTTATGGTTGTTGAATTGTTTAGCACAAAAATCCCAAGAGAGTCTTTTGTTTGCTTTGCTTTCTTAGCCTTTTTGGTCTCTTCCTTTCTGCGTGTTTCTATGGGAGCCTTTATTTTAAAAGCTACAAAATTACTGTTTCCATTGATTTTGGCAGCATATCCCCTTGGTATCGAATCTGTCTTTCCATTGTTTAGATTGGTTATTACCAAAGTACCATCGCCCATGCCCGGGTTGTATTCGTACACCAAAAAATGACCGTTTTCTGAAAGTTGTTCGTTTTCAATCTGTTTCCAAGTATCAAAATCGGCAACCGTAATTGGCTTTTTTTGAGCTGATAATGAAATTGTAAAAAGGGTGCAAAAGATTAAAAGGAAGTAAATGCGTACCATTAAAGTTTATTATTTAAGTGTTTTTCTAATAGCGAAGGCTCAAGATACTTAAATAAAACTCAATTATCAATACTATGGGTGGCGGCACGCCAAATCGCACATCAATATTGCCACTGGCGTTTTTTATTGAGATCTTCCATCTCCTCGATAGCATTTTCGGGAATTACTTTTAAAAAGGATGGATGTTGCTCTATGGCATATTCAATCTTTTCTACAATTTCTGCGATAGATTCGTTGTCGTAATCAATATCCAATGGTTCTTTTATGACCATGGATTGTAGAATCCCTTTTTTCTTCACCCGAAGCCCCTTTCTATCGAAAGATCTTCTAAAACCGTCGATTACCACTGGAATGACAATAGGTTTGTATTGTTTAATGATGTGTGCCGTACCCTTTCTAATGGGTTTCCACGGCCGTGTGGTACCTTGCGGAAATGTTATTACCCAACCGTCGTCCAACGCTTTTTTTATATTGGAAATATCACTAAATTTTACTTGTCGGCTTACATCTTTCCCATCTGCCCTCCAAGTCCTTTCGATACTTATAGAACCAGCATAGGCCATAATTTTAGGTAACAACCCAGACTTCATGGTTTCTTTAGCAGCCACGTAATAAATATTCAACTTGGGCTGCCAAAGGTAACTCACATCTTTAAGGGAATCGTCCCGACCGCTAAGACTTGCGTTAAATACATGAAACATCGCCACCACATCAGCAAAATAGGTTTGATGATTGGAAATAAAAAGCACATTGGTATCTGGAAGGCTTCGTATAATTTCAGATCCATCGATCTGTAACTCGTTAAAACCTCGATACCTTCTATGCGTAAGCAACCCGGCGATGCGGATAAGCCACTTTTTAATAAATAATATATGTCCGAAAGGATTTTCCTTGAATAATCCCATTACTTTTTGTTAAATTTCTAATCAATACAAGTATGCAAAAATACAAAATTCAATGCTTAGATAAGTGCTTTAAACATTTCTTTAACCTCGCTTAACATCATGGCAGTAGCTCCCCAAACCGTATAATCGTTTAGTTTAAAGGCAGGTACATCGATATTTTTAGCATAGGAAGTGGATAAATTTTCTTCGAATATTGAAGTATCATCAATAAATTCACTAAATAACACCTCTATAATAGCTTCCACCTCATCTTCTTGCATGGTAAAGCTAAGTGGCTCTTTGCTTACACCTATAAAAGGCTGAACTAAAAAATTGCTCGGCGGGATATAAATTTCAGACATCTGTTTAATCAACTCAATCTTTTTCGGGGATACCCCTACTTCTTCCCAAGTCTCCCGCAAGGCTGTTTCTGCGATATCCCCATCAGACAATTCTACCTTCCCACCTGGAAACCCAACCTGGTTGGAGTGTACCCCATTATAGGTTTTACGTAGAATAAGCAATAAACGGGTCTGTAATTTGTCATCAGGGTAAAACAAGCTTACCACTCCTGCCCTCTTCGGTTGCTTTTCTTCCAAATTAATAGATGCCAATTCCTTATTTCTTAACAGAGGGGCCATTTTATAATGTGATTCTTGCCCGGGTAGCGGCATATTTTTTATTTTTGGAACCAGATCGTAAAATTCAGCAAAATTCATCTAATTTAATTTTTTACGGTTTACAACATACTAAATTGAATTAAATACACTCGTTTTATATGCACTATTATACCGTTAGAATTGTTACAATAATAGGATTATTTATTTTATCAAGCTGTGGAAATACTTCTAAAAAAGACGACAATGCTTCCGTAGAAAAAACAAAAGATACGGCAGCCGTAGATTCCGCTAAAATTAAAGAAGAACAACGTAAAAAGAAAGAAAAAGAACGGTTTGTTTTAACAGAAGAAAACGCAATTCCCTTTTTTTTCGAATACCAAAAAGACCACAAAGAACATGTGGTTAAAATAAATACGTCTTTAGGGAGTTTTACGGTTGATTTATATAATGAAACCCCCTACCATCGCGCTAATTTCATCTACCTGGCAAAGAAGAATTATTTTGACAACACCTATTTTCATAGAGTCGTGAAAGATTTTATAATACAAGGAGGAAACACCGACATGACGGCTACTGCCAAAAAAAGGGATAGCATTGGTTTCTATTTACTGCCTCCAGATACTGATAAAGGGTTAAGGCACGACCGTGGTGTAATGTCCATGCCCAGTAGCGACGATGTTACCAATCCGCATAAATTGGCTTCTCCCTATGAATTTTTTATTGTAACAGCTAAGCATGGGGCACATCATCTCAATGGAAAATACACTGCTTTTGGCCGAGTAATCTCTGGAATGAATGTGGTTGATAAAATAAACAACGTTCCCACAGGTAGCGACGAATGGCCCCTAAAAAATGTGATCATTAAATCTGTAGAGATTGTAGAGTAGCTATTCTTTATCCCGGTAAACCGAAGGTAATTTTAGGTTGTATTTTACCGCCAACAAACGTATGGTGATAACAACGACTATTGGAAAGGCAAACACCACATTACTCTTAATGTCGAAAAGCTCCAAAACGAAATAACTAATACCGCCTAGGATACAAGCAGTAGCGTATATTTCTTTTCTTCGGAAGATAACTGGAATCTCATTGCATAAAATATCCCTAAGTACTCCACCAAAACAAGCACTCACGGTACCCAGTGCAATACACATTATCGGGTGAAGCCCAGCAGCGACACCTTTTTCCAAGCCCACCACTGTATACAGTCCGATCCCAATAGTATCGAACAACAGTAAAGATTTATTAAAGTACTTTAATTGATCTCGAAATAGCACTCCAATAACTACCGAACCCATAACGGCATACATATACGTAGTATTTATTAGCCACGTAACTGGGGAAATCCCCAAAAGCACATCCCGAATAGTTCCACCGCCCAAAGCAGTCACAAAGCCAATAATAAATATGCCAAAAGGGTCTAACCTTTTGTTCATAGCAACCATAACCCCAGAAATGGTAAAGGCTACGGTACCCAATAAATCGATGATATAATAAAACATTACATGTGCTGTGTATAGTAATTGTAATCCCTTAAAACGGTTTTTACAAAAGTATGTGAATTATCGTGAATTGAAACGATACCCGTAACTTCTTCAATTTTCTTTTTGAGCTTTAGCATCGTTTTATAATCTGATGTTTTCCTGGCCGTTTCATACGTCTCTTTTATTATTCTTGCATCGTTATCAGACAGACGGATGACGTCTGGATATGTAGGCTTATAATCTTTCCCAAGGTTTTCTAAAATAGTGTGATTGATAGTAACTTTATCTTTTAAGGTTATTACCGAAGTTCCTGCCGTGATATCCCCTAAACGCTGACTTTTATTGCTCACCACTATGGATATCAATCCTATAATGCCGCTCATTATATCGATATCGATAATCCTGAAGAACCATCGCACCAAATAATCGGAAAACGATGCCTGATAGCCATCTATTTTAATCACTTTAATTTTCACCACTCTCTTCCCTATTGTTTGCCCTTCCAAAAGGGATTCTAGCGTTAAGGTGTAAAAAAATACCGGGCTCAAAAAAAGTATAATAACAGCAGCCTGCGACCAACTATCGAGAGCGGATACTGTATCCCATAATCCGCCTACTTTAAAAATTAAATACCCAAAAGTAACGGCATAGGCTATTTTAATAAGAAAATCGATACCGTATGCCAGAATACGTTCTCCTACAGATGCGGCAGTAAACGTAATGTTTACATTTTGTGTGGTGTTAATTTGTAACTCTGACATTTTCTTACTTAATTTAGACTTTTATCCTACATGAGAGAAGTTGCGTTTATCAAGCAAAATAAAGAAAAATGGCTCAGCTTTGAAAAGGCTATTTTCAAGAATGAATTTAAAGATCCTGACGATCTCGCTTCTCAATACATCCAATTAATCAACGATTTGGCGTTTGCGCAAACTTATTATCCCAAAAGTAAAGTAATTAAATATTTAAATCAGCTCGCCGCCAAAGCTTTTCAAAAAATTTATCGAACCAAGAGGCAAGATACCAACAGAATTCTATATTTCTGGAAAACCGAAGTACCGCTCATAATTTATCAAAATAGACGTTATGTTGCTTATGCCTTCACTTTATTTTTCTGTTTTGTAAGTATCGGCATTATTTCCGCTGCCAACGACGATACTTTTATAAGGCTCATTTTAGGGGACCAATATGTAAATACAACCTTGGAAAATATTAAAAGTGGAGATCCAGTGGCCATCTACAAAAGTGGCAGCAACTGGGGTGGTTTTGTAGCCATTACCTTCAACAATCTTTATGTAGGTATCAAATCTTTTGTTTTCGGCATTTTTGGAGGTATCGGTACGGCATGGGTGCTTTTACAAAATGGAATAATGCTCGGGGCATTTCAATATATGTTTCAAAAAGAAGGTGTTTTTTGGGAAAGTGTAAGAGGTATTTGGATACATGGTGCCATGGAAATATTTGCCATTGTTATAGAAGGGGCCGCAGGGCTCTTATTGGGAGCGAGTATTCTTTTCCCAAAGACTTTTTCTAGGATGGATTCTTTTAAAAACGGAGTAAAGGAAGGGGTTAAAATTCTCATTAGCACGTTCCCGTTCACTTTGGCGGCTGGATTTTTGGAAGGCTTTGTTACCAGATACTCCAACACCATGCCCCATTTTCTATCGGTGGGAATTATTTTGGCTACCTTAAGCTTAATTTCTTATTACTATTTAATATACCCAAAACTGGTATATAAAAAACTAAACAAAACCTATGCAACTTTATAAATCCAGAACATTTGGTGCTTACTTCTCTGATACTTTTACTTTTTTGAAGGAAAACGGAAAACATTTCTACAAGAATTATTTTATTGTTAATGGTTTATTTATATTGATACTATTGGCGCTTACCTTTTTCTTTTCAAGGTATTATCTAGATTTCATTTTTGCCGATTCTTTCTCGGCAGAGTATCAAGATTCCCCCGGTGTATTTGCCAAAGGAAACGAATTTTTATTGTTAGTATTTTTTTTCATTTTCTTTGTAGTAGCTGCTTGCGTGGCCATAATAAACTACGCATATACCCCTATATATTTTAAGCTTTACGACAAAAATAGTGGCGCCTATTTTTCTAAAGATGAGATCTTCAATCAACTTAAAAGTAACCTTGGGAAAATTTTCCTGTTTTTATTGGCCGGTGTTCTCATCGCCATCCCTATTTTCTTGGTGGTATTTATCGCAGTTGCTGTTTTGGCTGTTACCATTATCGGGATTCCACTTATAATAATTCCTTTGGCGTGGCTAACCCAGTTTTACTTCATTGCTTTTATGGAATACCTTCAGAGTGAAAAGGGAATTTTCGACTGCTTTTCCTACAGCTTCACAATGTCATTTAAAAATTTCGGGGCGACAAATGGTTCTGTTGCATTGTTTTATTTAATGATCCAGGTGGTACAAGGTATTCTTACCATGATTCCTTATATTTTAGGGATTGGTGCTATTTTTGTTGGCTCTAGCGATTATACAGGTGCTGGAAATGAGGGCCTCTCCACCACTTTTACGACCATGATTGTTTTTATTTATATGCTTTCTTTTTTTTTGAACCTTTTTTTAATGACAGTGCTTCAAACCAACCAAAGTATAATCTACTACAGTTTAAAAGAGGAAACTGAAAATATACATACCAGTTCTACCATTGATGAAATAGGAAACTTTTAAAAGCGATGTTGAGATTCCTAACCCTAGTCCTGTTTTTTATATTTAGCCATAGCAATGTTACGGCTAGTGAGCCTGTTTTGGCTCAAAAAGACACCCTTCAAGTGGATAGGAATTCTGTGATAAAACAACGGAATTTAGACAAAGACGTCAAGGAAAAATATACTTCCGAAGAGTATAATTACGAAACCAATGCCAATCCCAACAACTGGTTTTCTAGACTAAAAAAATGGTTTGTGGAGCTTATTTCAGATCTTTTTAATATCGAAAACAGGATTCAAGCACAAAGAATCTCGCAGCTTATCTCCAGGGTTTTCTATTTCCTCATCGTTCTAGCGGTAATTTATTTTATTGTAAAAGCGGTTCTTAGAAAAGAAGGAAGATGGATTTTCGGTCGTTCGGCAGGAAAAAAACTACTTCATGTCCAAGATATCGAAAGTAATATTTACCAAACCGATTTTAAACAACTTATTGAAGAAGCCGTTGCCCAAAAAAATTATAGATTGGCCATTCGTTACTATTACGTTTGGTTTTTAAAAGAACTTTCAGAAAAAGGACATTTGGAATTTGATGTGGAAAAAACCAATAGTGATTATATAAACGAAATTAAGGAAAGTAGCTTAAAAAAAGACTTTTCTTACGCTTCTTACCTCTATAATTACATTTGGTATGGAGAATTCAATATAGCCCTCACAGAGTACGATCGTGCTGCTGTAAAGTTTGAACATTATATCAAAAGCGTTAAAAAATGAGCAAGACACTTAAAATATACATCACAGTGCTTGTTTTGCTATTTGTAGGCGCGGTTGTTTTTGAGGTTTCCCGCCCCCGCCCTATAGACTGGTCTCCTTCTTTCAATGAAACACACGCCAAGCCTTACGGTTTGAAAATTCTTCGGTACGAACTGGCCAATTTGTTTCCCAACGATTCGGTGATCGATATTAAATCTACCCTTTACGAGTTTTTAGATCAAAACTACAATTGGTTGGATTCTACCTACACCCATTCGGGAAGCATCCTTGTTGTCGATCCGTATCCCGATTTGGATGCAGTTACTGTTAACTACCTTTTGGAATATGTAGCGCAGGGAAATTTCGTTTTTATTGCTTCGGAAGAATTTCCGCAGCTATTAAAAGATACTCTCGCATTTGAAACCCAAAACCGATATGACCTTAAAGGGGATGCCTTATTTTCACTCGCCAACCAAAAATTTAGAAACGACACCATTAAAGCCGATAAAGGAGCCTCCAATATTTACTTTAAAAAATTACCAGATACTTCCACCACGGTTTTAGGCTTTCAAAAATTTGAAGAAAAAAAGATAAATTTTATCCGCTTAAAGCACGGGGACGGTCAATTTTACCTCCATACCCAACCTTATTTATTTACCAATTACTACTTTTTGAAGGATAACAACCAGCAATACATCGCCGATGTGCTTTCCTATATTCCCGACGGAAATCTATATTACGACGCCGCTGTTAAGTATGGAACAGCCAATATAAATTCCCCATTGAGATATATTTTTACACAACCTGCCCTACAATGGGCTTGGTTATTGGCATTGTTTTTTATTGTTACCTTCATATTATTTAATGCTAAACGCAGACAACGGGTAATGCGCATTATCAACCCGTTGCAAAACACCACGGTACAGTTTACAAAAACAGTGGCCAATTTGTATTTTGAAACCAAGGATCACGCCAATATCATCGATAAAAAAATAACGTACTTTCTTGAAAAGGTAAGAAGGGATTATTATTTGGATACCCAAAATTTAAATGAAAAATTCATCAATCAACTCGCATTAAAATCGGGAAACGAACTTGAACAAACAAAAAAACTCATTGATTTCATTATATTTCTAAGAAGCAAAACCGCTTTTTCAGAACAAGACTTAATCGACCTCAACAAACGCATTGAAAAATTCTATCAGAAGAAATAATATGGACACACCTTTAGAAAACAATCCAGAAAACACGGGAGAAGAAACCCACAAAGAAGAAATCACTTTTCAGAATAGAGTGGATTTAACGGAATTACAAAATTCGGTTCAACAAATTAAAGTAGAACTGGGCAAGGTAATTGTTGGGCAAAAGCATATGATCGATATGCTTCTCACCGCCTTACTTGCCAATGGCCATGTGCTCATTGAAGGAGTGCCGGGAATTGCCAAGACCATTACCGCTAAACTTTTGGCCAAAACCTTAACCGTAGATTTTGGAAGGATACAGTTTACGCCCGATTTAATGCCTTCGGATATTTTGGGAACTTCCATTTTCGACTTGAAAAAGTCGGAGTTCGAATTTAAAAAAGGGCCTGTTTTTACCAATATGCTACTTATTGATGAAATAAATAGGTCTCCGGCGAAAACGCAAGCAGCTTTGTTTGAGGTAATGGAAGAAAAGCAGATTACCATCGATGGAACTAAGTATATTTTGGCCCCGCCTTTTATAGTGCTCGCCACCCAAAATCCAATCGAACAGGAAGGAACTTACCGCTTGCCAGAAGCGCAATTAGACCGTTTTTTATTTAAAATAGACATTACCTATCCTTCCCTTGAAGAAGAGGTGGAAATTATTTTACGCGAACACCAATTAAAAGAAAACAAAAAAATTGATCAGGTTACACCTTTTCTTTCTAAAGAAGACATTGTAAAGTACCAAAAACTGGTCAACGAGATTATCGTAGAACCTCATCTTATAAAATACATTGCAGAAATCATCAACCAAACCCGAACCAACGAATTTTTATATATGGGTGCTTCGCCAAGGGCTTCCATCGCCATTTTAAAGTCTTCCAAAGCTTTTGCAGCCATAAACGGTCGGGATTTTGTTACCCCCGAAGATATTAAAGCGGTAGCGTTTCCGGTGATTCAACATAGAATCATCATCACCCCTGAAAGGGAAATGGAAGGTGTTACGGCGAAGCAGATAATCAACCAAATCATTCAAAATGTAGAAATACCTAGATAGCAAAACCTTAAAGGCAACCACTGGCATGAAGCTTCTCAAACGACTCTACATAGAAAACCGATTTTATTATATGGCATCTGCCATTGTTGTCCTGTTTCTGCTTAGTTTTATTGTAGAATGGCTTTTTTTTATTTCCAAACTGTCCTTATTTGTTTTTGGAGCTTTCTTTTTATTTGATATTCTCCTTCTGTTTATTGTAAAAAAAGGCTTGCTGGCCGCTCGCATTACACCCGATAAGTTTTCAAATGGAGATATTAACCAAGTAAGTATTACACTGGAAAACCGATACGATTTTTTAATTCATGCTAAGGTAATTGACGAGCTTCCGGAGCAATTTCAAATTAGGGAATTTAAAATTTCAAAACAGCTTAAACCTTCCGAAGAACTCAGTTTTACATACGATTTAAGACCTACGGAAAGAGGGGAATACCACTTTGGGAAATTAAATGTTTATGCTTCCAGTTTTATGGGGCTGGTGAGTAAAAGATATATTTTTTCTGATGAAATTATGGTCCCTACGTATCCTGCATTTCTACAATTGAAGAAATACGATTTACTGGCAATTTCCAATCAGTTGCACCAATACGGCATTAAAAAAATCCGAAGAATTGGACATACAATGGAATTTGAGCAAATTAAGGAATATGTACAGGGAGACGATTTGAGAACAATTAATTGGAAGGCGACGGCAAAGAAAAACCAATTAATGGTCAATCAATTTCAAGACGAGCGTTCCCAACCGGTGTATTCGGTAATCGACAAAGGACGGGTTATGAAAATGCCTTTTAACGAACTTAGTCTGCTCGATTATGCCATTAACGCAAGTTTGATAATAAGCAATGTTATTCTTAAAAAACAGGACAAGGCTGGAATGTTTACTTTTTCCAAAAAAGTTGAAAACACCGTTATTGCCGAACGTAGGAATAGCCAAATGCAACGTATTCTGGAAACGCTCTACAATGTGGAGACCGATTATTGGGAAAGCGACTTTGGACGTTTGTACGCCGATATTAAAAACCACATCAACCAACGGAGCCTGCTATTTTTATATACCAATTTTGAAACATTGGATGCCTTGCATAGACAATTGCCTTACTTAAAAGGAATTGCCAAAAACCATTTATTGGTGGTGATATTCTTTAAAAACACTGAATTGGATGTTCTTATAAAAAATAAAGCCAATACCGTGGAAGAGGTTTATGATAAAGTAATTGCAGAAAAGTTCGCTTTTGAAAAAAGGCTTATTGTAAACGAATTAAAGAAATATGGTATTTACTCCATTTTAACCGCTCCAGAAAACCTCACCATCGACACCATAAACAAGTATTTAGAAATAAAAGCTAGGGGACTTATTTAATTGTGCTGTTCTCATTTACAGGTCATCCACGAAATATTACAACTCGGTAAGGAATTGTGGTTTATCTTTCTTTTTTAAAGGTTCTTTGCTTCATAACCTTTAAAAAATACAATCATGAAAAACTTTTTAATTATTACCATTACATTTATCTGTACTGCTTTTAGCTATGGCCAAGAGAAAAACAAGGAAGGACAAGGGGTTTCCATTGAAGTACAAATCAACAACGTCACCAATAGCAAAGGCATGGTACTTTTGTCTTTGCACAATGAGGAAACGTTTATGAAAGGGCCAGGTATAAAAAATTTACACAGCGAAATTAAAGACGGTAAAGTTTCCATGACATTTAATAATGTAGCCCCAGGAACTTATGCCATTTTAGCACTGCATGATGAAAACAATAACGAGCGAATGGACTTTAATTCCCAAGGTATGCCTTTGGAAGATTATGGAATGTCTAACAATGACATGACTTATGGTCCGCCTCAATTTTCCAGTGCTAAGTTTGAAGTAACCGACAAAAACCAGGAACTGGAAATACGTTTTTAAGCGTCGTTATCATTTTTCTATATTAAAAGCAAAGTGTACCATAAGATTTTCCAATCGTTTTGTACCTTTGCTTTTAAATTTTTTAAAGAATGACCATTACCCAATTACAATATGTCCTTGCCGTAGCAGAATACCAAAATTTTACACATGCGGCAGAAAAAAGTTTTGTTACACAACCTACTTTAAGCATGCAAATCCAGAAACTGGAAGATGAATTGGATGTTTTAATTTTCGACCGAAGTAAAAAACCCATTCAACTTACTGCCGTAGGCGAGAAAATAGTAGAGCAAGCCCGAAATATTGTAAATGAATCGTATCGCATTCAAGATATTGTAGACCAAGAAAAAGGTTACATCGGTGGCGAATATAGATTGGGTATTATCCCAACCATAATGCCTACACTTTTACCTTTGTTTCTAAAGAATTTTGTGAAAAAATATCCAAAGGTCAATTTAAAAATTGAAGAACAAAACACAGAAAACCTTATAGAAAAGTTGGAAGAAGGCCATTTGGATGCTGCTATTGCCGCTACCCCATTGGAAAACGACCATATTATTGAAAGAGCATTGTATTATGAACCTTTTGTAGCCTATATCCCAGAAAATCATCGGTTGAACAAACTTAAGAAAGTAAGTATTTCCGATTTGGATATTGACGACATCCTTCTTTTGGAAGATGGCCATTGCTTTAGGGATGGGGTAATTAATTTATGCAAGGCAAAAAAGGTCTATAATGACGACCATTTTCAACTGGAAAGTGGAAGTTTTGAAACCATGATGAAACTTGCTGACGAAGGTTTGGGGATGACGCTCTTGCCCTATCTGCATACCATGGATATTAGGGAAAAACAAAAAAGACATCTACGTTATTTTGAAGAGCCAAGCCCGGCTCGGGAAGTGAGTTTAATATTTCACAAAAGCGAATTAAAAATGCATATTACCGAAGCACTTAAAGATACTATTTCTGCAGTGGTTCGGGGCGCTATCGCTTTTCAGAATGTAAAAATCGTGAGTCCGATTCAAAAAAAATAGCCGTTAAAAAAACGGCTATTTATATCTTTTTGATTACTTAAAATAAATTAAACTTTTGGAAAGCTCCGGTTTTCCCTGAATGTAGAGGTTAAGCCAAATTCTTAACTCATCCAATTCATACGGTAGTAGTCTTTTTGCAGCTTTTTCAAGCTCTTTGCAAAATAAAATTGGGTCGAAACTTACCTTTTGCAACACCGTTTTGGTGTACTCAAACATAGCTCTAGCCATTGTATTTAAGGTTTAATAATTGGTTGTTATAAAATTAACGCAACAGCACATATAAAATTGTTGACGTATCGTTAAAATCAAAATTTATCTGTTAAAGTTACGAAGCTTTTCCAATTTCAGAAATTTCTTCATAGCGGTTTATCTCTTTTGGGTTTTGTCCATATTCGTTTACACCAGATTGCCCTTCAGCAAATAACATCCACAAACCATAAAATGGAATGATTTGGTACCAACCACTATTGCCTAGATCGTGACATCTTTTAGCACCTTGGGCAAGGTTGAAATAAATTACGGGAATTAAAAACACCCAAAACAGTAAACTTACTCCGGTGGCATCTAAGCTAAGTGAAGCAGCAAATAAAGAGGTTAAGAAAAATACTAGGATATAACCAATTATGTAAAGAATAACACTTAAGCCATATTCGGTTCTACGGATCCTTCCTTCGAAGGAAAAAGGGGATTTAAACATTGTTATGTAAGATTTTAGGTTATTCCAAATATATGAAAACAATTAACTTACGATCATTTTTATCGATAAAATGCATGTTTTTTCAATGTTCACCTCTTATTTTTCAAGATAAAAGACATTTTTTTATTAATTTTCGATTTTTAAAATTTCAACTGAATGAAAAAACTTCTCCTTGTTTTGTTGGGAATCCTTTCTATAGGATGTGCAACACAGAAAAAAGCGGCCAAAACCGTATCTAAAAATCTGGATACCGACTTTTTTAAAAATCAATTTACCGGTTTTTTTGTTTACAATCCTAAATCTGGCGACACTCTTATAAACTACAATGGAGAGAAATATTTTACCCCGGCAAGCAATACTAAAATCTTTACGCTTTATACAGCACAGGCCCTTTTACCCGAGAATCTGCCAGTTCTGCAATACACTATAAAAGACAATAATTTATATGTAAAAGGTTTGGGGAATCCAGCTACCCTTCATTCATATTTAAAAGATAGTTCGCTGGTTAATTTTTTAAAACTTCAGCAAAACATCCATCTGGTATATAACAATTTGGAGGACAACCCTTATGGACCGGGCTGGGCTTGGGACGACTACGACACCTATTATGCACCCGAAAGAAGTCCTTTACCCATCTACGGCAATGTAGCAACCCTAGCCAACACCGATTCTTTATATTCTTCTCCAAGCTATTTTAAAGAGAAGGTTAAATTGGTTGGCAATAGACAAAGACGTTCCCAATTTAAAAATGAATTTTATCTAAATCCGTCCAGTAAAGACACCATAGAAGTTCCTTTTATTACAGATAGCACAACAATTAAAAGTATTCTGGAAACCGTATTGAACAAAGAAATAAAACTGGCCGACTCTTTTCCATCCGGCGAAAAGCGACTTATATATGGTATTAAAGCAGATTCCGTTTACAAACGAATGATGCATGTAAGCGATAATTTTATTGCAGAACAACTTTTAATATTGTCTTCTTCCATGCTTAGCGATACGCTGAGCGCTGGGAAAGCACAGAAACACATTTTGGAAAACCAACTTTCGGGAATTGCTCAAAACCCTAGATGGGTAGATGGTTCAGGATTATCGAGGTACAATTTATTCACTCCACAGTCTATGGTATTCACCTTAAATAAATTATATTCTGAAATTCCCACGGAAGAATTATTCGACATCTTTCCTGCCGGTGGTGAAACAGGTACTCTCAAGAATTATTTTAAAGGAAACCCAAAACCCTATATTCACGCTAAAACAGGAACTTTAAGTAATAATTATTGCCTTAGCGGTTACTTGGAAACCAAATCGGGGGAAATTTTAATATTTAGTTTTATGAATAATCATTATCGCGGCGGAAGCACGGAAGTAAAAAAACATATGACTCCTATTTTGGAGTGGATACGGGATTATTATTAGACTTCCTCAACCCTAAGAAATCTACTATCGATTGTAAAACAATGAAATTCTTGGTATTCTCCGTGAGTTGTAGCAGAAAACAACCTGCTTTAATTAGCTAACTTTAAGTTAGAAATGGTATAAAAAAATCCTATTTTTGCCGCATGTCGAGAAAGAATAGAAAACAGTTTTTTGAGCAGGTTGAAGTAATAGATGCTGGCGCCAAAGGAAAAGGCGTGGCCAAAGCACCCGATGGGCGTGTTATTTTTCTTCCCTATGCCGTGCCCGGTGATGTAGTAGACGTGCAAACCTTTAAAAAGCGTAAGGCTTATTTTGAAGGAAAAATTGCCAGTTTTCATACCGAATCCCCTAAAAGAACCACTCCGGAATGTCAACATTTTGGAGTCTGTGGAGGATGTAAATGGCAAAATATGGGGTACGAGCATCAGTTGTTTTACAAACAAAAAGAAGTTGAAAACAATTTGAAGCGTATCGGTAAAATCGATCTTCCTGAATTTACTCCTATTCTTGGTTCAGAAAACATCTATTTTTACAGAAATAAAATGGAATTCTCTTTTTCGAACAGCCGGTGGTTAACCCAAAAAGAAATTGAAAGCGAGGAACATGTAGATGATAAAAATGCTTTGGGCTTTCACATTCCTGGAATGTGGGATAAAATATTGGACATTAAAAAATGTCATCTCCAAGAAGATCCTTCCAATGCCATTCGTCTGGCGGTTAAAAATTTTGCAGTTGCAAATAATTTAGCATTTTTCAATCCTAGAGAACAAAGCGGACTGTTAAGAACCATGATGATACGAACATCCTCCACCGGGGAAATAATGATTCTTATTCAGTTTTACGATGACAATGCTACAGAAAGGGAACTGCTTTTAGACCATCTAAAAGAAACATTTCCAGAAATAACTTCCTTGCAATACGTGATCAATCAAAAACCAAACGATACTATTTACGATCAAGAGGTTATTTGTTATGCTGGTAGGGATCATATTTTTGAAGAGATGGAAGGCCTTAAATTTAAAATTAACGCTAAATCTTTTTACCAAACAAATTCTGCCCAAGCATACGAACTTTATAAAATAACTAGAAACTTTGCCGGCTTATCTGGAGAGGAGTTGGTGTACGATCTTTATACAGGAACGGGAACAATAGCTCAATTTGTAGCCAAAGATGCTAAAAAAGTAGTTGGCGTTGAAGCGGTTCCAGAGGCAATTGAAGATGCCAAAGCCAATGCACAATTAAACGGTATTGAAAACGTTAGCTTTTACGCTGGTGATATGAAAGCTGTTTTTAACGAAGGCTTTATCCAGCGCAATGGCAAACCAGATGTTATTATTACCGACCCACCAAGGGATGGCATGCATAAAGATGTAGTACAACAAATTTTGAACATCGCCCCTAAAAAGGTGGTTTACGTAAGTTGTAACAGCGCTACACAGGCAAGGGATTTATTATTAATGGACGCCATGTACAAAGTTACCAAGGTACAACCCGTGGATATGTTCCCGCAGACGCATCATGTGGAAAATGTTGTACTTTTAGAAAAAAGATAAATTGATTCTTTTAAAAAAGAAGATGAAAAAACTTTTATTTATACTATTTATTTTTGGAATTGGAGCTGGTATATTCTCAGCTTGTGAAAAAGACGATATTTGTCCGCCCGAAACTTTAACCACACCCTATTTAAAAGTAGGCTTTTTCAACTTTAATAATCAAGAAAGGGAAAAAGCAGTTCCAAAATTACGTGTCTTGGGTGTAAACGTAGCAGAAGATGGAACCTACACCATAGTAGATACATTAAACACGTTTCCAGACCGCAGCAATCGGGTTGCGGTAGACCTACCCTTAAAAACTTCAGAGAACACCTCTACTTTTTTATTAATAAACAACTCCAGGGATAATGAAGATGGGGAAGAAATTGGAAATATAGACACCTTGCAGTTTAACTATACCCGGCAAGAACGATTTATTTCAAGGGGATGTGGTTATGGCGTTAATTTTACCGATTTAGTAACTATTTTAAATCCAGATTATAACGATACCGTACAGAATCCCAACGAATGGGTAACCGCCATTTTCGACCAAGAAACGAATCTAGAAAACCAAGACACGATTCATGTTAAAATATTTCATTAGTACCATAATCCTTCTTTGCGTATTCACTTCTTATTCTCAAGAAAAAGAAGCTGTTATAGTGGATAGCAGTTCCATAGATACGGTGCCTGTCAACAAAATAAAGCTGGATAGTACCATCTACAGACAACGCTATGGTTTAAGGATAGGTGTAGATCTAAGTAAACCAATACGCTCCCTTTTGGATGACGACTATCGCGGACTGGAATTGGTAGGGGATTTTAGGGTTTCTTACAATTTTTATGTAGCTGCAGAGCTTGGAAACGAAGAAAAAACCACCCAAGAAGACAATTTTAATTTTACCACTAATGGTAGCTACGTGAAACTTGGTTTCGACTGGAACACTTATCAAAATTGGTATGGAATGGAAAACATTATAAATTTGGGAGTTCGTTTCGGCCTAAGTACCTTTAGCCAAACCCTAAACGATTATCAAGTCTACACCCCCAATCAATTTTGGGGAGAAGCTGCTGCTGGACTATCTGGAGCAGATAACCTAGGGGAATATAGCGGACTCAATGCGCAATGGACGGAAGTTGTTTTTGGGATAAAAGTAGAAATAGTACGCAATGTATTTATGAGTGGCAGTGTACGCCTAAATTACCTTATAAACGATACGCAAGCCAATCAATTTCCAAACCTTTACGTTCCAGGCTTTAATAAAGTTACCGACGGTAGTAAATTTGGCGTGGGTTACAACTATACCATTTCTTATTTAATCCCTGTGTTTAAAAGTAGCAAACCAAAAAAGAAGAAAGAGTAACGATTGGACCTAAGCTTTGCTAATTAATATCTTTAAAACCCTTTATAAAAATCCATTTCATTTTTAACTGTTCTTTCCCACCTTGCTCAACTACCGCAAATTTGGGCGCCAAAATGCTGCTTGCAAAAGCTGCGATAAGCACTAGAATAAGATGACTTATGGAAGGGAACAAGAACATCAATCCAAAACGAAGGATTAAAAATATCCCTACAAATCCCAATAGATTGTATATAAATGCTTTTGTTTTTGGTTTCATTTAATTACCTCTTTTAAATTAACTATTTCGGCGGGTTGTTAAATTTAGCTTTTTTACTGCCTTCGTAGATTTCATATTTCAGCAGTTTACTTTCCAATTTCCCATTAAAGAGTTTTATTCTTCGGGAAGGTCTTAAGCCAACATTTTTAATCGCCTCCATATTCGAAGTGATAAACCAGGCATCGGTATTCGGATATTTCTGTTTTAAAGTATCCCCAATTTCCGCATAAAAAGTCTCCATATCTATTTGCAAACGTTCTCCGTAAGGTGGATTGAAGACCATATGTAATTTTCCTTCCACTTGCTTTTCCGTTTCAAAAAAGTCTTCCTGCTCTATGCTTATATAATCTGAAAGATTGGCGTTTTTAACATTATCGACTGCCTTTCTTACTGCGGAAGGTGCTTTATCGAAACCGTAGATTTTATAATGGAATTCGCGCGTCTTTTTTAAACTGCTCTCCACTATTTTATCAAAAAGGTCTTCATCGTAATCACGCCATTTTTCAAAAGAAAATTCCCTTCTATTTATGTTTGCCGGAATATTACAGGCAATCATCGCAGCTTCAATAGGAATGGTACCACTACCGCACATAGGGTCCATGAAATTGGTTTGGCCATCCCAACCGCTCAACAGAAGCATACCCGCTGCCAACACTTCGTTAATAGGTGCAATGTTAGTAGCTGTTTTATAACCTCGTTGGTGCAAAGACTGTCCCGAACTATCCAAAGAGACATTACAAATGTCCTTTTGAATATGAATATTAATACGCAAATCTGGATATTTTAAATCTACATCTGGACGCTTGCCATGGGTATTTCTAAATTTATCGGCAATGGCATCTTTTGTTTTTAAAGCTATAAAAAGAGAATGATTGAATTGCTCTGAATTCACCGTAGCATCGATCGCAAAAGTATTGTTGAAAGACATATACTCTTCCCAATCCATTTTATAGATCTTATCATATAAATCCTGTTCACTTCTAACCTTAAAACTATTAATAGGTTTTAAGATTTTAATGGCTGTGCGTAGGCAAAGGTTTGCTTTGTACATAAAACCTTTATCCCCTTCAAATGAAACGTTTCGAACACCTTTTTCTACATTAATCGCTCCCAGCTTTTTAAGTTCGCCTTCGAGTATTTCTTCAAAACCAAACATGGTTTTGGCCACCATTTTAAAATTATTAGACATATAACCGCTACTTTAAAAGGCAAAAATACGTTAATTTAGCTGCTTGAAATAATATTTACCGCTAATGCCCGATAAAAAAAGGGACTTTATATGTTAAATTACCTTCTGCCCATCCTCGCCGTACTTTTAGGATATGTTTTTGTACTGGTTTTTAAGTTCAAAGAAAAAAATAGTCTTAAACTACTCTTGGCTTTTAGTGGGGCTTTTTTATTATCCATTACTGTTTTCAATTTGTTCCCTGAAGTTTATGAAGATGGGGACCCCAAGAAAACAGGTGTATTTATTATGCTGGGTATTTTACTGCAAGTATTTCTGGAATTCTTTTCTAAAGGTGCAGAACACGGACATGTACACTTAAATAAGGAAATGCAGACCTTCCCTTGGCTGTTGTTTATAAGTTTGAGTATTCACGCAATTTTGGAAGGTTTCCCGATACATAATCACGACACTTTATTGTATGGTATAATTATCCATAAAATCCCTATTGCCATTATTTTGAGCACATTCTTTTTGAGCGCCCAAATGAAAAAGAGCACCGTAGCCATTTTTCTTATCCTCTTTTCTTTAATGACACCATTTGGAAGTTATATAGCCGAAAATTTCACTACAGTGCAGAAATACTATCATGAAATATCGGCTATTGTAATCGGTATTTTTCTTCATATCTCCACCGTCATACTTTTTGAAAGTTCCGAAGGACATAAATTCAACCTCAGAAAATTGATTGTAATTTTTCTGGGGATTCTTATTGCGTATTATATTTAAATCAAAGAAACATTTTTCCAATGCACTATTTTATTTAGGTGCATGGCATCTATTCCCATTTGCACAGCTACAGCAGCATTACCTCCTGTAACTGCATTGGATATTGGAGTGGTATTGGTCAAAATACTGTCCCTAAAATCCATTAAAGCCTGTTTTGTTGGATTGGCATGATTGTAAGGCAAAGGAATCCCTTTTCCTTCATCCCAACCATTACTAATGGTAGCTCCAGAAACGCCGTCTACCTCCCCAACTACTTTTTTAGCTTCATAGGTGCCTTCGGGATAAAACCAAGCTTTTGTATAATCTAAAATAATGGTTCCCTTGTCTCCCATGACCTTTATTTGGTAATCGTCCTTAGAATTGGAAGTCAAACATGTGAAACTAGCCTTTATCCCTTCTGGGTATTCGTATAAGAGGTGTACATTATCGTAGGTTTCTCTCCCGTCTTTCCAATAATCTATACCTCCCATACCCATGACTCTATTTGGGGTGGATTTTGTAACCCAATTGGCAAAATCTATTTGATGTGAGCATAGTTCTGCTGTAAGCCCTCCAGAAAACTCTTCATACATACGCCAATTAATAGCTCTCTCCAGTGAAGGATCCGGCACTGGTCTTCGCCAATCCCCGTTTCGGTTCCACTGACATTCAAAAGAAGTGATTTTTCCTATCTTCCCTTGGTGAATGGATTTAACTACATCTACATAGAGACGGGAACTGTGATATTGGTGTCCGGTCTGTAAAATTTTATCCGATTTATTGGCGGCATCGACTAAGGCTTTTATCCCTTTGTAACCGCGCGTCATTGTTTTTTCACAATAAACATGCGTGCCAGCTTGCAAGGCATCTACAGCAATGTCTCCATGTGTAGCGAAAGGGGTTGCAATGAGAACTGCATCTATATTTTTGTCTTCCAGTAGATTTCTATAATCGGTATAAGCTGTTGCTCTATTGCCAGTTCTTCGCAATCCTTTTTCCAAGCGGAAAGGCAATACATCGCAGCATGCCGCCACCTCAATACCTTCAATTTCATTTAAAAAAGGAATCAAGCCTCCGCCTCTACTCCCAGTTCCTATAACGCCAATTTTAATTGGCTTGTCCTTAAATATAGTTGGTACAACCGCACTAAAAACTGATGTTCCAGCTAGTGCCGCACTACTTTTTATTACAAAATCTCTTCGTTTCATTAATCTTTGCAGTAATTTAGGGATTCTTTATTTTTATTAAGTATCTATAAAATAAGCAAATTTAGTGCCGATTTCACAAATAAGTAACGACACTCATTAACTAATATTTATATTTTGATGTGAAAATAAAGATAAATTGAATAATAAAAAACCTTATTAACATTCTGTTTCCTCGGAATTAAAATATTTTTGCATTCATATTTAAATTATCATGTTTAGCAGGGAAGAATCTAAAGCATTACGAAAAGAATTTTGGATATCATTTGGGAAGTCTTTTCCAAGGAAATGGATTCTGTACAATACCAAAATCAAAAATTTTTCTTTTAAGTTTTATTTTGATAAGAAGAAAGCTATGGTGATGCTCGATATTGAAGATCAAGATCTAGAAAAACGGATTACCTATTACGAAAAAATGGAGTCCCTTAAGTCCGTTCTCATAGAACATTACTTACCAGAAGCTATCTATGAGGATATTTATTTTTTAGACAATGGTAAGGAGATCTCAAGAATTTATGTTTTGAAAGAAGGGGTAAGCATTCATAACAAAAATACGTGGCAAGAGACCATGGTATTTTTAAACGAAACTATGCAAAAGTTTGAAGAATTTTATTTAGACTTCGAAGATTTTATCAAGTCTTAAATTTTAAATCTATATATTAGTAGCTCTAAACTAAACATTTACTTTAATGCTACGATTTGTTACTCTACTGATTTTTTTCGCCTTTATAATAGGTGCCTGCTCTGAAGATAAAGAGGAGGTTGATGTAACCCCTCCAAACTTTAATATAAAAATTGAAGGTCTCGATATTTCTTCATCAACAACGGAAACCCCAATAATAGGAAACAAGATTGACATCGAAATCAATTCCAAGGATGAAAAAAGTATAAGCAAAGTTGAAGCCTTTATAAACAGCGACAAGTTAAGCGAAGACTTGCAAGCACCTTTCAAACTGAGTTTAGATCTTTCTAGCTATAGTTCTGTCAAAAAAAACACTTCAAATAAAGGAGACAAGTACTCTCTTAAAGTGGTCGCCACAGGCTTTAATGGAATGACAGCAGCAACCACTCAAGAGGTTTTCATAGATAACACTTTACCCACGATCTCTGAAGTATCTATTGCAAATGACACCATTATTAATGGAGAAGAAAATATTATCACTTTTATTGCAGAAGACGATCAAGAAATAACAAAGCTTGAAGTGGTATTGAACGATACTATTATAGAGCATGAATCATTAGAAGATAATAATTACCAGTTCAATATAAATACTTTAACTCTCGAAGATGGAATTAAGACATTTATAATTTCTGCTTCCGATGCCGCTGGAAATAAAACGGATTATAATATAAGCCTGACTACAGATAATACGGGACCCAGCATGACCTTTGAAAACATAGAAAATGGTCAGACGATTTATGGGAAAATTATTCTTGAGCCTATTTTAGAAGATTTATATTCTGATATTGATAGCATTCAAATAAAACTAAACGACTCGATTTTAGTAAGCACGAAGAACGAGAAGGTTTCTTTTGAGTTTGACGCCAAACAATACCCAACTGGAAATCACAAATTGAATATTTCTAGTACAGACCACAAGGGAAATAAAAGCATTAAAGAAATAAATTTCTTAATTCACAGAAGACTTTTGGTGGTTAATATCCCTGAAGGCCTTATAAGTAATTCGTTTTCACAATTCTATATTTTCTCATCCGATAAAAACGGAGCAATTCTTGATTTAAAAGAAGTTTTTCCAACAACAAGGTCGGTTACTTTAAGCACTGAAAAAAACTTGGGCAGCAATGATAATTTCATGGTGACCTTTGCAGCTTTCAGTTCTGGTTATGCCGATTCTAGCTATTTAACAACTTTTCAAAATTTAACTATTAATAACCCTTCCGAAGTTCATCTGAAGCAAACAAATAGAGAAATTTCTCAAGCAAGAAAATATGTTAATTCAACAGGCTTGAATTTTGAACCCACTCTAGGTTCAATTATAAACGTTGACGCTTATGGCAGTGATTATAATGGTCAGTATATAAACGACACAAACAAGATGTGGATGGAATTATACGAAACAACTTTAAAACCAACCTCTTCTAAAGTATATTTTAGCTACCATAATCAAAACAATAATAATTACAAGTATTATATTGTTGATCGCGACAGCCTCAAAAATAATTTTAAATTGAATTACAACAATTTTATAACCGATGGCGTAGAAAGAAGATTTTTTAATGCCTCTATTTCCGATGAATCTAGACAAGAATACGGCTCCAGCTTGATTCTTGATGGATACCTAAATGAAGAAGATTTTTTGAACGGCAGTTTTAATAGAATATGGAGTTACGGAAATTACCCAGAAAAGATTAATGGTGCATACTTTGATTTTAACACGAATTTTCACAAATACTCTTATAGACTTGCAATTGGTAATTATTTCACAAAAAGAGTAGGACAACCAAAAGAATTTTATGACGTTCCTACATGGACTTTGGATTACTCTTTTTCTAATAACCAACTAAATTTAACGACAACAGGCGCCAATCATTATGTTGGCAATGTATATTTAGAAAATGATGATCAATCTCAAGATATTTATAGATGGAAAATAATTTTTAACAGTAAGGATTCTGAAAGGATCATCTTGCCCGAATTACCCTTGGAATTAGCTACTTGGAATATTATGGATGATTTTCAAAATCAAAATTTAACAATCCAACAAGTCGATATTAGAAGGTATGGTTCGATTGAAAATTATGATGAATACTTAAACAAATCTTTGAAGAATAATTTAAACAATTCTCAAACATCCGATTTAATTGAAGGGATTTATTCCAATAAATATCCCGCATTTAGCGATATTGAAGATTTCTTTATATTCAGGTATTATTAATTTCATCAATAAATTTAGCAGATGGTTATAAAACAAATTCTAAAACTAACCTTAAAAGTTCAGAACCAAACTCAGCACCATAAAATAATGACTTATAGCACCGCCTAAAACAAAAAAATGCCAGATAACATGGTGATAAGGAATTTTTTTAATGGCGTAAAAGACAATGCCGATGGTGTAAAATAAACCTCCCATCACCAAATACAATAGTTCTGGTTTGGAGAGTGCCGCCATTAAATTTTTCACATCAAATACTATAAGCCAACCCATGGCCAGATATAATAAAAGGGAGAGGTATTCAAATTTTCCCGTAAAAAACAACTTTAATATAAGTCCCACCGCTGCAATTCCCCAAACAGTCCAGAAGAAGCTCCAGCCAGACCCACTTTCTAAGGATATTAAACATACCGGGGTGTACGTTCCAGCAATTAAAAAATAGATGCTGATATGATCTAACTTCCGGAGGAAAGTTTTTTTACCAATATTTGTTACTGCATGATAAACGGTAGAAATGGAGAACAATAGAAAAGCAGAGAGTCCGTAAATCCAAATACTTAAGGTGCTATATGCCGTTTTATGACTGTCCTGTTGAAGCAAATAGACAAGTCCTACCATACTGAGAAGCGCCCCAATACCATGGGTTAAGGCATTCCAAAACTCTTCTTTTTTCGACTGATCCATATTTTTTAAATGAAAAAAGCCACTCAATTTCTTGAATGGCTTGTTGTTGTGGGCGATACTGGATTAAATCTCCATTCCGCGCATGCCTGCAAATAGCAAACCTTAATGCACTAAAGTGATTGTTTCTTTGTATTCTTCAAACGCTCAAGCCAACTTGGCGTTTTAAAAAACAAAGAAACCGACATTTTTACAAATGCCGGTTCACTGCTTGTTGTGGGCGATACTGGATTCGAACCAGTGACCCCCTGCTTGTAAGGCAGGTGCTCTGAACCAACTGAGCTAATCGCCCCTAAAACGCATCAAATAAATGAAAGATTTTTATAAAAAAAGACTTCCGCTAAGGAAGTCTCAAAATTGGTGGGCGATACTGGATTCGAACCAGTGACCCCCTGCTTGTAAGGCAGGTGCTCTGAACCAACTGAGCTAATCGCCCTTCATCTGCTTGATTGCGGTTGCAAATATAGAACAGTTTTTCATTTCAGCAAAGAAAAAAATAAAAAATTTAAACCACCTCCGCAACCACAAAGGTACTGCCTCCAACGTAAATAAAATCGTCTTCATTGGCTGCATTTCGAGCCGCTTCTAAAGCTTCTGAAACTGAACTGAATACCGCTCCGATCAAACCGTTTTCTTTAGCTTTTTCCTTTAGTATTTCCGCATTTAAGCCGCGAGAAATATTTGGACTACAAAAGTAATACAATGCATTTTTTGGTAAAATGGGAACAATATCTTCTAGCTTTTTGTCCTTTACGAACCCTAAGACCATATGTAACCTAATAAAATCCTGTTTGGAAAGCTGCTTCATAACAATAGAAAGGCCTTCCTTATTATGTGCAGTGTCGCAAATTATGGTGGGATGTTCGCCTAGCTGTTGCCAACGCCCCATCAAACCCGTATTTTTTACCGTATTTTGAAGTCCGTTAATTATATTTTCTTCTGAAACCTTAAAACCTTTTAACTCCTTTAGCGTGGCCACAACAGCTTTTATATTATTTACTTGGTAATCACCTAGCAAATCGCTTTTGTAATTTAGTTCCAATTTGGAAGCTAGGCTCATGCTTGCCTGTTTTTCTATTGCGATTTTTTGAAAAACGGGGAATGTTTCTTCATGATATTCACTTATCACTACGGGTACGTTAGGTTTTATAATCCCGCCCTTTTCCCATGCTATTTTCCCCAATGTATCCCCTAAAAAATCGGTGTGATCGAAACCAATATTGGTTATTACAGAAATTTCTGGGGTAATTATATTCGTAGAATCGAAACGCCCGCCAAGACCTACTTCAACAATAGCGATATCTACTTTTTCTTCAGAAAAATACTGAAATGCCATCCCAACGGTCATTTCAAAAAAGGAAAGTTCATGAGTTTCAAAAAACGGCTTATTTTCTGCAATGAAATTCACCACAAATTCTTCTGATATTTCTTTACCATCAATTTTAATACGCTCCCGAAAATCCTTTAAATGTGGAGAAGTGTACAAGCCCACTTTATAACCTGCTTCTTGAAGCACAGAAGCCATCATATGGCTGGTAGAACCTTTGCCATTGGTTCCGGCTACATGAATGGATTTAAAATTATTTTCGGGGTTTTGAAGATGTTCTGCCAATAGAATAGTATTAGTCAACTTGGGTTTAAAAGCAGATTGCCCTTGTTTTTGATACATGGGCAACCTTCCAAACATCCATTCTAGGGTTTGTTCGTATGCTCTTGAATTACTCACCGAGTTTAAAATTAACCACGATAAAACCTATTTGCCTTGATGGGGCATTGGGATCTGAATTCCATTTGTAAGATCTTGCCGTTTTACTGGCTGCATCCAATAAACACTTGGCAGCATTAGTGGTACCCTTTACACCTGGAGTCGCATTTATAACCTTACCAGAGCGATCTACCTCAATTTGCACCACTACCGTACCAGATTCATTACAATCTTGAACGAATTTGTTTCCTGCAACCAGATTACGGCCATTAAGTCCGTAACCCACACCACCAGAACCACTTCCACTGCCACCGTAGTAACTAGTTGCATAGGGATCGCCATCGGGCTGACCTTTATCGCCTGCGCGGTTGTCGTTTCCTTCTCCTCCCGTTGCAGTACCCTCGGAGCTATTGAGTCCGCCAATTAAATTATCAAGGTTTTTCTTCTTCGCCTCTTGCTCTTTTCGAACCCGCTCTTCTTCGGCTTTTCGCTCTCTTTCTTTACGCTCGGCTTCTGCCTGGGCTTTTCGTTTTGCTTCCTCTTCTGCTTTCTTTTTAGCTTCGGCTTCCTTCTTTTTCTTGATTACCACCGATTCTTCGTTATCCTGCGTAACCACATCTTCTGATTTGGTTTGAGCAGTTTCGGTTGGCGTCGTTGGTTTTGGAATTTCCTCCACCGGGGTTTCCTTAACTTCGGGCTGCTTAACGGGAGTACTTTTTATTTTCTCTTTGGGTTGAACATTTCCGCTTCCGTAGTTAGTGGTACCGAAATTCACAGAGATCCCACTTTCCAAAGGCGGATCCAAATATGAGAGTCCGATATAAAACATGAGGAATAGCAGTATCGACAACAGAACGGTTGTTACTGTAAACGACTTTTTTTTATGTCTTGTATCTAGTAGCGACATACTATTTCGGTCTAACAGCTAAAATTACTTTATAGTTATTCTGGTTGGCTATATCCATTATATTAACAGCGTTATCTATAGGAACGCTTTTCTCTGCCCTTAATATTATGGTTGGCTTTTCTACATCTTTTAGTCTTCTTTTTAATTCTGTCTCTACGAACTCCGGTTTAACCTTTACGTTATCGACATACACGTCCAGATCTTTATTGATACTTACAGATACATTTTGAGTATTGGTAGATTTTCCTTTTGCTTTAGGTAAAAGTAAATCGAGTGCATTGGGCGTATTTGAGGTAAGCATAAAGAACACCAAGAGCAGAAAAACAATATCTGTCATGGAACTCATACTGAATTCCGGCGACACTTTGTTTCTTCCTTTTAATTTCATTTACTATAAAATTTAGTGTTTTTAGAGAGAAACAGAAAACCTAAAATAAGGTTTTCTGTTTTATAAAGTTTTGCATTGCGGTCGACAAGCGACTACATTGGTTCATCCAGAAGATCTAAGAACTCCACGGCATTCGCTTCCATATTGTGTACCACCTTATCGGTACGCACCACTAAATGATTATAACCAATATAGGCTATAATACCAACAACCAAACCTGCAACTGTAGTAGTCATTGCGGTATAAATACCACTTGCCAATTGTCCCATTTCTGCTTGCCCTCCACTGGTAGCCATTTGGTGAAATGCAATAATCATCCCGATTACCGTCCCCAAGAAACCAATCATAGGAGCAGCTCCGGCAACTGTTGCCAAGATACTTACATTCTTCTCTAGCTTATAAACCTCCAGTGTCCCGGCATTTTCTATAGCTTTATTGATATCTTCCAAAGGTTTCCCTATTCTGGAGATTCCCTTTTCTGTTAATCGTGCTACAGGAGAATCGGTTTGGGCACAAAGTATTTTTGCGGCTTCCAATTTTCCGTTTGAGACATGGTCCCTAATTTGAAGCATAAAATTTTTATCGATTTTTGAAGCTGCCTTAATAGCAAATGTACGTTCAAAATAAATGTACAAGGCCACAAAAAGCAGTACAAAAAGAATTCCTATAATTATGATGCTTCCTGCACCACCATTAACAATTAGATCTATGACCGAAAGTGTTTTTTCTTCGGAAAGAGCCTCCTCAGCCACCTCTTGGGTTGCTTCTTGAAATAATATCATATATTATTGTTTAGCGTATTAGGTTATGGTTAATAACGATGTATTGAATTAAAAATTATTAATTAAGTATAAAATTTCTAATTAACATGAAAACCCCTGCTCCAGAAAGGAAACCAATCAAAGCCAACCAACCGATTTTCTTCAAATACCAGAAAAAGTCAATTTTTTCCATTCCCATGGCAACAACACCGGCGGCAGAACCAATAATTAACATACTACCTCCAGTTCCCGCTGAATAGGCGATGAAGTGCCAAACAGGATCGTCCATCCCAACAGAGAACATCCCAATACTAGCTGCTACTAAAGGCACGTTATCAATTACAGCAGAACCAGCACCTAAAATAAGTACAACTAAATCCGATACTTTTTCACCCATAGATTCTGTTCCTAAGAACGGCATATTTTCATCCATAGATTCAGCAAAATGGAACAACATTCCTAGTGATTCTAATGCTGCTACTGCCATTAAAATACCTAAGAAGAACAAGATGCTAGGCATTTCAATTTTAGAAAGCGAATGGTGCACAGGACTATGGTGTCCTTCATAATCCCCATCACTTTGATTAACCCCAGATATTGCAAACTTTTTATTACTATAGATTTCAGCAAAAGTGGCTACTACAGCCAAAGAAAGCATCATTCCTACATACGGGGGCAAATGGGTAAGTGTTTTAAAGAAAGGTACAAATACGATCATTCCTAAACCTAAATAAAGCATAATACTTCCGTACTTAGATTTTGGCTCAACGTCTCCAAATCCTCCTTCAATTTCTCCTTTAAAAACACTTAATCGAGAAGCAATAAAGGTTGGAACTACCATACAGAAAATGGAAGGAACCAATACGTGTTCTACAAGTTGAAGCGTTGAAACCTTTTTACCAATCCAAAGCATGGTTGTAGTAACATCCCCAATAGGAGACCAAGCTCCACCTGCATTGGCCGCAATAATAATAAGACCGGCAAACCACAAACGTAAGTTTCTATCGTGGATCACTTTTTGAAGAATTGTAATCAAAACGATAGTGGCGGTTAAATTATCGATGATAGCGGAAAGTACAAAAGCCAGAACACTGAAAATCCACAGTAATCTTCGTTTACTTTTGGTATTGATATATCCTTTAATAGTTGCAAAACCATCGAAATAGTCGATTATTTCAACAATTGTCATTGCTCCCATAAGGAAAATCAATATCTCAGCGGTTTTTCCAAGGTGATGCAATAAAATATATTCAAGGCTTGATGACTCCAGTTCTTTTAATTCTGTATTAACCTCAAACACATCCATGTGCGTTAATGCTATTATGGCCCATAAAATGGCCATCATTCCCAAAGCTGGGATCAGTTTATCTATTTTTAAATTGTGTTCTAATGTTATGGCTAGGTAACCAAGAACGAATACAAGAATAATAATTGTCTCCATAGGATCGTGTTAGTATAAATTTTGCGTCTAAATTAATTGTTTTAAAGCGATTTCGAAAGCAGTGCTGCTAATATTTATTTTTTCATCGCTATGCTTATATGCTTTTTGTAATGCTTTTTTAATAGTGCGGGAAGTATCTTCAAAAATGGCCTCGTCGGTCATTTCTGTTCTTCGCTCCATGAAATAAGCAAAAACCCGCGCCATGCCGCAGTTGGATATAAAGTCGGGAATAAGGCTTATTCTTTGGTCGGTATATTCCATAATCGGGCCGAAGAAAATTTCTTTATCTGCAAAAGGAACATTGGCACCACAGGAAACCACTTCCAATCCAGCATCGATAAGCTGAGTGATTTGATCTTTTTTAATAAGTCGAGATGCTGCACATGGCAAGAAAATATCTGCCGACAAACTCCAAATACGTTTATTCATCTCATCAAAAGAAAGCATATTAGGAACATCTAATGTATTCCCTTTTTTCGCCAAGAAAAATGATTTTATTTCAGCAAAAGAGAACCCTTCTTCATTAATAACACCTCCATTAATATCGGTAATTCCAACAATCAAGGCACCCATTTGGGAAAGATAATAAGCAGCGGCTGCACCCACGTTACCAAAACCTTGTATAATTGCTTTTTTCCCTTTTACGGTTCCTCCGTAAATATCGTAATAATGTTTTACAGATTCTGCCACACCATAACCGGTAATCATATCTGCTACGGTATACTTTCTTTTAACATCTGGGGAGAAATCGGTATTTTCCAAAACTTTTATTACACCTTGGCGTAACTGACCGATTCTATTAATCTTATCTGCTTCCGAAGGTTTAAAATGCCCGTTAAAAACACCTTCTTGAGGATGCCACACCCCACAATTTTCGGTAATTGGAATCACTTCATGGATTTCATCTACATTTAAATCGCCACCGGTTCCATAATAACTTTTAAGCAGTGGGGAAACGGCTTTGTACCAACGCTCCAAAACCCCTTCTTTTCTCGGGTCTTTGGGATCGAAGTTAATCCCCGATTTCGCACCACCAATAGCTGGTCCAGATACCGTAAATTTAACTTCCATAGTTTTTGCCAGCGACAATACTTCATTTGCATCCAAACCAACTCGCATTCGTGTTCCTCCTCCTGCAGCTCCTCCGCGCAAAGAATTAATTACCGTCCATCCTTCTGCTTCAGTTTCAGGATCTTTCCAATTAAAAATAATCTCAGGAGATTTATTTTCGTATTGTTTTAATAATTCTTTCATGTATCAGTATATATCACAAAATATCCTTTAACCGCAGTAAATCTTAACTAAAGCTAAATTAACTTTAGGATATTTTGTAAAATTATTTAAAATATGCACAAATATATAAAACTAAGAATGCCAACCTTAGGTTTTGCAATTTTTTAGGATTTTGGTAAATAAATTTTCCCGCTACTATGATCTTTAGAAGCCCCTGTGATGCTTTTTAGGCAGTTCACTTCATTCCGTTCCCTTAAAACACCTAAAAGTGCGAATATTACTGCTTCCTTAAATTCTACCACATTTTTATTCGGGATGATAAGAATGGCATCTGTAAGTGCTTTTAATCTTTTTATCAAGAAGGTATTGTATGCCCCTCCCCCAGTAATCAATATATTAGAAGGAAGTTCTACAACCGCACCAATTTGCTGGGCCACATGCTCTACATAAGTTCTTAGGATATCGACCACCTGTAGTTTATTATACGAATCGATCAAGGGAAAAACCTTACTTTCCACCCACTCAATACCCAGCGATTTAGGAAAGGGCTTTTTATAAAACTCCAAAGCGTTCAGCTCTTTCAACAATCCGTCGTGCACAGCGCCTTTGGAAGCCATCTTTCCTCCATCATCAAAATCCAGGTCAAGTTTGGCAACATAATGATTCAATACGGTGTTTACGGCGCAAATATCAAAAGCTTTACGAACGCCGGAATCATCAAAAGAAATATTTGCAAACCCGCCCAAGTTTAAGCAATAATCGTATTCACCAAAAAGCAATTGGTCGCCAATAGGCACAAGCGGCGCCCCTTGACCGCCAAGAGCCACATCTTCTACCCTAAAATCGCAAATTACTTTTTCTCCCAGTAGATCTGCCAAAATGGGCAAGTTTCCTATTTGATAGGTTTCTCCCTGATCTGGCTTATGAAAGACTGTATGCCCATGGGAAGCTACAAAATCTATTTCCTGAAGGTTGTTTTTCAATTTGAACCCTTTAATTACTTCAGCTAAAAAAACAGTATACTCTTTATCCAACTGAGCCAATTCTACTTCATTTAAATGAGTAGCTTTTTTGAGAATTCCTCGCCATTTCTCGATATAACCGACTGTTTCTGAATTTTTTACCAAAAAACTCCACTTACCATCTTTAGAAAAATTCACATACACCAAGTCTATTCCATCGAGGGATGTTCCAGACATTACTCCTATAACGTTGTAGTTTTCTATCTTCATAACAGTAAAAATAAATAAGAATGATTGAAAATGTTACATTTTAAAATTATATTTGAACGATTTTTAAAAAATATAACAAATTAGAATGGATTTTAAACTTTCTGAAGAACAGTTATTAATAAAAGAAGCCGCGAGGGACTTTGCCAAAACAGAATTACTGCCTGGAGTTATCGAAAGGGATGAGAAGCAGGAATTTCCAGCTGAGCAAGTAAAAAAAATGGGAGAGCTTGGATTTATGGGCATGATGACATCGCCAGAATACGGCGGTAGCGGCATGGACACCATTTCTTATGTAATGGTTATGGAAGAACTTTCTAAAATAGATGCATCTGCCTCTGTTATAGTAAGTGTTAACAACTCTTTGGTTTGCTGGGGTCTTGAAAACTACGGAACGGAAGAACAAAAACAAAAATACCTTAAGCCTTTGGCATCCGGAGAAATTATTGGCGCATTTTGCCTTTCGGAACCAGAAGCGGGAAGTGATGCTACTTCTCAAAAAACCACTGCAATAGACAAAGGAGACCATTACATAGTAAACGGTACCAAAAACTGGATTACTAACGGGAACTCCGCAGATGTTTACTTAGTGATCGCCCAAACGCATCCAGATAAAAAACATAAAGGTATCAATGCCTTAATTCTAGAAAAAGGAATGCCTGGTTTTGAAATAGGGCCGAAAGAACAAAAATTAGGAATTAGAGGAAGCGATACGCATTCCCTAATTTTCAATGATGTTAAAGTGCCAAAAGAAAACAGAATAGGCGAAGACGGTTTCGGATTTAAATTTGCGATGAAAACCCTTGCCGGAGGAAGAATTGGGATTGCTGCCCAGGCCTTGGGGATTGCTGCAGGTGCTTATGAAATGGCCAAAGAATACTCCAAAGTGAGAAAAGCATTTGGAACAGAGATTTGCAATCACCAAGCCATCGCCTTTAAATTGGCCGATATGCATACGCAAATTGAAACTGCAAGACATTTGGTTCTAAAAGCGGCTTGGGACAAAGACAATGGTAATGACTACGATTTATCGGGAGCAATGGCAAAACTTCATGCCTCTCAAGTAGCTATGGACACCACTATTGAGGCTGTTCAAATTCACGGGGGAAATGGTTATGTTAAGGAATACCACGTAGAAAGATTGATGAGGGATGCAAAAATTACCCAGATCTATGAGGGAACCTCAGAAATTCAAAAAATTGTAATTTCAAGAAGTATTTTGAAGGATTAACCCCCTTAAAATATTTAATTAAAAATAAAAAAACACTCTTTTTTAAAGTCACCCCTTTGTTTTGCAGGGGTGACTTTTATTTTTTTATCTTAAATATATAAACACCCCCGCCCAAACTAAAAATCCTCATCAGAAATCCAATATAATACCAAAACCACCCCTTAAATAATAGGGATTAATAATTTTTTAGCCTAGAATTAACGATTTGATAATTTGACCTATGCTAAAATTTCGATATTGAATTTTTCTCAGTGTTTATTTCCGAACGTTCGATTTATTTCATTTTTTGATTCAAAACCTTGAATAATAGATAGCTTTCTTAGTAGATTTGTGGAAACCACGTAATTATGAAGCCACAAAAACAAGGACTATACTCCCCGGAGTTTGAACATGACAATTGCGGTGCAGGTTTCATCTGTAACCTAAACGGAGTACGAACCAACGATATAATTCACAAAGCACTTGATATTTTAATTCGCTTAGAGCACCGTGGCGCGGTTAGTGCCGACGGTAAAACAGGTGATGGTGCCGGAATTCTTATTGAAATCCCACACGCTTTCTTTAAGGAAGCCTGTAAGTTCGAAATTCCTGAGCCGAAAGAATATGCAGTTGGTATGTTATTCCTACCAAAATCTAAAAACCAGTCTCAAATATGTATCAATATATTTGAAGAAAAAATAAAAGCGCAAGGCCTAAATATTATTGGCTGGCGTGATGTTCCAGTAGATCATAGTTGTATTGGGGAAATTGCTGCTCAAACAGAACCTTTAACCAAACAAGTATTTATTGGGAAAAATAATCAAGATTTAAGTGATGAGGAATTTAATGCTAAGCTTTTCGCAGGTCGTAAAATTGCAGAGCACGCCATTTTAAATTCAAACCTGTCGGAAGCAGAATATTTCTACTTTTCTAGTTTATCTACCAATACTATCATCTACAAAGGTCTTTTAATGCCTCAAGACATAAGTACTTATTATAAGGACTTAATGCAGCCAGAGGTGGTAACCAAATTAGCTTTGGTTCACCAGCGTTTCTCTACCAACACATTCCCAACTTGGGATTTGGCACAGCCTTTTAGATTAATGTGCCACAATGGTGAGATTAACACCTTAAGAGGTAACCTAAGTAGAATGAAGGCCCGTGAGGAACTTTTTAAAACTGAAATTTTCGGGGAAAGCATCAAAGAAATCCCACCAATTGTTTTAGAAGGTAAATCTGATTCGGCTTCGATGGACATGGTATTGGAATTGCTTCTGCAAACAGGGCGTTCGCTTCCTGAGGCCATGATGATGATGGTTCCTGAAGCTTGGGAGAAACACCAATCGATGACCGACAGCAAAAAAGCTTTTTACGAATACAATTCTTGTATAATGGAACCATGGGACGGGCCGGCTTCCATTCCTTTTACTGATGGGAATTATATCGGGGCTTTATTAGACCGAAACGGTTTAAGACCTTCCCGTTACACCGTTACCAAAGATGGATATGTAATTATGTCTTCGGAAACAGGGGTGATAGACGTAAAACCAGAAAATGTAGAATTGCACGGTAGATTGGAACCAGGACGTATGTTTTTGGTGGATATGAATGAAGGACGAATTATTGGTGATGAAGAAGTAAAGGAAAGTATCGTTTCCAAACGTCCGTACCGCAAATGGCTGGACCAAAACCTATTGCCACTAGCCAAAATAGCGTATACAGGGAATAAAACCCCAGTTGAAAAAGAGGACTTTATAACACGTCAAAAACTATTCGGCTACACCAATGAGGACATAAAAACCCTTATTACCCCAATGGCAACACAAGGAAAAGAAGCTATTGGTTCTATGGGAACAGATACTCCTTTGGCCGTATTATCGGACAAGCCACAACTTCTTTTTAATTATTTCAAACAGCTATTTGCTCAGGTAACCAACCCGCCTTTAGATGGTATTCGTGAAGAAATCGTAACCGATATTAGCCTTTCCATTGGCGGCGATAAAAATATCTTCGATATCGTTCCGGAGCAATGTAAAAAACTTAAAATTCAAAATCCAGTAATTTCCAACGAAGACCTGGACAAGATTAAATATATTAACCACCCGGATTTTAAGGCCGTTTCAATTTCAATCCTTTATGATATAAATAAAGGATTGAATGGCCTTGAAGCTCGACTGGAAGAAATGGTGGATGAAATTTCCAACGCAATAGACGAGGGCCACAACATAATTATCCTTTCAGATAGGAATGTTTCGCCTACTATGGCACCTATCCCTTCTGCACTGGCATGTTCCCATGTGCACCACGGCCTAAAGAAAAAAGAAAAGCGATCTTCCGTAGGGATAATTGTGGAGTCTGCCGAGCCTCGTGAGCCACATCATTTTGCCTTATTATTTGGTTATGGAGCAAGTGCTATTAACCCATACATGGTAAATGAGATTATTGCAAAGCTGGTTGCCGATAACGAAATAAAATCATCTTTTGAAGATGCAGTTTTAAACTTCAACAAGGCCATTGGAAAGGGAATTGTAAAAATTATGAACAAGATCGGTATCTCCACCTTACATTCGTATCGAGGAGCACAGATCTTTGAAGCCTTAGGACTTAATAAAAAGTTTGTAGACAAATACTTCAGTAATACCACAAGTAGAATTGAAGGGATTGGAATTTACGAAATTGAAAAAGAAATTCAGAAACGCTTTTCCAAAGCGTATACAGATAGTGAATCCCTAGCGGATTTAGATTTGGAAATTGGAGGGGACTATCGCTGGAGAAGAAATGGTGAACGGCATATGTTTAATCCTACTACGGTAGCCAAATTACAACAAGCCGTTCGCACCAATAAATTTGATAGTTACAAGGAATATTCCCACATGATCAACGAGCAAAGCGAACGCTTGATGACTTTACGCGGAATGTTTAAATTTCAAGAGCTCAACCCTATTTCAATTGATGAAGTGGAACCGTGGACAGAAATTGTAAAGCGTTTTAAAACAGGCGCAATGTCTTTTGGATCCATTAGTAAGGAAGCGCACGAGAATCTGGCCATTGCCATGAATAGAATTCAAGGTAAAAGTAATTCTGGTGAAGGTGGGGAAGACCCAGATCGTTTCCATAAAGATTTGAATGGAAACTGGAGAAATAGTGCTATTAAACAAGTAGCTTCCGGGCGTTTTGGAGTATCGATAAACTACCTTTCCAACGCTAAAGAAATTCAAATAAAAATGGCGCAGGGAGCTAAGCCCGGAGAGGGCGGACAGCTTCCGGGGCCTAAAGTTAACCCAGACATCGCCAAAACGAGAAATTCCACCCCTTATGTAGGGTTGATTTCACCACCCCCGCACCACGATATCTATTCGATCGAAGATTTAGCACAGCTCATTTTCGATCTTAAAAATGCTAATCGGGAAGCAAGAGTTAACGTAAAATTGGTTTCTGAAGTAGGTGTAGGAACCATCGCCGCCGGTGTTGCCAAAGCTAAAGCAGACGTAGTACTTATCTCTGGATTCGACGGAGGAACGGGAGCATCCCCACTTACTTCGCTTCGACATGCCGGACTTCCATGGGAACTGGGTATCGCAGAAGCGCAACAAACTTTAGTGCTTAACGACCTAAGAGGAAGAATTGTAATGGAATGTGACGGACAGTTAAAAACAGGCCGTGATGTAGCTATTGCGTGTTTATTAGGTGCCGAAGAATTTGGTTTTGCCACTGCACCTTTAGTAGCGTCTGGATGTATTATGATGCGCGCCTGCCATTTGAACACCTGTCCAGTTGGTATTGCAACCCAAGATCCAGAACTGCGTAAAAATTTCAAGGGAACACCAGAGCACGTAATTAATTTTATGTATTTCATAGCTCAGGAATTAAGACAGATCATGGCCGATTTAGGGTTCCGTACCATCGAACAAATGGTTGGACAGAGTCAGAAATTAAACATGAACAAGGCTATCGAGCACTACAAAGCTCAAGGAATTGATCTTTCCAATATTCTTTACAAACCGAGAGTACCAGAATCTGTAAAACTTCATAATACCGAAAAGCAAGACCATCATCTAGAAGAAGTTTTAGATTTCGAGATCTTGAGACAAGCGCACCCGGCTGTATACCGAAAGGAGAAAATGAGTTTAGATTTCCCAATCACCAATATCAACCGAACTACCGGTGCTATTTTGAGTAATGAAATCTCTAAAATTCACGGCGAGAATGGATTGCCAGAAGATACGTTGACTTTAAATTTTGAAGGTTCTGCAGGACAGAGCTTTGGAGCTTTTGCCACCAAAGGACTTACCCTAAAAGTAAACGGAAATACAAACGATTACTTCGGAAAAGGACTTTCAGGAGCAAAATTAGTTGTAAAAGTACCAGAAAAGGCCACTTTTAAACCAGAGGAAAACGTAATTATTGGTAACGTTGCCATGTACGGTGCCGTTACTGGGGAAGCCTATATTAACGGAATTGCTGGAGAACGTTTCTTGGTAAGAAATTCTGGTGCCAAGGCTGTGGTAGAAGGTATTGGAGACCACGGTTGTGAATATATGACGGGTGGTGTAGCTGTAATTCTGGGGAAAATAGGTAGAAACTTTGCCGCTGGAATGAGTGGAGGAATTGCCTATATCTACAATCCGGATAACAAGCTCGATAGCAGCAATTTTAATATGGAAATGGTCGAATTGGAAGAACCGTCTGAAAACGACCAAATACAACTACAGCAATTAATTAGCAACCATATTAAATATACCGATAGTCCGTTAGCAAAACGTATTATGACTGATTGGGATAACAACCGTAGCAAATTTGTGAAGGTGATGCCTACAGAATTCAAAAAAGCTTTAGAATTCTTGGCAAAACAAGAAAAAGAAGTTGAACAATTAACAACAGCATAAAATGGGAAAACTAAGAGGATTTTTAGAATACGAAAGACGCGATGAAGACACGATTGCTGTTGATGAGCGTGTTAAAAATTACCATGAGTTTACCAAAGAACTCAATACAGAAGAATTAAATGAACAAGGTGGCCGTTGTATGGACTGTGGAATCCCTTTCTGCCACAGTGGTTGCCCATTAGGGAATTTAATTCCAGATTTTAACGATGCCGTCTATAAAAACGATTGGAACAAAGCGCTTAATTTATTGCATGCCACTAATAATTTCCCGGAATTTACTGGAAGATTATGTCCAGCTCCATGCGAATCTGCCTGCGTTCTAGGTATTATTCAGCCGCCTGTTTCTATCGAACTAATTGAAAAGTATATCGTAGAAAGAGGTTTTAAAGAAGGATGGATTAAACCAAAACCTCCGAAAAACCGCACTGGAAAAACTGTGGCTGTGGTAGGATCTGGCCCTTCTGGATTGGCAGCAGCCCAACAATTAAACCGTGCCGGCCATACTGTTACCGTTTTTGAACGGGATAAAAAAGTAGGCGGACTTTTAAGATATGGAATTCCAGATTTTAAACTCGAGAAAAAAGTAATCGACCGTAGAGTTGACATCTTAAAAGAAGAAGGAATCGAGTTTAAAACCGACGTTCACGTAGGAAAAAATTACGAGGCCGAGGAGCTTAACAATTTCGACGCAGTCGTACTTTGCGGTGGAGCCACCCAACGTAGAAAGTTGCCAATTCCAGGTGCCGACGCCAAAGGTGTTGTGCAAGCCATGGAATTTTTAAAACGCAATAATGAAGTAGTTGACGGACTCGCAGAAACTACTAAAGACTTGCACGCTAAAGATAAACACGTTATAGTAATTGGCGGTGGAGACACCGGTTCCGACTGTATTGGAACTTCAAACCGTCATGGGGCAAAATCGGTTACTAATTTCGAAATTATGCCGATGCCTTCTGAAGCCAGATCCGATGAAAATCCGTGGCCTTTTTGGCCCTTTACCCTTAAAACAACTTCTTCCCACGAAGAAGGTGTGGAACGTAATTGGAGCATTTTAACCAAGGAGTTTGTTAAGGATGAAGAAGGAAATTTAAAAGCCATTAAAACAGTAGAGGTTAAATGGGTTAAAATTCCAGGAGAAAGGCCTCAATTACAGGAAATTGAAGGGTCTGAAAAAGATTGGCCGTGTGATTTAGCTTTATTGGCTCTAGGCTTCACAGGACCAGAAGCTACACTTAGTGAGCAACTAGGTTTACACACCGACGACAGATCCAACATAAAGGGCAATAATTACCAAACCAATATTCCCCATATATTTACTGCTGGGGATATGCGTAGAGGTCAGTCTTTAATTGTTTGGGCTATTTCAGAAGGTAGGGAAGCCGCTCATCATGTTGATAAATTTTTAATGGGATCTTCCTCCCTACCAGTCAAAGAAAAAGGAGATTTACCAGCCGCATAAATAATAACAACTACGTTATACATTTATTTAATTTTCCCAAGCCGATTTCTATTGAAGTCGGCTTTTTTTATTCCTTATGAACTTGGTTAGATTTCTATTTTGTATTTTTCCCGAAAATTTTTTAATAAATGGAAGAAACTCCAATTTTCACCATCGATACCATTGTTTTTGGTATCATCATGTTATGTTTAGGATTCGTTTTTTATACTTCAGCTTTCAAAACTGGCTTTTGGAGTAAATTTTATAAGGTTGTTCCATCTGTATTGATGTGCTATTTACTTCCTTCCATCTTTAATTCCTTCGGAGTTATTTCCGACGAAACTTCTAATTTATATTATGTAGCCAGCAGGTATTTACTCCCAGCCTCTTTAGTTTTAATGACACTGAGTATCGACTTAAAAGCAGTTTTTAATTTAGGTCCGAAAGCATTGATTATGTTTTTTACTGGAACTATCGGTATCGTTATTGGGGGGCCATTGGCCATTTTAATTGTATCTGCCATTTCTCCAGACACTGTTGGCGGTGTAGGACCAGATGCCGTTTGGAGAGGTCTTGCAACCTTAGCTGGAAGTTGGATTGGCGGAGGTGCCAACCAGGCTGCCATGCTGGAAATATTTAAATATAACCCCGAGAAATATGGGGGTATGGTATTGGTAGATATTGTAGTGGCTAATTTATGGATGGCCGTGGTTTTATTGGGAGTGGGGAAAAGCGACAAAATTGACAAATGGTTAAAAGCAGACAACAGTGCTATCGATACCCTAAAAGACAAAATGTTGGCCTTTGCAGAGAAAGTAACACGTACCCCTACCCTTACGGATTACATGATGATTCTTTCCATTGCTTTTGTAGCCGTTGGAATTGCTCATTTTGGCGCGGATAATATTTCAGCTTTTTTAACCAATAACTTTGAAGCCATAAGCGATAAAAAAAGTGCATTGTCTTCCTTTGGCTCTCAGTTCTTTTGGATGATTACCATTGCAACTACTATTGGAATTATCCTGTCGTTCACCAAATTTAAAAATTATGAAGGGGCAGGAGCCAGTAAGTTTGGATCCATTTGTATCTATATTTTAGTAGCCACCATTGGTATGAAAATGGATATTTTTAAGGTTTTTGAAAATCCAGGACTTCTAGCTATCGGGTTGATCTGGATGACCATTCATGCCCTATTGCTTATTGTGGTCGCTAAAATAATTAAAGCCCCTTATTTTTTCTTGGCTGTTGGCAGTCAAGCAAATGTTGGTGGTGCTGCCTCAGCACCTGTCGTAGCAGCAGAATTTCACCCTTCCTTGGCAACAGTTGGGGTTCTTCTAGCTGTGTTTGGCTATGCCGTGGGAACCTATGGTGCTATTTTTTGTGCCTATTTAATGGAATTAGCTTCAAAAGTGTAGCAATTTTTATAAGAATTACGCATATTTGCGCTTCAGAAAAAAATAAATTATGTACCGAATACTACTAGCTGCATTAATAGCTTTCACTGTTGTTTCTTGTGGAAAAGAAAATGATAATATGACCGTTAAAGGAACGGTAGAAGGACTGCGAAAAGGCACCATATACTTTCAAAAAATAGCCGACAGCAGCCTTGTTACCTTAGATTCGGTAGTTATAAACGGTCAACCCGATTTCAATTTTTCTACCCACGTGGAAAGTCCGGAAGTTTTTACACTTTATCTCGATAAAAATGATGGCAACCTTCTTAACGATCGGTTAGATTTTTTTGGGGAAGCAGGTACCATTACCATAAATACCAGTAGGGATTATTTTGCTCCAGAGGCACAGGTTAAAGGGTCTAAAAGCCATGACACCTGGATGGAGTATAAAAAAATAGCCACAAAATTTTCTGAAAAGAACTTAGAACTTTTAAAGGAAACCCTGGAAGCTAGCAAAGACGGAAAAATAGAATTAGCAGATTCCCTACAAAAAGTTTCTAATAACAATTCTAAAAGAAGCTATCTGTACACGTTGAATTTTATTTTCAATAATAGTACATCGTACGCCGCACCTTACATAACCTTAACGGAAGCCTATAATACCAACTTAAAGTATTTGGATTCCATAAACAATTCCCTTTCGGAAGAAGTAGCTGATTCCAAATACGGAAAACTGCTAAGCGATTATATTGAACGCGTAAGAGAGGCTTCTAAAGATACCCTCCCATAACAAAAACAACTGAAGCATAAAAAGTAGACTTCTGTTTTTTAAAACATTACTCCTGTTTTTGTTTTACCATAAACACAGAAGGTACAGGCCTTTGCATTCCACCTTCTTCTGAAGGGCAAGAGATCAATGCACCGGCAACAACCATGGCCGAAGAACCTCCCCCATCTAAATTGAGGGCTTTAATACACCCTAAGTCGACCATAATGGAAGCCAATTCGGGCAAAGAAACTCCTTCGCTAAATCCTTTTTGCCTGCCATCTATAACTATAAGAATTACTTTATCATCTAAAGTATATCCTACCGCCGTTCTGGGCGCCCTTTCTTTAAAAGTACTAGTGTGTATGTGTTCTTCTTCAGCAAACACCCGTGGCTTCCCATTCTCAACCAGCACGGGGCCAGCCCCAATTGCATACGTCATTTTCCAAGTTTTTACTCCTTTGGAGTCTCTTACAGGCATTTTGTTTAAGTTCGTATTAGGTTTTGAAAAACTGTAAGTAATAGTGTCCCCTTCAAAATTATAGGTCCAAGTAATGTGAGGTTTCCCTGCCTTTGAAATACCGAAAGCCCCTCTCGTAGGATACTTTCCACTTACTATGGGAACACCTGGAGTTACCAGTTTCCCGTCCCTAACAATTAAGCTGACAGATTGTGTATCTGAAAAATAACCCCCGTTAACGATTACATAATCCTTCGCTTGTTGTTCTTCCGCAAATTGAAGAGGCGTTTTATAAGGTTTTCCAGCTCCTACGTATTCCGTACTTAAAACTATATTGGGGTTCGAGATATCCACTTCAGCATATATTGCATGTAACGGGGAACCGTCTTTTAAAGCAGAGAATGTTTCATATATTTTTATAGATGATGGTAACTCATCCCGTAATTCATGCTTCAACTCCCAAACTAAATTTTCTTGGGCGAATAAAGCATCAGAATTAAAAAAAAATGTAATAAGTAAAGCAGTTATAAGAACTGTTTTTTTCATGGTACGCTCCATCCATTAAATTATGGTATTGTTTATAAGAATAAATCTAGCTAAAAAATACCATAAAACACTATTTTCTGTACTACCTAAGCCACCCTTTTTTTATTCCTCTATTGGCAAAAGCAACCAAAAATGCTGCAATTAAAATTACCATAACCGGTATGATGTATGCCATGGGTCCGAAGGCATCTGGCGTTTTTAACACAAACAGGCTAAACCCCATTTGTACAAGGATAGCGATTAAGGAAATAATGAAAACGGGCTTAGCCCATTTTTTCTTCATAAGCAATCCTAATGCACCTATAAAACCTGTGAAAACAGCCGTTCCATAAACTAATTTAGACCACAGGGGATTATTCTCATACATTTCGCGTTGCACATCTGGCATAGCGCTTAAGGTTTCTTCTGAAATAGTAACATCTAAAATAAAAGCGCCAATACCCATTAAGTTCCAGAGCAAAGCTAAGATAGCTACAAGCCAAAACCACCACGGCAGCTTGATTGAAACTGAATTTTCCATAATTATTTATTTAGTTGGTTATAGTATAAAGTCCCTGAAAAAAATCCCAAGGCGTAAAAATGAAATTTCAAACAGCCATTAAAACATCCGTAATATCCTCTATTGAAAACCTCAATGAATCCATCCCTTTTTTATGCTCCAGTAGGAAAAATAGAAATAGAATATTGCTGCTGCAACAATAAATACTGGCAAAATAACCGCTTCTGGACTAAAAATCTCTAGAGAGGTAATGGCAATTAAATTATAGATCATTTGAATGATAATAGCAACCAAGGACAGACCAAATAATAATTTTGCCCATCGTTGCCTTAGCAAGAGCGCTATGCTAGCCAACACCCCAGATAGGGTAGCCACAGCATACACCACTTCCACCCACGTTGGATATCCCCTAAAGAGCTCTTGCTCCACATCTGGATATGCCAATAGCGAATCTTTAGAAGCACTCATTAAACCAATAAAAGAACCTATACCCATTAAATTCCAAATAAGTGCAAAAATTGCAATGATCCAAAACCATATTGGGATTTTCACTTCGTTTTCATCAATCATAGCAAGCTAAATATTAACAAATTACGTACTCTAAGATACATTTTTTTAACAATAAACTAAAAAAAGTTATTGTATTCTAAGAATCGCACACATTAAAAAATGATTAATAAAAGCAGGTAGCGAGGCCAAAACATAAAAAAAGCGCTACAAAACTAATTGTAGCGCTCTTATAGTATGTATAATAATTATTTTGTTCTTAGTCTGCCAAAACAATTACTTTATTATTATTCATTTCTACAGTTCCACTGGTAATTGGAAGTAAAGTAGCTCCATTTTCCCCTTTGGAGAATTTAGTAGCATACGCCTTCTCAATTTTAATATCCCCGTAGATTTTCACATTTCCTTTACCCAAAAGAGAAACAATGGGCGCGTGATTGTCTAACATTTGAAATTCACCATCAACTCCTGGAACTGCTACCGAGGTAACTTCTCCACTAAAAAGGGTTGCTTCTGGTGTAACTATTTCAAGAATCATATCTCTTCGTTTATTCGTTAAGCGTCAATTAAGACTCAGCCAACATTTTCTCTCCAGCTTCAATAGCTTCTTCAATGGTTCCTTTTAAGTTAAAGGCAGCTTCAGGAAGGTGATCTAATTCCCCATCCATAATCATATTAAATCCTTTGATGGTATCTTTGATATCTACCAAAACTCCAGGGATACCAGTAAACTGCTCTGCTACGTGGAAAGGCTGCGATAAGAAACGCTGTACACGTCTAGCTCTGGATACAGCAAGCTTATCTTCTTCAGAAAGCTCTTCCATACCTAGAATAGCAATAATATCCTGTAATTCTTTATAACGCTGTAAAAGCTCTTTCACACGTTGTGCACAACCGTAATGTTCTTTTCCTAAAACGTCTGGAGCAAGAATTCTAGAAGTAGAATCCAATGGATCCACTGCTGGATAAATACCTAGCTCAGCGATTTTTCTTGAAAGTACTGTTGTAGCATCTAAGTGGGCAAACGTTGTTGCCGGTGCAGGATCCGTTAAATCATCCGCAGGTACGTAAACCGCCTGTACAGAAGTAATAGAACCTCTTTTAGTGGAAGTAATACGCTCTTGCATCGCTCCCATTTCTGTTGCCAATGTTGGTTGGTAACCTACCGCAGAAGGCATACGACCAAGAAGTGCAGACACCTCTGAACCAGCCTGTGTAAAACGGAAGATGTTATCTACGAAGAAAAGAACGTCTTTCCCTTGTGCCTCTCCAGCTCCATCACGGAAATATTCTGCAATAGTAAGCCCAGACAAAGCCACACGAGCACGTGCTCCTGGAGGCTCATTCATCTGTCCGAATACAAAAGTTGCCTTAGATTCTTTCATAGCAGTTTTATCTACTTTAGAAAGATCCCATCCACCTTCTTCCATAGAGTGCATAAATTCGTCTCCGTATTTAATAATACCAGACTCCAACATCTCTCTTAAAAGGTCATTTCCTTCACGTGTACGCTCTCCAACACCTGCAAAAACAGATAAACCACCGTGGCCCTTTGCAATATTGTTAATTAACTCCTGGATAAGTACTGTTTTACCTACACCAGCACCACCGAAAAGACCAATTTTCCCTCCCTTTGCGTAAGGCTCAATCAAATCGATTACTTTGATACCTGTAAAAAGTACTTCCGTAGAAGTTGTTAAATCTTCAAATTTTGGTGCTTCCCTGTGGATTGGCAAACCGTCTTTACCAGATTTTGGCAAATCTCCAATACCATCAATAGCATCTCCAATAACATTAAACAAACGTCCGTAAACTTCGTCACCAATTGGCATTTGAATTGGATTTCCAGTAGCTAAAACTTCTGTTCCTCTACTCAATCCATCTGTAGAGTCCATGGATATAGTTCTTACTGTACCTTCACCTACGTGAGATTGTACTTCTAATACTAATTTAGAACCGTCTTTTCTATCAATTTCCAAAGAGTCGTAAATATTTGGTAATTCAGACTCTGAATCGAACTTTACGTCTACAACTGGACCAATAATTTGTGCAACTTTACCTGTAATTTTAGACATTACTTAAGTGTTTAATGTTAAGCTTATTATTTGCTGAAAAAAGATTGTTAACACATCCTTTTTTCGCGCTGCAAAGATATATTTTTAATTGAAAAAATAACTCAATTTATATTTTTTTTTTCACCCCTCTATTCTATTGTAAGTTTGAAAGTTACAATGTGAACGGAAAATTCATTCCACACGAAGTTTTACAACAACATACGAATTCCAGCCACCCATACTTTAAAGCTTCAACAAATCTAAAAACGATGCTTCAACTTTTTATAAAACCATTAGATTACATCCGCGTATATCTGAATTATCAAAGCGGCCAATAATTTCAAAAGATTTATCTTTAATTCGCCCAAGATCTTGGGTAGCGATAAACGAGCACGAATTTACATTTGCGAGATCGATTACATTAACGCCTCCCGATTTGCCATCGGAAAGCAACGACAAAGCATCTTCTGGATCGCGTATAAGTATTTTCATCCAAGGCGGACAATCGAAAACACCCCTTCCTTTGGAATAAGCCTGCGACAACAACTCTGTCATCCCATATTCTGAATGTATATGTTGCAACCCAAAACCCTTTTTAAGCTCGGTATGCAATTCGGCACGAATCATTTCCTTCCGTCTACCCTTCATTCCTCCAGTTTCCATAACAATTGTATTCTTAAGGGTAAAGTCGTATTGCTCTACCAAATCCAACAAAGCAAAAGAGACCCCAATAAGAAGAGTTTTTCTCCCGGCCGCTTCCAATGCTTTTAATTGCTGGGCAAGTTCTTCGAGGTTGTGAAGGTAAAATCCGCTTTCGGGCATTTTGGATTGATCGATCATATCATTCACCATGTAAATCAGAGACGATCCCTCTCGCTCCAAATAAGCGGGAAGCAATGCCAAAATCGTATATTCTTCAACATTTCCGTAGAAATAGGAAAACCCTTTTCTAAAACTCTTCCTATAGATTTCCAGATCTGTTACATAATGTTTGCTTGTGGTATTACCTGTGGTACCGCTACTGGTAAATAAAATTTCTTCTGGCTGCGCCGAACTTAAAACAGGATGTGATTTAAAAAATTGAATTGGTAAAAAAGGAATGTCCTCCAAGGTATTCACCTGCATTGGGGTTTTCCCTAAAAGATCACAAAACTTTTTATAAACACTATTGTTTGCATACTGAAAACGAAAAACGGCAAGTGCCGTTTCTAGAAAATCGTTTGCTGTTTGAATATTAAAAATAGCGTTTGTATCCATGATATTTTATCTACCGGCAAAGATAATGAGAGTTTACCTTCTTATAAAGTTTAGCTGAAAAATAAACCAAGTATGGAAGTCAATTTCCCGATGCTCCAATTCTCTGCGATCGGGACAGGCTTCTCGCCCCTCTCATTAAACAATAGTTTTCTTGAAATATGAATATAAAAAAAGCCTCCTCGATATGAAGAGGCTTTGGAGCCGATAGAGGGACTCCCCGATGCTCCAATTCTCTGCGATCGGGACAGGCTTCTCGTCCCTCTCATTAAACAATAGCTTTCTTGAAATATGAACATAAAAAAAGCCTCTTCGATATGAAGAGGCTTTGGAGCCGATAGAGGGACTCCCCGATGCTCCACTTCCTTGCGATCGGGATAGGCTTCTCGTCCCTCTCATTAAATAATAATTTTCTTGAAATATGTGCATAAAAAAACCTCTTCGATATGAAGAGGCTTTAGAGCCGATAGAGGGACTCCCCGATGCTCCAATTCTTTTCGATCGGGACAGGCTTCTCGTCCCTCTCATTAAATAATAATTTTCTTGAAATATGTGCATAAAAAAAGCCTCTTCGGTGTGAAGAGGCTTTAGAGCCGATAGAGGGACTCGAACCCACGACCTGCTGATTACAAATCAGCTGCTCTAGCCAGCTGAGCTACATCGGCAATTCCCTTAAAAAGTGCGCAAATATAATCTTGAAAATTATTTTAGCAAACTTTTTAAAAAGAAATTTTTATTTTTTGTGGATTGTCATTTAAGACACCGGAAGCTTATTAAGCTTTTCTATTAAAGAAGATGCCTTTTCTTCCAACTCTTTATTAACCGCCTTCAGGTGCGCGCTTCTATTTTCAACCTCTTTATTGTTTACTTTCTCAATAAGCTCGTCGAAAACAGCTATCGCTTCATCAATAATTTTATCTCCTTCTTTAGAATTCTTGTTATCGGTACTTATTTCCCATAGATAAACCGCCTCGATAATATCCCCTAAAACAAAATTGATATCCTTCTTTAAATCTTTTATACTAGCCATACTAATTATTTTGCCAGCAAAAGTAGTGCATTTTTAAATATGAACCTCTAAAATTTTAGCATCCTTGGCACTTATACTCACCTCGTTTGCAACGGCAGGAATTAAAATCGTCTCGCCTTTGTTCAAGCTTTCCGTAGTTTCGCCAGCTGTAATTTGTGCTTTTCCATCCACACAGATATAAATGGTGAACGAATCGCGATTTACCAATTGCTTTACAAAAGTTCCCACTACGTTTAAGTAATTGGTAATAAAATAATCGCAAGTAACCATGTTGTTGGACGAATTGTACTCTTTGGAATACGTTACCAAATAATCGTCTTTCTTTTCATAGTCAATCGCATCTACCGCTTGCTCCGTATGGAGCTCCCGCGTATTCCCCTCTTTATCTTTTCGATCGTAATCGTAAATTCTATAGGTAACATCAGAAGTTTGTTGAATTTCCGCCAACAAAATACCCGCTCCAATGGCATGTACTTTTCCGGTGTTTATAAAATACGTATCGCCAGCCTTAACCTCTTCTTGATTGAGGATTTCCAACAGCTTCCCGTTTTTTAAATGCTCTAAATAAGTCTCTTTAGTAAGTGTCTCCTTAAAACCAACTATTAATTTAGAACCGGGATCTGCTTGCATTACATGCCACATTTCGGTTTTACCGAAAGAATTGTGTCTTTCTTTAGCCAATTCATCATTAGGGTGCAACTGCACCGATAAATCCAATTTAGCATCGATAAATTTTATGAGTATTGGAAATTTATTTCCGAAGCGATTAAAAACACCTTTCCCCAATAAATCTTCAGGATATGCATCTATAAGCTCCTGTAGGCTTTTCCCTTTTAAATCCCCATTATTAGCTACGGATACATTGCCTTCTACACCAGACAACTCCCAACTCTCGGAGGCTGTTTCTGTAGTTACATTTTTATCTAATACTTCTTTGAGTTTGGTTCCTCCCCAGAGATACTCTTTAAAAATCGGGGTAAATTTAATTGGATACGGTTTCATTCTTGGTTATTTATATTTTTTTACTGAGTTATGAGTTGCTTAGCTATTCTCCATTATAGGTAACAAAATTCCTTGGAGTCTCGTAGAGCTTTACTTCCAAATCGAAGTTTTCTAAAGACGGTTTCAACCGGTTATAAATAACCACAGCTATGTTCTCTACAGTTGGATTTAAATTTTTAAATTCTTCGATCTCTACATTTAAATTTTTATGATCTAAGTAATCTTCTACCTCTATTTGAATAAGCTCTTTTAAAACGCTCAAATCGATTACAAATCCGGTTTCGGGATCAATTTTACCTGTAACACTTAAAATAAGATCGTAGTTATGCCCGTGAAAGTGCGGATTACTGCACTTGCCAAAAACTTTTTTGTTTTTATCATCATCCCAATCTTTGCGAAACAATCGATGTGCCGCATTAAAATGTGCTTTCCTGCTTACTTTTAATTTCATAATACGGTAGATGATTGCTCTTCGATATGTGCGTAGAATTTTTCGAAGATTATTTTAAACCATGCAGTGTACAAATCTGGATTTACCTTCATGTCTTCTTGAATATCTTTTAAAGACATCCATTTCCAAGAGGCTACCTCATCTGGATTGATGTGAGGCGTCCCGTTAAATTTACCCACCAAAATATGGTCGTATTCGTGTTCGGTGAGTCCATTATCGAAGGGTGCGTGATATATAAAAGAAAGCACTTCTTCCAATTCGGTGCTAAACCCCATTTCTTCCTGTAACCGTCTCTTCCCTGCTTCTATATTGCTTTCCCCTTCCCTTTGGTGACTGCAACAGGTATTGGTCCACAATCCAGGGGAATGGTATTTGTGTGCTGCCCTTTGTTGAATCATGGTTTCTCCAGCATCATTAAAAACAAACACCGAAAATGCCCTGTGCAGCAAAGCTTTTTCATGTGCCTCTATTTTTTCCATTAATCCAATTTGCCGGTCGTTATTATCAACCAAGATAACTTTTTCTTTTCCCATGTAGGTTTTTTGTTTTCTGAAGCCAAACTTCTATTCAGCTGCTGCGTAAAATAGCAAAACAAATCTACAAAAATGGTTAACTATATCATAATGTGTTTATGCCATATGACAGCGCTATCTTCGGAAAATGGATCCATTTCCTACTATTTTGAAGTAAAATGTAGATTGAAACCGATTTATGAATGTTGAGAATTATTTATTTCCAATTTTGAAGATTCATTTACCAACACCCGGGTTTTTGGGAAACTATCTGGATAGTTTTCTTGAATGAAGGTGATTAGTTTCTCCCGAATATACACTCGTAAATCCCATGCCCTCGGAGAGGTGCTCGCACTCATTAAAGCGCGAATCTCCACATAATTCTGTTTGTTATCTGTTACCTGAAGCACATTGGCTTTACCATCCCAAAGATCGGTTCCTTCGAGAAGCCTTGTTAATTCTTTCCGAAGTTCGTCAAAAGGAACGTTATAGTCGGTATAAATAAAAACAGTCCCTAAAATATCGGCACTGTTACGTGTCCAATTCTGAAAAGGCTTTTCAATAAAATACGTGGTAGGAAGAATCAACCGTCTTTTATCCCATATACGCAATACTACAAAGGTAAGGGTGATTTCTTCTACCCAACCCCACTCACCTTCCACTACCAACACATCGTCTATTCTTATAGGTTGGGAAATGGCAATTTGCAATCCGGCTAAAATGGTACCAATGGCCTTTTGTGCTGCCAAACCTAAGATAATACCTGCAACCCCAGCGGAAGCAAACAAACTCAATCCGATTTTACGGACACCGTCAAAAAGCATCAAAGTTACCGCTACCGCAATAATAATAATGATAAAGATGATAATACGTTCTAGAATATTGAATTGAGTATAAAGCTTTCTGGCATCTAAGTTATTTTCAGTCTGCAGATCATAATGCCTTAAATAGCGCATTTTTAAAACCTTCACTAAAACAATAAGTCCCCAAGCCACACTTATGATAAGCAAGATAGAACTTAACTTTCCGACCAAAAAAGAGGTTTCTTCATTAAAATTGAGAAATGTCTTAGCTCCAGATTTAAAGAAAATCGATATAATGAATAAAATAATGGGAGTAAGAAATCTTTTTAGTGTTTGCATAGTTCTGTTGGTTTTGCTTCAAATTAAAAAATAATATTTAAATAATCTGCTCGTTAACAGAGCTATAACCTACAACGTTTTAGAAACCCAAAATTAATATGAAGTTTCATCAACCTACATAAGTTTAAATTATTCCTTATCTTGTAAGTAGATGTTTTAATCTCCCCCACCTCAAACTACAAATTATTATGGTGGACAACAATCAAGATTCTAAAAACCCAAATGAAATTACGAATCCCCAGGTACAGCTAGAAATAGACTCGATGGTGGAAGAGTACGAGATTGAACTGCGCAGGGAACTCGACCTTTCTAAGTCTAGAACCTACAAAATAATTGAGCAAAAGAAAAAAACCTTTCGGCAGAAACTTATTGAAAATGAACTGGAGGACATTCGTCGTTCTGTTAATGATATAAGGGAAGAAGAAAAATCCATTATCGGGATTAATTTTTGGGCCAGCTTAATCATTACTTTTATTGTTATTGTCTTTGCGGTCCTCGCCGGGGACAAACTCATCCATTTGGCCGATGATATATCTGCGTTTATTGCTTACAATCTCAGTTGGTTTTATGTATTGCTCGCCTCCTCTTTCTTAATTTTCTTGATATTCTTGGCATCCAGTAGGTTTGGAAGCGTTGTTTTGGGAGCCCCGGATCAACGTCCGGAATTTTCCAATTTTTCTTGGTATTCCATGCTTTTTTCGGCCGGAATGGGGGTAGGAATTTTATTTTACGGGACTGCAGAACCAACGCATCATTTTTTAAAACCACCGCTCGCCGATCCTGGAAGCATTGAAGCGGCCAAAGAAGCCATCTCGCTAACAGCCTTTCATTGGGGATTTCACGCTTGGGGCATTTATACTATTTGTGCTTTGGGCACCGCTTATTACGGATTTAGAAAAAGAAAAAAATATCTAATATCGTCTAGTGTACTCAATTTTACCTCTAATAAATCCACTGGAAAAATCCTAAAATCGATAATCGATTTGGTTTCTATTCTTGCCGTAATCTTTGGGGTAAGCGCCTCCATAGGACTTGGGGTTATACAAATAAGCCAAGGACTGGATTATGTTTTTGACTGGGACACTTCCAATTTCTTCGGATATGCTTGTATTACTATTTTAATTACTGTAATATTTATTATTTCTTCTTCCACAGGATTGGACAAAGGAATTAAAATACTTTCAAATGCCAATATGATCGTGGCGATTGCGCTTTTACTATTTGTGTTTTTGGCAGGCTCTTCCCTTTTCGATACAAAGGTTTTTGTAGATTCCATAGGCCAATACATACAAAAGTTGCCAGAATTCAGTTTTAAAGTGGATCCTTACGAGCCTCAATACGAAAGGTGGATGGGCGATTGGACGCTAACTTATTTCACGTGGTGGATTGCATGGTCTCCTTTTGTAGGGATTTTTATTGCCCGTATTTCCAAAGGAAGAACTGTTCGGGAACTCATTGTAGGATGCCTCTTGATTCCCACCCTTTTCAGCATCTTTTGGTTTTCGGTTTTTGGCGGTAATGCCATTGAACTCGAACTTTTTACCAATACTACCATTGGCAGCGAAATTCTCGACAATGTAAGTCTAGGGACCTTTTTGCTTTTTGAACAATTGCCGTTTTCGAGCATTACTTCCACCATAGCCATCATTTTGCTGTTTACTTTCCTAATTACTTCTGCCGATTCGGCTACTTATGTTATTAGCATGATGACTTCTGAAGGAGATTTAGACCCGAAACTGCGATTAAAAGTAACTTGGGGGATTGTTTTATCCGTGCTTTGCATTATTCTATTGGCCGGCGGAGGATTAAAAGCCTTGCAAGCGGCCACACTTATCTTTGCATTTCCGTTTGCTATTGTTTTGATAATGATTGCACGATCGCTCTATTTTAGACTTTCCATTCAAGTGAAGAAAAAAAGATCGTAAAACAAAATGTCACCCTTCGACTCCCGATACTTCGGGACAGGGTGACATTTCATGCTGTTTATAAATCTATCTACAATTCAAGAGATCGCTGCGTCGTACCTCCTCGCGAAGACGTTTACAGTTATTGATTCATCGTCATTAAAAATTCTTCATTGTTTTTAGTCATTTTTATACGTTGCTCCATAAACTCCATGGCTTCAATCGGATTCATATCCGATAGATACTTACGCATAATCCACATACGCTGAATGGAATTTTCGTCCAATAATAAGTCGTCGCGACGGGTAGAAGAAGAAATTAAGTCGATTGCTGGGAAGATACGTTTGTTGGAAATACGTCTATCCAACTGCAGTTCCATGTTACCCGTTCCTTTAAACTCTTCAAAAATAACCTCATCCATTTTAGAACCTGTATCGGTAAGTGCGGTCGCAATAATTGTTAAAGAACCACCGCCTTCAATATTTCTGGCAGCACCAAAGAAACGCTTAGGTTTATGCAAGGCATTGGCATCTACACCCCCACTCAATACTTTACCACTGGCTGGCTGCACTGTGTTATAAGCTCGTGCCAAACGCGTAATGGAGTCTAAAAGAACTACCACATCGTGCCCACATTCTACCAGTCGTTTTGCTTTTTCCAAAACAATGTTGGCCACTTTTACGTGTCTATCTGCAGGTTCATCGAAGGTAGAAGCAATTACTTCCCCTCTCACATGGCGTTGCATGTCTGTAACCTCTTCCGGGCGCTCATCGATTAACAAGATCAATTGAAAAACCTCTGGATGATTGGCTGCAATGGCGTTGGCAATATCTTTCAACAACATTGTTTTTCCCGTTTTTGGCTGGGAAACTATCATTCCACGTTGTCCTTTCCCAATTGGGGAGAACAAATCTACAATACGTGTAGACATTGTGCTTTGCTTTTCAGCTAGCCTAAATTTTTCATTAGGAAACAATGGAGTTAAATGTTCAAAAGAAACACGATCCCTCACCACTTGTGGGTCGAGTCCGTTAATTTGATTCACCTTAATCAAAGGAAAATATTTTTCCCCTTCTTTTGGTGGCCGTACGGTTCCCTTTACGGTATCTCCAGTTTTTAAACCGAATAAACGAATTTGTGATTGGGAAACATAAATATCATCAGGGGAAGATAAATAATTGTAATCGCTACTTCTTAAAAAACCGTAGCCATCCTGCATTATATCCAACACCCCTTCACTTTCTACAATACCATCAAACTCAAAATCGGGCTCACGGTAACGGTTTTTCTTTTCCTTATCGTAATTATCCCTGTCTTTGGGAGCATTGTTGTTTTTCTTGTGCTGTTGCGGTTGGTTTTGGTTGCGCGAAGCGTTGCTGTTGTTGCTATTGCTATCCTTGCGCTGTTTTGTATTTTTAGAATCGTTGGTGTTTCTATTATTATTTTGTGTTTTTTTCGACTCTTCCTTTTTAGGAGCATTATTTTCCTGCTTTGGTGCCTGCTTAGCAGGAGCCACTTCCTCTTTCTTAGCTTCTGGCTTAGTATTTTCTGAAGTTTTTTGAGGAGTGTTTTTAGAATCGGAAGGTTGGTTATTGGTAGGTTTTTTGGTAGTACGTGTTCTTTTTCTCGGGGTAGGCTTAGGAGCGCTCTTCTTCTCGCCTGCATTATCTTTCTCCGCTTTTGCCTTTTCTTTTGCTACCGCCTCTGGACTCGCAGCCTGTACATCTAATATCTGATATATTAAATCGTTCTTTTTGAGAGATTTGTATTTAGGAATACCCGCCACTTTGGCAATCTCATGTAACTCAGCAAGTTTTTTTGCTTTTAAATCTGAAATTTCAAACATTGATTAAATAAATAATTTATTATTGGTTTGAGGTGAAAATGTATCTTTTCGTGAAAATTCTATATGAAGTTCAAAATGAAACGCAGTAAAGCACTCGTTTCGAATTGACTAGGCAATAATACAAATAAATTTTAATAAACAAGCACAATTTTTAAAAAAGAACGCTATTTTTGCGGAAGAAAAATTAAAAAAGTGTTACAACGTATACAGAGCATTTACCTACTTCTAGTTGTTATTATCAGCGGGGTTTTACCATTTTGGGTATACCTTTGGACAGATAATAAGGGGGAAGCTGTTTATGCTGATAATGATATTTTGTATTCTGCCCTATTTGCTGTTTCTGCAATCTTGGCCTTTGTAACTATATTTTTATATAAGAAAAGAAAAAATCAATTTGTGTTGAACAGATTGAACATAATACTCAATCTTTTTTTACTAGGATTTTTCGTTTATCGGTCGCTAATCTTATCCGGAGAAACCAACGTTTCTGAGAAGGGTATTGGGATGCTTCTACCTATTGTTTCTATCGTTTTTTTAGTGTTGGCCAACAGGGCCATTAAAAAGGACGAAGATCTTGTAAAATCTGTGGATCGATTACGCTAAACCTAACATCTTAGTATATTAGTGCGTTAAGCCCGGGTGAAGATCCGGGCTTTTTTATGTGTTTTAAATAAATCTTTTAGATCATGTGAAGCGCTAGTTAAAAGTAGCATGCCGCTTGGTAATAGCCTTTTGTGATATCCCCCGAGGCTTCAAGATCGATATGACGCACTGGTCACTTCGATGCTGGCCGTTAGGGCTGGAAGAGAGGTCCCATCCTACTATTGCGTCCCAATACTTAGGCAAAGCGAATTTAATATGAAGTCTTACTATCTTTATTCCATACTCTACAATTTTTTCCTTTACATAACAACCAATCAATACCGAACTACCCTTTATATTGGAGTAACAAACAATATCCAAAGAAGACTATCCCAACATTATTTTGATAGCCAAAACCTTAAAAAATCATTCGCAGGCAAATACAGTTGTTTTTACTTGGTGTATTATGAAGGTTTTGAAACCCCTTTGGAAGCCATCAAGCGGGAAAAAGAACTTAAAAAATGGCGTAGAGAAAAGAAAAATCAACTGATAACAAGTTTTAATCCCAAATGGGAAACACTGAATAACCAGGTAGTGTAAAATTCTTTGAGTAGGGTTATGTGATATCTCCCTGCGATCGATATGACGCACTGGTCTCCTCGATGCCAACCGTAAGAGTGGGTGGAGAAGTCTCATCTAGATAAGTAATCACTTATTATAAAAGAAGGGCATTGCAATAAAAACTAATTTGGCTGGATCCATGAGCTATCTTTTTTTAAAGAAAAAACCGTACTGAGGCAAGTTTATGTGATATCTCACCCGAGGCTTCGGGATCGACATGACAATTTGGGCATAAAAAAACCACCCCGACTTTTATTGTCGGGGTGGTTATATATTATTTCTAAAATACTAATTTTACTTCTTAAAGTCTAGCATCTTTCCATGTCCACGTAGAAATATCAACGGCAGTACCATCACTGAATACATCGTCTGAAGGTCCAGTCAATGGAGTACCATCTATAATAACATTAGCAGGAGCACCTCCATTATCAGGGAAATCTACATTTGTAGCATACCCATCTAAGAAGATATTAGATATAGTAGCTCCAGATTGCTTCTTAAACTGTAACCCTATACCATCTACAGTTGATACAGCAGTAAAGTTTACTATATTAGGATTACCGTTTGCACCATCTGCTTCAATAGCAGTAGAGAAACCTGCTACCGTGTGAGAAACGTACGTATTGGTTATATTACCACTCCAACCTTCAGTCCAATCCACAGAATCATCTTGGTTATTTTCCAAATATAGATTCGTTGCTGAAACAGTACCTCCAAAGAACTCAACTCCATCATCCGCACCATTGATGATCGCAATATTTTCAACGACTGTTCCAGATCCTACGGAGTAGAAAGAAATCCCATTGTACTGAGACTCAGAATTGATTTGTGCACCAGTACCAACTAAAACAAGATTCTTAATACTTCCTGAATTGTCTGTGTCGTCGTTACCTCCGTATACAAATCCACCGATTTCTGCAATTGTACCAGCTCCTGCAGTAGTGGTAGCTTTACCACAAATTGTTAAACCTGCCCAATCTTCTGGGTTACCTTCTACAGAAGAAATCACAACTGGATTTTCAGGAGTACCTTGAATATCTATTTCACCTCCTTGAAGTACAGCAATATAAACATCTGTACCACCTGATCTTGCAGTGATTTTTGTTCCAGCTGGGATTATTAGCTTACCACCATCTTGAACCACATAAGATGAATTTAATGTGTACTCAACAGATGCATCCAGAGTTACTTCGCCCTCTACAGTACCTTGAAGTAAGGTTGGATCTACAACAACCTCAGTAGAAACCCATGAAAACATATCGATGTTTACAGTTGGAGGAGTTGTATAAGTAGATTCTGGATTGGCATCCTCACCTTCAATTTTAACATTAGTTAAAGCTCCGTTATCTGGGAAATCTAAACTAGAATCATATCCTGTTAAAGAAAGATTGTCTATAGTTGCTCCGGATTCTTTTTTGAACTGTAATGCTAAACCACCAACAGTTGAAACTGCAGTAAAGTTTTCTAACTTAGGATTGTTATTTGCTCCATCTGCTTCAACTGCAGTAGAAAACCCATCAACCGTGTGTAATACATAAGTATTTGTAACAGTTCCATTCCAACCTTCAGTCCAGTCTACAGCATCATCTTGATTATTCTCTAAATATATGTTAGATACAGAAACAGTACCACCGAAAAACTCTACACCATCATCTGCACCATCAATAATGGCAACATTGCTAATTGATGTTCCAGAACCTACGGCATAAAGCGAAAGTCCATTATACTGAGAATCTGCATTAATTTGTGCTCCTGAACCAACAATAGTTAAGTAATCTATAGACCCAGAGCTGTCGGAATCGTCAGTACCTCCATAAACTAATCCTCCTACTTCAGCAATAGAATTAGCCCCTGCAGTTGTGGTGGCTTTTCCACAAAGCAATAAACCTCCCCAGTCCCCAGGGTTTCCTTCAGCAGATGTCATAAGTACTGGATTTGAAGCAGTACCTTGAACGTCTATTTCACCACCTTGCAATACCGCAATAAAGTTACCAGTTCCTCTATCAGAAACGATTTGAGTTCCGCCAGGAATAGTTAATTTAACTCCATCAGTAACTTGGAAACTCCCTTGTACTCTATATTGTATAGTTGGGTCTAAAGTTCTATCCTCAGTTAAGTCTCCGGTAAGAACATTGCTCTCTACAGGTGGCTGTGTTCCACCGCCATCATCATCGCTACTACAACCAATCAGAACAAGGCTGCAAAAAAGCGCTGTTAAAGCTGAAATTTTAATCATTCTGTTTTTCATAATAATCTAAAGTTTAATTAATTGTTTTTGAGATGTTTAATTGACTAACCCGCTAAGCGGTTAAAATTTATTTAAAATGTGTAACTAATTCCTAATCTAACTTGAACTCCGTTTTGGTAAGACCTTACCACTTCATTGGTTTCTATTCCAGTTGCAACAGGCCTAACCAATTGAGTTCTCTCTATATCCGGATTCAAAAGGTTTCTTCCAATCAATCTTAGATTCCAATGTTCACCTAAATCCTTTGAAATAACTGCATCTAAAGTGACAAAGCCTTGCTCTATTATTTCTTCGTTGTATTGTATATCTGCCTGTGTTTGAATTTCCGGAGCTCCCAATGCAAATATCCTATCTGAAGCGTAGTTTGCTGTTAAGGTAGCATTAAATTCATTTTGTGTTTTTGTTGAGAAACCTAATGAAGTATTCACAATCCAATCTGATGCCCCTTGAAGTCCAGTTTCAGACTTATTATTGTATCTAAATGTTCTAACAAAATTTCCATTTTCATCAAAAACATCTTTTAAATCCTGCTGATGCCACATACGTGTTACGTTCAGATTCAGATTTAAATCATAACCAGAATCTGGTTCTGGAGAAGAAATAAGATCTACCCTCGTCTCTAGCTCTAAACCAGAAACTCTTGCCTGATCCCCAGCGTTGAAGAAAGAAAATATTCCGGCTGCACCTCGATCCTGTACTTTGTTTATAGGATCATCAATAACTTTATAAAATCCTGCTAATGAAATTAATTGACCTGCATTTGGAAAAAACTCGTATTTAATATCGTAATTTAAGTTTGTAGAGGCCTCGATACCTGGATTACCTCTTGTAATTTGACCTGTAGGCGACACGTATTCAAATGGAGCAATTTCTTTAAACTCAGGCAAGGTAATGGTTCTACTGGCTGCAAAACGCAATCCATGTTGCTCATTGAAATTATACTTAAAGTTTAAGCTTGGATATATATTAGAATACTCTTTTGAAGTTGCCCCATTCGGGAAATTGTTAACCATGTAATCAACATCAATATTGTCTTTTTCATATCGCAATCCTACATTAAAGTTGAATTTTTCCAGAGCAACATTAAAGTTAGCATAGCCGGCGTATACCCCTAAAGTACCTTCATATAAATCCTCAGGTAATGATTGAAATCTCAATCTTCCATTTTGAAAATTTTCATCTGTAAAAACATCGTCTAAATCATCTACAGAATCAGGGTTTACAGCATTCAAAGAAGTTTCCGTTACTCCAAAGAATTGAGAATTAAAATCTCTCGTTTTATACCTAACGTTACCTCCCAAATTCACTCTAAAAGACTTATTTTCATCATCAATGACTTTGAACTCATCATTCAAAAATCCATTGTACTCAGCATCATCTATTTTTTGGGTCGACTTACGCTGCTGAAAACCCCCATTTCTCCCAAATTGTACAAAAGTAGGATCGTTCGGATCAATATTGAATTCATTCCTAATTCTATTCGGTTCATCAGCATTTACAATATTATAAGCACCACCCCAAGTAAATTCATTTCTATCTGAAAGTTGGTGTGTACCAAACAACTGATTCACCCAAAGTTGTGTTTGTCTTGTATTCTGATCTCGTATAAATTGACCCAAACCTTCAACTGGTGCTGTTTCTTCAAAAACAAAACCTTCACCATTTCTACCCGCTTCAAAAACCTGATCTTGAAGACGGTTGATAAACATACTTACTGCTTTTAATTTATGAGATTTGTTAATGAAATAAGTTAAATCTACCAACGCTGTGGTATTATAATCCTTATTCCAATTTGTTGCATCCGTAAAATCAACATCTCGGTTGTTCGAACGGAATTGTTTAAAAACTCCCTCTCTATAATTGTTAGATACAGATTGAGACCCTGTAAATAGTATTGAGAATTTGTCGCCAAATTTCTTACCAGCTGTAAGTGCATACCTATAATCTAATGGAGTGCTAGCAGTTACTGGATCCCATCCCTGACCAGTAATAGCCTCATCAGGAGATAAACTAGGATCGTAAAAACCTACAGTAATATCACTATTATTTGGAGAAACTTTAAAATCATTAAAAACTCCATCCTTCATTACATTTGTGTTTACACCTCCTCTTATACCAACACTAAGCTCTTCACTTCCATTTAGTTGTCGACTAGTAACATCAATATTACCAGAAGCCTGATCGGCATATCCACTTGTAGAGTACGTTTTACTAATCCCTACATTTTCCAAAACTTTAGTTGAGAAAAGTCCTAAATCAATATTTTTTCTTTCTACATCATCTGAAGGTATCGGCAAGCCATTTAAAGTAGTCGATAAATAACGGTCACCCAATCCTCGCACAAAAACATCCCCTGAAGCCTCACTTGTAGTAACGCCAGAAATCTTAGATGTTGCCGTTGCTGCATCGGAAACTCCAATTTTAGTTAATTGCTGCGCCCCTATACTTTCTTTAATCTCAATCGCCTTCTTTTGATCTAACAATAAAGCAGTTTCAGAATCTCTTCGAACAGTTGTAGTAACGACCACTTCGTCTAGACTTACACTACTTGCCCCTAGAGCGGTATTAAGTTCGGTAACTTTGCCCGCTTCTACTTTAATATTGGGTACTTTTAAGGTTTCGTACCCCACAAAACTAATTACCAAGGTATAGGTTCCTGGATCTACATTGGCTATTTCATAAAGCCCATCCATATCGGTTGTAGTTCCTTTTGTGGAACCCTCTATTTGCACATTTGCAAAAGGTAGGGGGTCGTTATTCATTTCTTTATCAGTAATGGTTCCTACGATAGAACCTTTAGCTTCCTGCGCTGCCATTAGGGCGCTTACAAACAGTATTAGAACTGTGAATAAATGTTTCATTGTTTAATTTTAATTCCGATGCAAATAAACGAGCGTTCTACATAAAACAAGTTACCCACGTGTTAAACCTAAATGAGTGCTATGTTACGTTTGTGTTACGATATTAAATGAATGTTAAGTGCTTTGATATTTTAATATTATCTTTACTTTTGACGTCGGAAAGCATAACATTCGTTATTTTAAAACACTTATTATGTTGAAGTTATACGCCTTCCACCAACTTAAAAAATGCTTTACCGCAGAACGATTCAGCATACATAACTTAACCCCGATTACTGGGATTAAACTTTAAAAAACTCATGAAAAAGAGGGAAATTAAAATTCTATTAGTAGACGACGAACCGGATATTTTAGAGATCGTTGGATACAATTTATCTTCTGAAGGTTACAATGTTACCACCGCCAAAAATGGAATTGATGCCATTGCCAAAGCAAAAAAAGAAAAGCCACACCTCATCATTCTCGATGTTATGATGCCCGAAATGGACGGGATTGAAACTTGCGAACAAATACGAAAATCTCCTGATCTTAAAGACACCATTATCACTTTCTTAACCGCACGTGGGGAAGATTACTCTCAAGTTGCGGGATTCGATGCGGGTGCAGACGACTATATTACCAAGCCTATAAAACCCAAAGTATTGGTAAGCAAGGTAAAAGCTTTATTGAGACGTTTAAAAGATGAAGAAGAAACGGTAGAAAGCATTGTTAAAGTTGGAGACATTACCATAAACCGAGATGAATACAAGATTATTCAATCTGGGGACGAAATAATATTACCTAGAAAAGAATTTGAATTACTTTCTTTATTAGCGAGCCGCCCAGGCAAAGTATTTAAAAGAGATGAAATTCTAGATAAGGTTTGGGGTAATGAGGTAATTGTGGGTGGTAGAACCATCGATGTACACATTAGAAAACTTCGTGAGAAAATTGGGGACGATCATTTTAAAACCGTAAAAGGGGTTGGCTATAAGTTCGTGTTATAACATCTCTTTAATAGCGGTTAATAAATATATTCTTCTATAAATTAAGTCCACCTCTCTTTGAGAGAAGTCGTCATGGCCACTCAAAGAACTGGCCTCGAAAAGACGTCTCCACTAGCGGACGAAAGAAGTGCAGCACTCTCATAAATATGCGGTGTAGCTTCTTTATTATAAATCTATTTATTGTAACTTTAGCTGGTTAAAAAGTCCTATTTGAAAACAAAATTAAAAAAATCATATCGCTTTGCGCTTCGGTCCTCCGCCCTCATAACGCTTATGACTGGCGTGATATTGATCGGTTTTTTTTATTTGGAAATAGACACTTTACTTTTTATCATCTTATTTTCTGTAATTGTATTTTTTCTATCCTTTTTTATTGTTCAATACCGGGTGGAAAAATTTATTTACCGACGCGTAAAAAAAATATACGACGACGTTTCCCTTTTAGAATCCTCTACATTTCAAGACCAGCCCATTACTACGGATATGCGTACGCTTACCGAGGAGATTGAAAAGTTTGCTGCAAATAAAAAATTGGAGATCGAAACCCTTAAAATTAGGGAAGGGTACCGAAAAGAATTTTTAGGAAATGTCTCTCACGAACTCAAAACACCGCTGTTTACCGTACAAGGGTATATACTTACCCTCTTAGACGGCGCCATGGACGATAAAAGCATTCGTAAAAAATATTTAAGCCGCGCCAGTAAGGGAGTTGAAAGACTTATTTACATTGTAAAAGATCTAGATATGATTACCAAGCTGGAAGCTGGTGATCTCAATTTGGACTGTGAAGAGTTTGATGTGGTGGATTTAATCCAAAGTGTGTTTGATTTGATGGAGATGAAAGCCAATAAAAAGAAAATCACACTTACGTTCGATCAGTTTTACCAGCCAGTAATGGTATTTGCCGATAAAGACCGAATTCAACAGGTGGTTACCAACCTCGTGGTAAACTCCATTAAGTATGGAAAAGAAGGAGGCACCACAGAAATTAGTATTGAAAACTTAGTAAAAAATAAAATTATCGTTCGGGTAACCGATAATGGGGAGGGCATCGAAAAACAAAATATTCCACGTTTGTTCGAGCGTTTTTACCGCGTGGATAAAAGTGGAAGTCGAAAAGAGGGAGGCTCTGGTTTAGGACTCTCTATTGTAAAACACATTATAGAGGCCCATAAAGAAAAAATATACGTGGAAAGCGTTTATGGGGTGGGCTCTGAGTTTTCTTTTACACTAGAAAAGTTCAAAAAGGCTGCTAAGGTCGACAGTTGATTCAATTCCGCCCAATCCCTTATAATCTTTCACATTTTCCAACATTTCTATTTTAAATTCTTCCTGCTTGCAATAAGGAACCAAGCTTTCTTCCTGAAGTCTTTCTGCCAAATATTCTTGTTCATATTGCCCTGGTGTAGGAATAAAAAATGCTTTTTTCTTCAGTTTGGCTAAATCAAGAACCGTGGTATAGCCCGAACGGGAAAGCACCATTTCACTTTGGTTGAACGAGTGCTCCAATTCCGCAGAACTCATGTAATTATAGATTTCTATATGATCCCTAAGCACTACTTCTTGTCTCTCTTCAATTTTACCCCTTACAAAAAGTACCTTTCCCTTAAATTCTTTAATTTCACTTAACAAATGATCGGCAAGCATGCTCCGCTGTGGTTCTGGTCCAGAAATAAGTACCATCAATCTATATTTTATAGGAAGATCTTGGGGAACCAACCTACTCAGTACACCTATATACTTTATAGGAAGCTCTCCACCTTTTAAATGCCCCAGCCTCCCACTTAAATTAGGTTCACCTTCTACATCGGGCACCCAACACTCTGTAAACTTTTTTATTATTTTTTGATGAACCTTAGAGCTGAACCATGTGGTATTACCCGTTAAAACATTTAATTGATGGGTAATAAACACCGATGGCACTTTTTTGGAGTAACCCCCCAAACGGTTATCTGAAATAATCCCATCCACTTCCAATTCTTTTACAAGTGCCTTGGTATGTTTTTTTTCCTTTGATATCGCTTTTAATATCTTGGGTGAATCCCATAGCATTTTTAGTTTGAAGTGTTTTGCCTTTTCCGCATATTTAATCTTGTAGGAAGGTAATTCCACTGTTTGTAATTGAGGAAATTCTTTTTGAAGTAGTTTGAGAGCTTCTCCATCGGAAGCGATAATTGGCTCAAAGTTATTTTCTAGAAGCGACCTAATAATAGGTATACACCGCGTGGCATGCCCGAGCCCCCAATTTAACGGAGCTATTAAAATTCTTTTCCTTTTAACCATAACTACAAATGAAGTTAATTTTTCCCTATGAAAGATTTCCTTAATTTTGCCTTTTAATTAAATAATTGTTGTGGGGAGTAAAAACAAACTAAAACGCTTTAAGGAAAACGAGACATTTGGTAATGTGGTGCAGCCTTCGCGTGAAGAATTGGTAAACGGCGAATTCGATTTAAAAGGAAAATGGAAGTCCGATTTCTTTAAAAATAACAACCCCATAGTATTGGAGCTCGGCTGTGGAAAGGGAGAATATACTGTAAATTTAGGACAAAGGGATTCCAAGAAAAACTATATAGGTATCGACATAAAAGGAGCCCGTTTCTGGAGGGGCGCCAAAACAGCGGTCGAAGAAAAATTAAACAATGTTGCTTTTGTAAGGTCGCAAATAGAGCTCATTGAATATATTTTTGCAGAAAATGAAGTCGATGAAATATGGATTACTTTTCCAGATCCACAGATAAAATACAAGCGTACTAAGCACCGCTTAACAAACAGCGATTTTTTAACCCGATACAATAAGATTTTAAATGACAATGGTGTAGTACATTTAAAAACCGACAGTGAGTTTATGCATGGCTACACACTTGGTTTATTGCATGGTCTTGATTTTGAAGTGCTTTATGCCAACCATAATATCTACAAGAACGAAGGCAGCCCAGCAGAGGTAACCTCGATTCAAACCTTTTACGAGAAACAATATCTTGAAATAAATAAACCAATTACGTATATTAAGTTTAAACCTAACTAATGTCGCATTTATTCATTCTCTTTTTTGCCACTTTTTCGGCAGCTATAATGGCGGTTGTTTTTCCCGGCCTCATTAATATTACGGCTGCCAAAACAAGTGCTAAAAAAGGAAAAACAAGGGGAATGATTTTCGCCGCAGGTGCGTCTACTACCGTTATTTTCCAAGCCTATTTAGGGGTGTTAATCTCTAAATATCTTTATAAAAACCCCAATGTAATAGACATTCTTTTAAAAATAGCATTGGCTGTTTTTGCGTTTTTTGCCATCTACTTTTTTATACTTGCCAAAAGAAAAAAAGACACCAAAAAACTTAAATCTGTAAAGCTTAAAAAAAGTAAGAAAAACACCTTTTTTACCGGGATGCTTATCTCGGCGCTCAATGTGCTTCCCATTGCTTATTTCTGCGGATTGAATGCCGCCTGGAATGTCTCTGGATGGATTAAATTTCAACTGTGGGATATTTTGGTCTTTATAATCGCCGCTGGGCTTGGTACTTTTGCCATGTTGTATATGTATGTATTTTATTTTGATAAGCTTCAAGAGAAAACCGATACTTTCGCACGTTATTCCGATTATATTTTAAGTGCTTTAATGGCCGTTCTCCTCATTATTACTTTTTTACGACTATTTTATTCCTAAAACATGAAAGAGGAAAGCTTTTTCGATCGTGTATATGTTGTTGCCAAGCAAATTCCCTACGGAAGGGTTACTTCCTACGGAGCCATCGCGAGATATCTTGGAGCTGCTAGAAGTGCCAGAATGGTAGGTTATGCCTTGAACGGAAGCAAACTGAAAGAAGATGTTCCAGCCCACAGAGTGGTCAATAGAAAAGGGATTCTTACCGGGAAGCATCATTTTCAAGGCACCAATCTCATGCAACAACTTTTAGAAAATGAAGGTGTTGTGATTAAAGACAATCAAATTCAAAGTTTGGAATCTTATTTTTGGGATCCCGCCAAAGAATTAGGCTCATAATTACCGCTTTACTTTTTTAAGGTTTGCATTTAACGAACTATCAACCCTGCAAGCACTTTTAAATCCAACACAGCCATATTGAAATTGAGCGACGCCGCAAAGGCTTCCTGTTTTGCTTTTTGCAATTCCACCTTAAATTCCAACAGTTCCTTTTCGGTGGTTAATCCTGTGTTACGCTCGTTTGTTTTAATCCTAAACGCTTCCTTTCTATAAAAGTAAGCTTTTTGGGCAATGGTAATAAGGCGTTCCGCCTGTTCGGCATTCTTATATGCCTTTGCTACTTTATTTTTTAAATCTGATTGGGTATTTTCTTCAAATAAAGTCGCCTGTATTTCTTTAGATTTACTTTGAGCCAATTCCGATTTTCGGTTACCAAACCCTATGATATTCCATATTAAGTTCGCTCCAATAAAATAATTGGTTTCTGGAAACTCTGGAACAATATTTTGGTAGGTCGCACCACCTATCAACCCCAAATCTGGGAGGTATACATTTTTATTGGCAGAAACCCCATATTGAGCCATTTCTTTCTGTTTTTGGGCGTTTATCAATTCCGGACTGTTTTTTTGTGCTTCCTCCCAATAATAGTCAAAAGACTCTAACAAATATGGTTGCACTTTAAGCGAGTCTAATTGCAGGTTTGTAGCTTCATCAAACTCTAACATTACCTTCAAGTCTGCTAAATAATTCTCCCGGTCTATTTCTGTTTGTAACAAATCGTATTCCTTTTTTGCTAATTCCGCTTGTAGCCCCATTCTACTTACTTCATTGGTTTCTCCTGCCTGTAAAGCGCTTTCCACATCGTATAATTTGGTTTTAGACAATGCGACATCTGTTTCCAATTGAGCAATTTTTGCTTCTTCAATTTTTACCGCATAAAAAAGTTTTTCAATGCCAGAAATTATTCTTGCCGATGCTATCCTGGCTTCCGTTTGTTCCATACTTGCTTCCGCAGTAGCAGCATCCACTCCGTTTCTTATTCGAAAAAGCTGTGTTATGGGTTGGTATGCAATAATTCCCGCTGTAAAAATATCTTGATCCACGCTGTACAGGTTAAAGTCGTTAAACGGTATGGGAACCGTTAAAAAATCACCAATACCTCCTTCAGGAATTATGAAATTGTTTTCCCTAAACGTATGCATATAATTAGCTATTCCATAAACCAATGGTTTTCCTTTAGACGAAACAGCATTTATTTTATAATTGGCTTCCCTAACTTTTTCCTCTTGTATTTTAAGAAGTTTATTTTTTGACAACGCACGGTTTTTGGCCTCTTCCAGACTCAAGGAATACGTTTCTTGTGCCGATATTTTTACAAAAAGGAACAGCAATACTATTAAAAAAACGTTGTTTATGTTTCTGTTGGTCGTCATACTATTTCGTTTCCTGTTCTCTAATCATTTTATCTTTTGGGGTAACGACTACCGAGAATAGCACCGGGATGGTTAGTAATGCCATTAACATAGACCAAATAACCCCTACGGCCAATACACTGGCAAGCGGACTCCACATCGGGGAACCAGAGATTATCATTGGCAACACACCAAAAGCAGCCGCCATTGCCGTTAAAAAAATAGGGCGCATACGCCTTTTACCCGCTTCTAAAGCTGCTTCTTTTATAGGCTCCCCTTTTGCTATCAATTCGTTGGTATAATCTATTAAAATTATGGCGTTTCTTACTACAACCCCCGATAAACTGATAAGGCCAACAAAAGCAGTAAATCCGAAATTATTGCCTGTAATTAATAACCCTAGAAATGCCCCGAACAAACTCAATGGAATGGTGAACATTACGATAAATGTTTCCTTTAAGTTTTTAAACTGAAATAATAAAATAAGGAAAATTAATACTATACTTATGCCCAAAGCGACAATCATTTGACTGAAGGTCTCTTCCTTATTTTCATATTCTCCACCGTAGGTAACATGGTAACCCGTGGGAAGATCCATATCTTTTATAGCTTCGTCTACCTGATTTAAAATTTGTTGAGGAAGCGTATTTTCCTCTGTATCGGCCAAGACCGACATAGTTCTTACACCATTGCCTCTTACCACCCGCCCGGGAAACCAGTTTGGAGTTACCGTGGCTATTTGTCGCAAAGGAACGGAGCTGCCGGTGGCAGGCGAAGGTAAATAGGTGTTTTCTAAATTATTAAAATTCCTTCGACTGTCGGAGGTTAGCTGCATTACCAAATCCACAGGATTGCTTCCTTCGTAAATAGTGGTAATTGGGGCTCCAGAAAAACCTACATAAAGTGTTTTGGCTACACTTTCGGTGGTAAAACCCAACCTACTGGCTTCTGGTTTTAACTGAATATCCAAACCGTAATAAGGTTCGTGAAAGTTATTTCGAACATTCCTACTCCCCTTTGCGTCTTTTAAAAGTTGTGCTATTTTATTTCCGATTTTTTGAATACTGGCCAGCTTATCCCCCGTTACCCGAATTTCTACAGGAGCTAGATATGGTGTCCCTTGTTGCATCAGCTCTACCAATACTTTTCCTTCTGGCACTTGGGTTTTTAATTCCGTATCCAATTCTTCGGCAATCTTTTCTGCGGCCTCGTCATCCGTAGTGTTTATTAATATTTGGGCAAAATTGGTAGCTGGAAATTCTGGAGAAAAATTGTAGTAAAACCGAGGGGCACTATTACCTGTAAAAACTGCATAAGAAGTAACATCTTCTTTTTTGCTTACTGCTTTGCTTATTTCGGTAACAACCGCATGGGTTTTATCTATATTGGTCCCTGATGGCATCCATAAATTAATGACAAATTGGTTTCTCTCGGCTGCCGGAAAAAACTTCTGCGGAATAACAAAATATAAGAGAATTCCAATAGCCACCATCACCAAACTACCTGCGATAGTAAGCCTGCTGTTTTTCATACACCAATCTAAAGCACTATTGTACACATTTTGCATCCGGTCTAATATGGATGGCTTTTTTCTGCTGTCGGCTTTTCCCCCTTTATTAAGTCCGCTTTTAATGAAAGAACGGCATAGAATAGGAGTAAAAACCATCGCCACAAGAAACGAAGCCCCCAAAGCGATTGTTACTGTTAGTGGAAGAGCCAATATAAATTCGCCCACAGAACCCGATAAAATGACCATGGGAAGAAATGCAGCAATAATGGTTACGGTAGCAGTAAGTACGGGTATTATCAAATCGCTTGCACTTCGCCAAGCAGCTACAGAGGGAGCTACACCTTCGTCTAGAAGCTCAACATAATTATCGGCGATAACAATGGCATCGTCTACCACCATCCCCAAAACTACAATTAAAGCCGCCAACGATACTTGGTGCAATTCTATCCCGAATACATGCAAAAGTGCAAAAGTAGTAGCAATCGTCATAGGTATTGCCATGGCCGCCACCAATGCTATACGAAATGGCAGTAATACCAAGATAACAATAACCACAGATATAATAGCAATGAAGAATTCCCGTATAAAATCGGATACATTGTTATCCACCAATTCCGGTTGATCTATAATTCTACTTATTTCAACATTAGATGGTAACCGGGCCCGTACCTCTTGTAATTGATTTTCAACTTCTTCACCAAAGTCCACAATATTATTACCTTCCTGCATCTGCATAGATAACATCATGGCCGGCAACCCATTCACTGAGGTATAGCCATCTGGATCCTTATATTTTCGGGTAATCTCTGCTACATCGCCAATTCTAATAACCGCTCCGGTACTGGAAGTACCAACAATTTGTTTGGAGACCTCTTCTTCCGTAGAGTAAAAACTAGAGGTGTAAAAAGGCACTTTACTATCTTCGGTTTCCAAATTCCCAGTGGGGTATATATTATTTTGGGATTTTAAAATTTTTATGACCTCCGTAAATTTCACTCCGTATTGAGCGAGCTTTTCAGAACTGGACTTTATAACAATTTCTTCCTGTTGCGCCCCTATACGTTTTATTTTGGAAACGGCGCGGATGCTCCTTAGCTTGTCTTCAATTTTTTGTGTGTATTTTTGAAGTTGCCGATAGTTCTCTCCTTTGGCAGTAATCCCCAAAACTATGGCTTCTGTATCACCAAAATCTGAATTTACTACGGGCCCAACTACTCCCGGCGGTAACTCCAACTCTTTGGTAACCTGAAGGGCTACATTTAGTTTGTTCCAAAAAACGTCTGGGTCTTTCACCCATTCCTCCAGCTCTACCTGAACAATGGTAAGCCCATCCCGAGACGTGGAATATGTTTTCCTTTTTAGTACTTCTGAAAATTGAAAAATCGTGCTTTCAATCTTTTTGGTAAGCTGACTTTCCACCTGAATTGAGTTCGCACCAGGGTAAAATGCAATGACCAAACCTTCCCTTACCGTAATTTTTGGATCTTCCCTACGAGGCATGGTCAACAAGGAATAAAGTCCGGCAAGAAATACAATGGTTAAAACCGAAATGGTAACCTGTGGATACTTTAATGAAGATTTAATAAAATTCATATTTATCTATTTGTGGTTACCAACATACCATCCTGTAGATCTCTATGCCCTTCTGTTACCAATAGATCGCCTTTTTTAAGTCCAGAGGTAATTTGAATTTTATCGCCATACAAACTCCCTATGGAGATGTCTCTCCTAAAAACCTTATTCTTATATTCATCCAACACAAATACATAAGAGTTATTATCGGGATCTTTTAAAATGGTATTTCCACTTATGGTAAGTATTTCCTGCTCGCTTGGGGTGTTAATTTTTATATCGGCAATCATCCCCGGCAAAATGCGATGATCTGGATTTTCTATGTTTATTTTAGCAGTGTAGGTTCTGGTGGTTGCTTCCGCAGCTTTGCCTATTTCAATTATTTCACCTTGAACAACAGTATCTAAAGCATAGACGGTAATTTCTGCTTTTTCACCCATTTTAATTTTATTCACTTCATTTTCTGGAACGGTAGCCACGATTTTTACTTCATCGATATCTGAGAGACCAAAAACAGGCATTCCTTTGTCAATAATCTCCCCTTCAGAAACACCTTTTTTTAATAGCACCCCAGATATAGGAGCGTAAATCTTGGTATTTTCAACGTTCTTGGCGATTAATTTCTGTTGTGCCTTTGCTTGTTGCAATCCAGCTTTCACCTCGACAAAATCGGCTTCACTTATGCTGTTGCGGTCGTACATAATCTTCAACCGATCGTATTTATCTTGAACCTCCATTAGTTTTCCATTGGCTGCCTCAAGACCAATTTCATAGTCGGTAGCATCTAAACTGGCGAGTAATTCCCCTTTATTAATGGATTCACCCTCATTAATAGCTACGTAATTAACTCTTCCGGCCACCATAAAACCAAGTCTTAAGGTTTTACTCCCTTCCGCATTTCCACTTAAAGATATAACCACAGGTTGAGTGTCGGTTTGGAGCGGTAGAACTTTTATTTCGGGTGGATTATTTTTTTCCGAAGCGGTTTCCTTGGAATTACAACCGACAAAAAAAACAATTAGTAATAAACGTAGAGCGACACATAGTGTAGAAAGTAGCTGCTTTTTTAAGACCATTATTTTGTTTGAAATTGAATTGCAACCGATATTTTTCCCACACATAATTTACAGTATTGATTTGCAGTTCTTTAAATATAGAACTATAAAACAGTAAATGCAACATGCTTTTGGTAAAGGTGAAGTTTACATCGATTTTTGGTATTTGGCTTTTCCATACATGGAAGTATCCTGTAGGGTTGCATTTTTCTTACCAAACCAACCCTTCGCCAAATTGTAGTCTAAAAAATAACTTATTCTAACTGAAAAGCTGTGCAATTGTGGCTGATTGAATAGAGCATCGAAATTCTCATTAAAATCCTGAATAGATCTCTCTTCGTAACTGTCTATTGCATTTCTATAGAGCAAGGTAAGCTGGCTCCCGGGAGCGAACCACCATGAAAACCTCAAATCGATATTCCAACTATTGTAAGTAGTATTCCTGTTTTCTGTATAAAATGGGTTATCGGCAAGACTCCCATCTTGCTCTAAAATATAAAAATTACTATAGTTTACTTCGGAATAATAATGACGGAAAGAAAAGTTTAAAGCAGCCGTATTTGTGAAAATATATTGTGATTCTATCGAATTAATATAAGTGCTTCTGTCCCTTTTTCCGAAGATAATATCTTCCTGCATTCGATCCACAAAGCCTATATCATCATTATTAAAAATAGTTTCTGAATTTAAAAACAGTTTCCATTTATCGGAAAATCTGTACCTAGGGCTTACAATAATAAATTTATCCTCGCGCCATTTTTCGCTATACACATACCAATCGTAAACCATATTTAAAGCAAATTTCTTACGGTAATCTGTATTAAACCACACCCAGCCATCGTAGTAACTGGGGACTTTAACATACCTCTCATTCGTTCTCGGTTCATAAATATCGTTGGAACCAAAAGGCGTCGTTTCAAAACTTCCACCAAAGTTCAGGAAATTCTTGGTGGTAAAACTGGAATTAAAATTAAACTCAAATTGCGAATAAAGATCGGGATCCAATCTTCTGGTGAGGTTCAAATTAAAATTGAGAAAAAGATTGTTAAGTCCATTTTTTGGCTGAAGGTACCGATACCCATAATAACCGTAATAATTAATAAAATTGGTCCTGCTGGAATAGCCAAGGTCGTTAATATCGTAATCTTTAGTAATAAAACTCACCTCTCCCTGCAACCTATGTTTTCCACTTATTTTTGCAATTCCGGCGCCACCTTCCATACCAAACTTGGTAGAATCGCCTTGCATGACCCAACTGCCTTCATTACCTCCCCAAAATCTCACGGTATTTTTTTTGTTGGTAATATCGAAATACAACCCTGTAGTATTGGCATCCCTAAAATCGCCTTCCCTAGTAGTATTGGTGTTAACAAGGGAAACAGAGGAGTTTTCCCAAAAACGTTGATCCAGCACAAAAACATTGTAATTGGCCAGGGGCTCTACCAATTCCTGCCGTGTGCTCTCGGTTACCGTGTCCCTTACTTCGGCATAAGTTCTTTCAGTAACAGCATTAAAAAAGCCAATTCCGAGTCCGCCAGCAGTTCGGCCAGAGACTTTCATGGCATTAATTAGATCTACCGTTTGTGGATAAAAAACAAGTGTTTCATTGGGCTGCAGTCTAACATCTCCAATTGGAGCGCTCCCTACCCTACGAGAGTAAAACATATTCCCTTTGCTAAAAAGTTCAGTTCCTTCCGTAAAAAAAGGCCGTTGTTCTGCATATTGAACTTCGAAAGCAGAAAGGTTAAGTACCCTTTCGTCGAATTTAGTCTGACCGAAATCGGGAATCAAAATCATATCTAAGGTAAAACCATCGGTAATCCCATATTTTAAATCCATCCCCCCATTAAAACTTACATCTGATTCCCCATCGAAGGAAGAAACATAAGAAGAAACATAGGGCTGAAACGAAAGTCGCAATGGAGCGTCTATATCCTTGATATTATGAATCTCCCCATCGTAAATGGAAAAAGCACCTTTGCTATTATCGATATGGTTCCAACTATACCGGGTTCGCTCCCGTCTAAATTCCCTTTCCATATTCAAGCCCCATACTTGAACATCCTTCTCTGGAAAACGCAACTGCGAATATGGAATGAATATTTCGGCAGTCCAATTGGTTTCATTAATCGCCACGCCGCTATACCAAACTCCGTCCCAACTCTGATCTTCGTTGTCGTTGGTTAATTTTGCATCCCATTGTACACCAGCAGCCGTCACTATAAATTCAAAACTCTGTTGATGGTCGTTATAGCCATTTAAAAGTATTAGAAAGAAATCGTCGTTAGCGATGTTGTCACGTTCGGTAAGTTCTTTATCAATAGCATCGGGAGAAGGATCGTTCATGGTAGCTCCAAAATAAATTCCCAAATCGTCATACAGAATTTTAACTTCGGTGTGCAAACTGTCTGGAATAGAAACCCCATTATTGGGTTGTCTTTCTACGAAATTGGTCGCTACGGGAATATTTTTCCATATTTTTTCATCTAAAACCCCGTCTATTTTTGGAGTTTCAAAAATCCTGATGGCATTTATTTTTTTTCGTGGAATACTATCGGTATCCTGTGCGTTTATAGTTTTTACAATGAAAAAAATTATAAATAGTATGAGATATCTCATTAAGGCTCGTTTACTCTAAAGACCATAAGGATTGTAATTTGTTACAGAAGAATCGTTAATTAAAAGTCGAAAATAAATCTCGTTAAAACTTTTATCCTCATGGTATCTTGATTGCATTTAAAAATTCGTAAAAGCTCTTCACTAATGGATTTAGTGTTTTAATAGCACAAAAAAAGGCAGACCTATACAATCCACCCATTCATACGAGCATGTACTTCGGCTTCATCACTATCTGAAATGAGCAATACTTCAATATCACTATTTTTTTCGATAAGAGCTTTAACCTTTTTCATTTTATGTTTATTCCTAATTAACCGTATGTAAATCGCCTTTATTTGTGAAGGATATTTTCTGGCAATTTCTAAGTAAATATCGGGATCTAAATCTTGTGCATCTCCAATTAGGATAAAATGGAGTTTGGGATAAGTTTCTAAAATATGACTAATTTTCACAAATTTATTCCCTTCCAAAAAGGACTCCTTTTTTTTATTTTCAAGACCAATATCCCTCAGTAATAACGTCCCCCTGGGAAATTTAAATTTCTCGAGAAAAGAAATTAAATAATCATAAAGATTCCATGGGCTGTTGGATAAATAAAAGAAGGGATTATCTTTATAACCGGTAGAACCACCATGTAGAAGTGAGTATAACTCCTGAGCACCCTCCAAAGGTAGGCGTTCATCCACCGTTTTAAGAAAAGTATTTACAAGTACTTTCCATTTGAGAAAAGAACCAAGTCCGGTTTCAATAATAGTTTCATCAATATCACTTATTATTCCATACTCCGCAGTTGGTGCAGGCTTCATTATTTCGGTTGTTATACTAAACTTCACTTCTTCATTCTCGATCAATTCATAGGTAACCGGTATCCAAAGCGTTTTCATGTGCTTTAAATTCAACGAATGCGAGGTATCCAAGTATACATACCCTTCAGTATCAGAAATAAGTTCTTTTTCACCCTCTTGCCACCGCACCCTTACATGGGCATTCTTATACTCGTCTGTTTCAAAACGTTTAAATGAACGGAGCACCCTTCCCCCCACCGTATTTTCTGAAAATTCCTCAATTCCTTCATCTTCTAAAACCCGTGCTTGACCGTGAATCTCATCATCATTAGCATACCCCCCATAGGGCATTATAATTACAGGATCTGGATTATCAATTAGATGTGATATATATTTAAACAACCTTAAAATTTTGTGATAAATTTAAACAATGTTTTTTAAAACTTTAATAGATGTAACATATTATCAGGCCAAAAAAAATTGTAGATTAACATATCTAACCATAAATAAATAAAAATGAAAAATATAATTAAGGCAATTATCGCTGGATGGGGGGCAAAAAAAATCGGAGGTGGAAAATTTGGTTGTATTGGCACCATTTTAGTGTTTATACTGTTATTTTGGCTTTTGGGTTTTCTTTTCTAAGAAATTAAATTTTAAGGACTAAACCGAATTTAAAATATGACGAAAAGAATAATTCTCATTTTAACTGGATTGTTACTACTATCCCTTTTAGTAATTTATATTTCTGCATGGGAGACAGAAGAAAAATTTAGCACCTGTAAAATTACCGGCTTAAGTAATCTGGATACTGTAAATTTTAGAAACCATAAAGAAGTTGAACTAGCTGCCAGTACATTGTATCGAGGCAGTGATTTAAAAAAACTGATTCAAGGAAACCAATATCGGGATGCCTGGGCTACCCCCATAAAAGTGCCCATACTATTTTTGGATACTCTTAAAGGTAAATCCACTATTATAGAAGAAGGCGGTGGCAAACAAACGCATTCCTTAAAATTAGTGACTAAAGATGGGGTGATTATGACGCTTAGAAGTGTCACCAAAGATCCTGAGAAATTAGTTCCAGAAATCGCCGATCAATTGGGATTAGAAAACATAGTAATCGATGGAATTTCCGCTCAACATCCGTATGCTAGCTTAGTTGTAGCTGAATTATCTAATTATGCTAAAGTACTCCATACGCAACCACACCTTTATTTTGTTCCAAAACAAGAAAGTTTAGGTAGCTACAACAAAAAATATGGCAATCGATTATTTATGCTGGAATATGAAACTAAAGGCAAAAAAAATTGGAGCTCTATCAAAAATGTAAAAGAGATAATAGACACAGACGGTTTACAACGGCTTAAACTCAAATATGGAGAAAAACTAACTGTTGATCAACCTCTTTTGGTACGATCTAGGTTATTCGATATTTTAATTGGTGATTGGGACAGACATGCAAAACAATGGGGATGGATTGTTGAGGAAACTAATGATAACCTTATAGCGCATCCGCTACCAAGTGATCGCGATAATGCCTTCTTCCGCTTAGAAGGTATTGTACCAACCATAATTACCAGCAGCAATACTTTATCTGAAGTACAAACTTATAATGCCGATGTAGAGAGCATAGAAGGGTTAATTATGCCATTTGACCGTTACTTTTTAAAGGAAATTCCCTCTTCCGTATTTGCTGCACAAGCAGTATTTCTTCAGCAGCAGCTCACTGAAAAAGTTATTCGTAAATCTTTTAAGGTCTGGCCTGAATCCATTTATAATTTAGATGCTGAAAGAATTATAGAATATTTATTGTCGAGATTGAAAAATTTATCAACCTACGCAGAAGAGTTTAAGACCCAATTAGATAAGCAACCCAGACTTACTGAGCCATTAAAAGGTTCTGATGATAAATCATTACAAGGCTCCATAATGGAATGTTTTTCCTGTTAAAGATCTGAAATCCAAATATTAAAAGTCTTAAAACATATGTAAAAAATACTCTTTGAATAAAAATTGCCAGTCGTCTTTACCGAACTTTTATTTCATGCAGAAAGAAGACTCCCTGTTTTTTAAACATAGTTTTGTTTGACTCATTGCTATAGAATCCAAAGCTTGAAGAAAAACAAAAAACCCTTGAAAATCAAAAGATTAACAAGGGTTTAAGTACTCGAGGCGGGACTTGAACCCGCACGGACATTACTGCCCACTGGATTTTAAGTCCAGCGTGTCTACCAATTCCACCACTCGAGCGAAATATTATAAGAGCGTTTTGCTCACTGAGCGAAAAACGATCCCGAAGTATCGGGAGAATCCGCAACCTTCATAAAAGTAGGCGCAAAATTCATATGGAACGTTTTTACACATTAGAGCGAAAAACGGGATTCGAACCCGCGACCTCAACCTTGGCAAGGTTGCGCTCTACCAACTGAGCTATTTTCGCATAAGCTGAAAATAGATTTCAGAGTAAATAAAAATTAATTTTATTTAGCGCTCTACTCCTTCCCGAAGTTTCGGGATCGGAAAGCTACTTTCGCAATAATTTAAATATTTTAAAGAACTCTTGGTCTTCGCAACAGTAAGTATCTTTCTGATTGCGGATGCAAATTTAATACAATTCTATAAAAACCAAAGCTTTTTTTTAAAAAGAATTCGATTTAATTACCTAGCACTTCTTAAATCGCTAACATTCTACTTCTTAACCAACATTCTTTTTATTTCGTTTAGCTTCATTAGGGCTTCTACAGGCGTTAGGGTGTCTATATCGGTATGTAAGATCTCTTCTTTTATATTCTCCAATAAAGGGTCGTCCAGGTTAAAGAAACTCAACTGCATTTCATTTTGACTTGCCTTTAAATTATCGGTAAGTTCTTCGCTGCTATGCGATTTTTCAAGCTTCTTCAATATTTTATTTGCCCGATGAATTACTTGTTGGGGCATTCCCGCCATTTTTGCGACATGAATACCGAAACTGTGCTCACTACCACCAGGTATCAACTTTCTAAGAAAGAGTACGTTGTTTTTCAACTCTTTTACAGAAACATTGAAGTTTTTAATTCTACTAAAGGTTTCCGTCATCTCATTAAGCTCATGGTAATGTGTGGCAAAGAGTGTTTTCGCCTTTCCCGGATGTTCGTGGATGTACTCCGCAATGGCCCACGCTATAGAAATCCCATCGTAGGTACTGGTTCCCCTACCAATTTCATCTAGAAGGATTAAACTACGCTCTGACACATTGTTCAATATGGAAGCTGTTTCATTCATTTCCACCATAAATGTAGATTCCCCGAGGGATATATTATCACTCGCCCCTACCCTCGTAAATATTTTATCTACAATACCGATTCGAGCCTTTTCCGCAGGAACAAAACTTCCCATTTGCGCCAAAAGCACAATTAAAGCGGTTTGCCGGAGAATGGCGGATTTACCGCTCATATTGGGTCCTGTAATCATTATTATTTGTTGTTCATCCCTATTTAAAGTAGTGTTATTGGCAATGTAGACTTCTCCTGGTGGTGATTGCTTTTCTATCACCGGATGCCTTCCGTTTTCTATCTCCAAGTCGAAAGAATCGTCCATATCGGGCAATACATAATTATTTTCCGTAGCCAATTGAACAAACCCGCACAAACAATCTAATTGCGCAATTAATCCCGCATTGGTTTGCACTGCTTGAATGTAGGAATGCATCCAGGTTACCAGTTGGGTGAATAATTGTTGTTCCAGAATGGCTATTTTCTCTTCCGCCCCCAGAATCTTTGCCTCATATTCTTTTAGTTCTTCGGTAATGTAACGCTCTGCATTTACCAAGGTTTGCTTACGAATCCATTCTTCTGGAACTTTGTCCTTATGCGTGTTTCGAACCTCTATATAGTATCCAAAAACGTTGTTGCTGGCTATTTTTAAGGAAGTTATCCCCGTATTCTTCATTTCCCGTTCCAGCATACTATCGAGGTAATCTTTCCCCGAAAAGGCCAAGTTTCTAAGCTCATCCAACTCTTTAGAAAAACCCGTAGCAATAGCATTTCCCTTGTTTATGTTTACAGGAGCTTCATCGTGCAGTGTTTTCGAGATGCGTTCGCGTAGCACATCGCAAGCATTTAAACGATCTCCAATTACTTTTAGGGCATCGTTTTTACTGCTTTCCGCAGTTTTTTTAATGGGTACAATAGCGTTTAGGGAATTTTTTAATAGCACCACTTCGCGCGGATTTATTTTTCCCGTAGCTACTTTGGAAATAAGGCGCTCTAAATCGCTGATCTGTTTTATCTGATTTCGAAATCCCTCCATAATCCCAGTGTTATTAGAAAGGTACTCTACAATCTCATGCCGTTGTTTTATTTTGTCTATATTTTTTAACGGAAGCGCCAGCCAACGTTTTAACAAACGCCCACCCATGGGAGAAATCGTTTTGTCGATTACATCGAGTAAGGTTACTGCGCTTGCTGAAGGTGCTTGGTATAATTCCAAATTTCGGATGGTAAAACGATCCATCCATACGTACTCCTCTTCGGCAATACGGTTAATGGCCGTAATATGCTGTAGTTTGTTGTGCTGCGTTTCCGAAAGATAATGCAAAGCAGCTCCCGAAGCTATAATTCCGTGCTGCAAATGGGCTATTCCAAATCCTTTAAGTGATTTGGTTTGAAAATGATTGTTTAAGGTTTCGTGGGTGTAATCCTCCTGAAAAACCCAATCTTCCATAAAAAAAGTATGAAATTCATTCCCGAAAGCAGCTTTAAAGTCAGTTTTAAACTTTTTGGAAATTAAAACTTCACTCGGACTAAAATTTTGAAGGAGCTTGGAAATATATTCCTCGTTTCCTTCGGCCGTTAAAAATTCACCAGTGGAAACATCCAAAAAAGAAATCCCATACTGCTTTTTGCTAAAATGGATGGCACATAAAAAGTTATTGGATTTTGCCGTAAGAATATCATCATTTAAGGCAACCCCAGGCGTAACCAACTCTGTTACCCCTCTTTTTACAATCGTTTTAGTTTGTTTAGGATCTTCCAATTGGTCGCAAATTGCTACCCGTTGCCCTGCTTTCACCAATTTTGGCAAATATGTATTTAAAGAATGGTGTGGAAAACCCGCCAACTCGGTTCTATCGCCACCATTATTTCTATGCGTAAGTACAATACCCAATATTTTAGCCGCATGCACAGCGTCTTCACCAAAAGTTTCATAAAAATCGCCCACCCGAAATAGCAGAAGTGCATCTGGATATTTCGCCTTAATGGCATTGTACTGCTTCATTAAAGGCGTGGTTTTTTTAGTCGTTTTTGCTGCCAAATCTCAAATATTAGGTTCTACAGCGAAATTATTATTTTTTATTCCCAATTACCATTTTTCATCCAATGTATTATGAACAACTTTTGTTGATTAGCTGTTTTTAGGAGCACTTTCTCCTGTTTATTTCAGTAAATGCTGTTGCCTTCCTTCGCCACTACACATTTTGTCATAACTTTGCCAAAATAGGGTAGTCGGCTCTGTAAGGGCTATTCACAATTGTTTTTTTGTACAGCTCAATTCCCTATTTTTGCAAAAAATAAGTGTATGCGGAAGCTAAAAAACAACGAACTCGAAAGACTGAATGTAGAAGAATTTAAAGAAGCGGAGAAAACACCTCTTATCATTGTTTTAGACAACATCAGAAGTTTAAACAACATAGGTTCGGTTTTTAGAACTGCTGATGCTTTTCTAATTGAAAAAATTTATTTGTGCGGTATTACGGCCACGCCACCACATAAAGACATCCATAAAACCGCTCTTGGAGCTACAGAAAGCGTAGCTTGGGAATATGTAGAAGACACTGTTTCTTTGGTGGAGAAACTTAAACAAGATGGCGTGGTTACCGTGGCTATTGAACAGGCGGAAAACGCGACGATGCTAAACGACTTTCAAATTGAATCAGGAAAAAAATATGCCGTTATTTTTGGCAATGAGGTAAAAGGAGTAAAGCAAAAGGTGGTTTCTTCCGTAGACAAAGTGATAGAAATTCCGCAATATGGCACCAAACATTCTTTAAATATTTCGGTAAGCACAGGAGTGGTTGTATGGGACTTATTTGCAAAACTTAAAACCCAATCTAAGCAAAATTAAATTCAACCAATTTCAGCTTAGAAGCCGTTATCCAACAGTTTTTCACCTTGAAATACTAAAAGAAATTGGATAAAAAAAGGGATTCGAAATTCGAATCCCGGAAGTTATATTTAAGTAAAGTTAGCTAGTTTCTATTTTAAAATCTTCTACGAATTAAGCAAACCTAAATTAAAAATCCAAAAAATAACTTAAAAAACTCCAAGAAATTTAGTCAGCTATCCTAAAAATCGTGTATTTTATCGATGATAAACTGATAATCGTTTTTATTCTGCAAGAAATCTAAATCGGAAACATCTATAACTAAGGGATGTACTTCTGGGTGCGTTTTAATAAAATCCAAGTAGCCTTCATTTAACCTTTCGAGATAATCTGGCGGGATACTTTGCTCGTAACTCCTACCCCGCTTTTTTATGTTTTGCAGTAACCGTTCGGTGTTTTGATACAGGTACACATAAACATCGGGTTTAATAACTTCCTTGTACATAAAATTGAAAACTTTTCTGTACAAAAGGAATTCATCTTCTTGCAAAGTAACCTTAGCAAAAATGAGCGATTTAAAGATATCGTAATCACTCACCATAAAATTTTTAAAAAGGTCTGGACGCGAAGTATCATCAGTAAATTGTTGGTACCGATCTGCCAAAAAAGACATTTCCAAAGGAAAAGCATAACGACTTCTATCTTCGTAAAATTTAGGAAGAAAAGGATTGTCTGCAAACCTTTCCAAAATCAGTTTTCCATTAAAATCTTCTGCTATTTTGTTGGCCAATGTGGTTTTTCCAGCACCGATATTGCCTTCAATGGCAATAAAATTAAACTTAGAAAAGTCTTTTTTTTCCAGTGAAATAATCAGATTTGTTTGTTCGAGTTCGCTTTCATCTTCACACACGTCCAGCAGTTCTATAATACTTTTCAGCAGCACTGGATGTACTTTTCCAGGAGCAATATCCGCCAAAGGCTGTAGCACAAACTTACGCTTTTGCAAGTGTGGATGTGGGATGAAAAGATCTGGTTCTTCCAATATTTCATCTTCATAAAATAAAATATCAAGATCTACTGTCCTCGGTGCGTAACCATTGGCTTCACTTCGCACCCTGCCCATGGATTTTTCAATCTGAAGCATACAATCCAACAGTTCTTGAGGCTGTAGCTCGGTATCTAAACCCACACAGATATTGTAAAAATCGGCTCCAGAAAATCCCCAGGCCGGGGTTTGGTAAATAGGTGAACAAGAAACCACTAAGCCCGCTTTTTCCTTGAGTTGCTGAACTGCTTGTTGAAGATTGTAAAATTTATCTCCAAGATTGCTCCCTATTGAGAGGTATGTGCGTTTGTAATGAATCATAAGAATCCGCAAAGTAACGAAAAGAAAAGCATTTTTAATTTAAAAGTGACCTGGACACTTTGCGCTCCCATGATGTTGTTTATAACTTGTTGCATCAATTTAGTTTGTAAACGACCTCTTGCTCTTTTAATTCACTTAACAATTCATTGGAAATATGTACTTTTTGTTTTCTACTGGGCATGGTTAACTTTATTTCATTTTCCATTTCGTACACTACAAAGTTCAAGATGTGATCCCCTTTATGCATGGAAATAACCTCCTTGAGGGAATCAATTCGTTCTTCCAGTAGCTCTTCCAACTTCAAATGTATCGTGAGTTTTCGCGCATATTTATCCATTACGTCCTGCAGTTGCTCCATGGAATTAAATTGAAGACGGGGATCCCCTTTTTTTCCCGTCTCCCGGTTGGTCCAACCTTCCCGCACAAACGCTTTGATATAGATAAAAGAATTGATCATTAAGAAGTGACGGAACTTTAAATATTCCTCACCAAACATTCTAAATTCATAGCTATCGGTATAATCTTCAACCGTAAAGAGCGCCCACCCCTTTCCATTTTTGGAAACTCGATGTTGCACATCGGAAATTACACCCGCAAACGAAACTTCGCGATTTACTAAAGCTTCTAAATTATTGAAAGCTCCCACATTTCCATTGCAAAATACTTCGATTTCGGTTTTAAAATCATCCAAAGGGTGACCAGAAATATAAATTCCCACTACTTCCTTCTCCCGCTTCAGTTTCTCCATAGTTCCCCAAGTATCACATGGTGGCACCTGTGGTTCTGGTATTTGCACATCACTGGCTTCGCCGAAAAGACTTACCTGTGCAGAGTTTTCATTTTCCTGAAATTTTGCACCATACTTAATGGCTTTTTCCAGAAAAGTGATCCCATCGCCCTCGTCATGAAAATATTGGGCACGATGCGTGTCGGTAAAAGAATCGAAACCTCCAGCCAAAGCTAAATTTTCGAACGCTTTTTTATTGGCAGCCCTTAAGTCGATGCGTTTGGCAAGATCGAAAACCGATTTGTACCTACCATCTTCCCTTCCAGAAACAATGGTTTCCACCGCACCACGGCCAACCCCTTTAATGGCACCCATTCCAAAACGGATCGCATTGTCTTTATTTACGGTGAATTTATAGTAAGACTCATTCACATCTGGCCCCAACACTTCAATCCCCATACGTTTACATTCCTCTAAAAAGAAGGTTACCTGCTTAATATCGTTCATATTATTAGACAGTACAGCCGCCATATATTCCGCAGGGTAATTTGCCTTTAAATAAGCTGTTTGGTAACCAATCCATGCATAGCAAGTGGAGTGGGACTTGTTAAAGGCGTAACTGGCAAATGCCTCCCAGTCTTTCCAAACCTTTTCTAGGGTTTCACGGGAGTGACCTTTCGCTTCCCCACCATCTAAAAACTTAGGCTTTAGTTGTTCCAGCAGGGCAAATATCTTTTTACCCATCGCTTTTCGTAAAACATCGGCTTCACCTTTGGTAAAACCAGCCAGTTTTTGCGACAGCAACATCACCTGCTCTTGGTAAACTGTAATTCCATAAGTTTCTTTGAGGTATTCTTCCATGGCATCGAGATCGTACTTAATCTCTTCTTCTCCGTGTTTTCTTTTAATAAAACTCGGAATGTACTCCAAAGGCCCAGGGCGGTAAAGGGCATTCATCGCAATAAGATCGGCAAAAACGGTGGGCTTCAGATCTTTCATGTGTTTCTGCATCCCAGCAGATTCATACTGAAATATCCCTACCGTTTCCCCACGCTGAAAAAGTTCGTAGGTTTTCTCATCGTCCAACGGAAATTCATCAGGATTTAAGTCAATCCCGTGTTTATATTTCACGAGCTTTACGGTATCCTTAATAAGGGTCAGCGTTTTTAACCCAAGAAAATCCATCTTTAACAGCCCCGCACTTTCCACAACCGAGTTATCGAACTGTGTTACATATAAATCAGAATCTTTAGCTACGGAAACCGGTACAAACTTGGTAATATCATCAGGGGTAATAATTACCCCACAAGCATGGATTCCCGTATTCCTTACAGAACCTTCTAAAACCCTGGCTTGATTTACTGTTAAAGCCTCCAGATCGTCTCCTTCAGCAATATTTTTAAGCTCATTTACCTTCTCCAGCTCTTCTGCCCTTAGACTGCTTTTTAATTTGGCATCATCCAAACCAAATATCTTGGCCAGCTTCATATTTGGAATTAGCTTGGCAATTCTATCGGCATCGTGCAAAGGCAAATCCAGTACTCGCGCCGTGTCTCGAATGGAGGATTTGGCGGCCATGGTACCATAGGTAATAATTTGTGCTACTTGGTTGGCACCATATTTTTCAATCACATACTCCATAACCCGGCTACGTCCTTCATCATCAAAATCAATATCGATATCGGGAAGGGACACACGGTCTGGATTCAAAAACCGCTCAAAAAGTAGGTCGTAGTGAATGGGATCTATATTGGTAATCCCCAAACAATAAGCAACTGCAGATCCCGCCGCTGATCCACGTCCCGGGCCAACAGAAACATCCATTTCCCGCGCCGCTGCTATAAAGTCCTGTACAATTAAAAAATATCCAGGATAACCAGTGTTTTCAATAACACTCAACTCAAAATCGAGTCGCTCCCTTATCTCATCAGTAATCTCAGGATATCTCTTTTTAGCACCTTCATAAGTGAGGTGATAGAGGTATATATTCTCTCCCCTTTTACCACCATCGTGCTTATCTTCTTCAACTTGAAACTCTTCTGGAATGGTAAACGCAGGTAATAAAACATCCCGGGCCAATTCAAAAGGCTCAATTTTATCTATAATTCCCTGTATGTTAAAAATAGCGTCTGGAAGATCTTTAAAAATAGCCTTCATTTCGTCGCTACTCTTAAAGTAATACTCTTGATTTGGCAAGCCATACCGATACCCGCGACCGCGACCTATAGGGGTGTCTTTTTTCTCCCCATCTTTTACGCATAATAAAATATCGTGCGCATTGGCATCTTCTTTCCCAATGTAATAAGTATTATTGGTAGCTACTAGCTGTACTTGGTGCTTATTTGCCAATTTCACCAAATCATCATTCACTCGGTTTTCATCCTCTTGGTCGTGGCGCATAATTTCCACGTACAAATCTTCCCCAAATTGTTCTTTCCACCACAACAAGGATTCTTCGGCCTGTACTTCACCAACATTTAACAATTTACTGGGCACTTCCCCATATAAATTCCCCGTAAGCACAATAATGTCTTCTTTGTATTGTTCCACTACTTTTTTATCAATCCGCGGAACGTAATAAAATCCCTTCGTATAGGCTATAGAAGACATTTTAGCCAAATTATGGTACCCTTTTTTATTTTTGGCGAGCATCACAATTTGGTAACCATTGTCTTTAACTGACTTATCCAAGTGATTTTCACAGACGTTCAGCGTACAACCAACGATGGGTTTAATCAGTTTTTCCGTTGGTTCTTCGCCATTGGCTAGCGCTTCGTCAATTTTAGCCTGGACTGCTTTGTTGTGGTTTCCTACTTCTTTTACAAAATGAAAAGCCCCCATCATATTCGCCATATCGGTAAGCGCTACAGCTGGCATGTTCGCTTTTGCCGTTGCCGCTACTAGATCGGGAATGCTCGATGTGGCCTGTAAAATGGAGAACTGCGAATAGTTGTGCAGGTGTGCAAACTCAACCTCAGCAAGTTCTTTGATATTTTGATGAAGCTCTTCTTTGGATATTTCTTCGGAAGGCGCCTCCTTAGCCAGTTGTTTCCTTATTTCTTCGGAAGCTTTTTTAAGATTGATGTGTTTTAAACCAATCAGCTCAATTGGCTGCGGATTGGCTTCAGAGAAATTCCTGAAGTATTCTGGAGAGACATCCAATTCTTCCGCAGTAAAAACTTCTTTACGGATTAATTCCAAAAAGCAGCGTGTTGTCGCCTCAACATCGGCCGTGGCATTGTGGGCTTCTGCAAAAGGTTCATTAAATAAAAACTCATGAAGCTCGGTTAAAGTGGGGAGCTTAAATTTTCCACCACGCCCTCCCGGGATTTTACAAAGCTCTGCAGTAGTTTCGGTGCAGGTGTCCAATACTGGTAAATCTACCAAGCTGCTCTCCATGCCATCGCGATGGAATTCGGCACCCATAATATTTACATCGAAACCAACGTTTTGCCCCACCACAAACTTGGTTTTATTTAAGGCAATATTAAATTTCTCCAATACCTCTTGGAGTGGATACCCTTTTTCTAGCGCTAATTCGGTGGAAATACCGTGAATTTTCTCGGCATCGAAAGGGATATTAAAGCCTTCTGGTTTAATGAGATAATCTTGATGTTCTATAACATTCCCCATTTCGTCGTGCAACTGCCATGCAATTTGAATGGCTCTTGGCCAGTTGTCGACATCGGTAATGGGGGCATCCCAACGTTTTGGTAAACCGGTGGTTTCTGTATCAAAAATTAGGTACATAAAAAAGCTATCTCTTTTAAATTGAAGTGAATAGCAAAACAGCTGCTATGTTTCAAAATTAACGATATTTTTTAGAGCATCGAGAAGAAGTTTTTAGGAGTTATTAACGGCCATTAAAAAAAGGTTGTCCCAAACTGGAACAACCTTTTCTACTTTTTCATAGCACTTTAAAACTTAGTCTACAATACTTTCGTAACGCTTGGCATTATTTACCGAATTTTGTATTGCATTACGCTGTCTTGTTAACATAGCGTTTGTAGATTGTGGCAAAGAAGTTTCCGAAAGCACTTCATTATAATCTTCTAAACTTGCTTTCTCCCCACGTTGAACCTCTTCCAATATAGATTCTTCATCGTTCGTGGATAATGCCGATTTTATATTCATCCAAGTTCTATGGGCATCTCCGGTAATACTTCCCGAATCTACCGGCTTCTCTCCAAAAGAGATAATTTCCCTTTTTAATTCCTCTGCAAAATTTTCACGCTCTGCAGCTTTGCTCTTAAAATAAGTTTTAAGATTGGTGCTGTCCACATTATCTGCTGAGTTTAAAAACCCTTTGTGGGCATCGTAATTCTTTTCTAATAATTCATTTATTTTTTTGGCAACATCTTCTGTATAGCTCATAATATTATTTTTTAATGGTTCATAATCTTATACTTAAGATAACACATAAACCACCTAAAACCAAGATAATGAGAGCATTTGGGTTACTTTTAACGCTTATTCTTAAAGTATTTATAATGTAAAGAAACCTTAAAACCCAAAGTAAAAAAGACTCATTTTCATTACTCAACTTCAAGAGTAAGTGAGTTTAAAAAAAGAGGCTTTTTTAAGGGAATAAATTAAGGGTTTAATTATCTTTGTACCCACATTATAAAAATCAATATTGATGTCAATTTCAGATTTATATTCTTCAGGATTTAGGGAAAGAAATCGCGATCATTTTGCAGCCATTGTAAGAGTTGCATTGTCGGATGGCGAATTAAGCCCAGAAGAAAAAGCATTTTTAGACCGTTTGGCTCACCATTTGGATATTTCTCCAGAGCTTTACGATAGTATTTTGGAAAATCCTTCTGCATTCCCAGTAAATCCTCCTTCTTTATACGAGGCTCGCTTGGAAAGGCTATACGATATTGCCCGAATGATTTATGCTGACCATATAGAAGACGATGATGAAATGCGTATTATGAGACGTTTATCTATTGGTTTGGGTTTCAACCCTGCCAACGTAGACCTTATCAACAAGAAAGCGATGGATCTTATCCACATGCACGTGGATCTAGAAACTTTTATTGAAGAAATAAAATACATGAATAGGTAAATTAAACTATTCTAAGATATAAAAAGAGCTGCTTCTTTATTAAAGCAGCTCTTTTATGTTATAAGGCTTACTCGTAAGTTTTCATAAACTCTTCTGCCTTCTCAACCATGTTTTTGCTCCCGCAGAAAAAAGGCACTCTTTGATGAAGTTCCTCCGGCTGAATATCTAAAATAGGCTGAAAACCATCACTGGCCTTTCCTCCTGCCTGTTCTGCTAAAAATGCTATAGGATTACATTCGTAGAGCAACCTTAATTTTCCATTGGCCGCCTTGCTGCTGGTAGGATATAAAAAGATTCCTCCTTTAATCATATTCCTATGAAAATCAGAAACCAGCGAACCTATATAACGTGACGTATAAGGTCTATCGTCTTCTTCCATTTGGCAATATTTAATGTATTTTTTAACCCCTTCAGGAAAATGCACATAGTTACCTTCATTCACGGAATAAATACGTCCGTTCTCCGGATATTGCATGTCGGGATGAGATAAATAGAAGGTACCAATAGCCGGATTCAAAGTAAAGCCATTAACCCCATGCCCAGTGGTATAAACCAACATGGTCGATGTTCCATAAACCACATAACCTGCCGCTACCTGTTTGCGCCCCGGTTGCAGAAAATCTTCAATCGTTACGGGTGTACCTATGGGAGTTACCCGCCTGTAAATAGAAAAAATGGATCCTACGGAAACATTCACATCTATATTGCTCGAACCGTCCAGGGGATCGAAAAGTACTACATATTTGTTTTGGTGATTATTGTCGTGACTATTAATTACCACAAAATCGTCTTCCTCCTCTGAAGCAATTCCGCAGACAATTTCACGATTGGTAAGGGATTGTATAAATTTCTCGTTGGCCAGCACATCTAGCTTTTGCTGATCTTCCCCTTGGGCGTTAATATCGCCGCTAGCCCCTAAAATATCGACTAAACCAGCCTTATTTACTTCGTGATTCACCACTTTAGAAGCAAGCCGAATGGCATTAATTAATTTAGAAAGCTCTCCGGTGGAATAAGGAAAAGCTTTCTGATTTTCAATAATAAACTCACCTAAGGTTTTGTTTTTCTTGGTCATGATGGTTTTTTGTGTTTTTACGCTCACAAATATCAGCATTTTTGTGAAACTACAACGTTTTCGTTAAATTTCATTTTTAAATATTTATAACTTCAAGTTATATTTGTAACAGATATGGAGCATACAATTAGAAGAGCCGAAAAAGAAGATATGGGTCAAGTTTTGGAGTTAATTCAAGAGCTTGCCGATTTTGAAAAAGAACCCGATGCGGTAGAAGTAACTGCGGAAGACCTAATTAGAGATGGTTTTGGAGAAAATCCATTATTTAAATGTTACGTCGCAGAAGTGAACAACCGTATTGAAGGAATGGCGTTGTTTTATAACAGGTATTCCACATGGAAGGGTAAAACCATACACCTGGAAGATTTAGTAGTAAGAAAAAGTTCGAGAGGTACTGGTTTAGGTAGCGCGCTGTTTGCAGAGGTTATTAAACATGGCCACATGGAAGGTGTAAAAAGAATTGAATGGGTAGTGCTCGATTGGAACACCCCGGCAGTTAACTTTTATAAAAAGAATGGTGCCAACATATTAAGCGATTGGGATACTGTACAATTGAACGAAGAAGGAATTAAGAATTTTATAGCAAATAATAATTCATGAGAATTTTTAAGTTTGGAGGAGCATCTGTAAAAGATGCCGATGGAATAAAAAATGTAGTTAACGTTTTACAAACTGTAGGGCATGAAAATACCTTATTGGTAGTTTCTGCCATGGGAAAAACCACCAACGCCATGGAAGTGGTTGTAAAAAACTATTTTGAAGACAAAGCGGCTTTAAATGCTTCTTTTGAAGAAATTATAAGCTACCATCATAACATTTTACTGGATCTTTTTAAGAACGAGCAACATCCAGTTTATGCGAAAGTAAAAGGACTCATAGAGCAGGTAAAAGGTTTTCTGGCCTGGAATAAATCCCCTAAATACAGTTTTGTTTACGATCAAGTTGTTGGTTATGGTGAGCTTATTTCCACCACTATTCTAAGCGCTTATTTCGAAGAAGTAGGCATTAAAAACAAGTGGCTCGATGTACGGGACTATATAAAAACGGATGATAGTTATCGTGAAGGAAGTGTGAACTGGGAGGATACTCAAAAAAATATTACCGAAAACATAGATAAGGGTTCACTTAATATTACCCAAGGGTTTTTAGGGAGCGACGACAATAATTTTACCACCACCCTTGGTCGGGAGGGATCTGATTATACTGCCGCCATTTTCGCCTATTGCCTTAATGCAGACTCGGTAACCATTTGGAAAGACGTTCCCGGAGTTTTAAATGCCGATCCCCGGTATTTCGAAAATGCAGAACTCTTAAACCGTATTTCTTATCGGGAGGCCATCGAGTTGGCTTTTTATGGAGCTTCGGTAATTCACCCGAAAACACTTCAACCATTGCAGCGCAAGGAAATTCCCCTTTATGTAAAATCGTTTATAAACCCTAAGGAAGATGGCACAGCTGTTATGAAGGGTAAAGGGATAACTCCAAACGTACCCTGCTTTATCGTTAAGAAGAACCAAATCCTTATGAAACTCTCTTCTTTGGACTTTTCTTTCATTGTGGAGGAAAACATCAGTGAGATTTTTAAGCTATTTGCCGATAATAGAATGAAAGTTGATCTCATTCAAAATTCAGCAATTAGTTTTTCAGTGTGTGTTGACAATAAATTTAACAAGCTGGACGACCTTTTAAACTTGCTAAAATCTAAATTTAAAGTAACCCATTACGAAGATGTATCCCTCTATACCATAAGACATTTTAATGAAAAAGCAATCGCTTCACTACAAAATGGAAGAGAGGTTCTGTTGGAACAACGAACCCAAGAAACTGTACAACTAGTGGTGAAATAAACCTAGAGCTTACTTTCTTTTTCTATATTTGTATAGATCAGACCAATTTAATTTTCAATGGGATTAGTTACTGCAAAAGAAGTTGCTCAAGTAATTAAGACAGATAAATATGGGTTTTTAGGAACCTTTAGCGGTTGGCTACTTATGAAAGTACTCAACATATCTGCACTTAATAGAATTTATAACAAACATAAGGACAAAAAAGATCTAGACTTTCTAAACGCTATTTTAGATGAAGTAGAGATAAATTTTGAGATCCCTACGGAAGATTTAAAGAGGCTCCCAAAAGACGGAGCTTACATTACCATTTCCAACCATCCATTGGGTGGCATAGACGGTATATTATTGCTAAAACTTCTTTTGGAACAGCGGCCAGATTATAAGATCATAGCAAATTTCTTGCTGCATCGTATTGAGGCTTTGGTGCCTTATACCATGCCTGTAAATCCTTTTGAAGACCATAAAGACGCCAAAAGCAGTATTGCCGGATTTAAGCAATCGTTACAACATTTACGGGACGGACACCCACTGGGTATTTTCCCCGCTGGGGAAGTTTCTACATATCGGGATGGTCAACTTATTGTAGATAAGCCATGGGAAGAAGCGGCTATGAAACTTATAAAAAAAGCTGAAGTTCCTGTAGTGCCCATTTATTTTCATGCCAAAAACAGCAAGCTTTTTTATCGCTTATCTAAAATTAGCGATACTCTACGCACCGCAAAATTACCCTCGGAATTACTTACACAAAGAAACCGTGTCATCCGGGTTCGTATAGGCAGGCCAATAAGCGTTCAAGCACAACAAGAACACGAAAGTTTAGAGGATTTTACAGAATTTTTGCGTCGGAAAACATACATGCTTTCCAATGTTTTCGAAAAAGGGCGTTTATTCGATAAAGTGCCTACCAGCTTTAAATTTCCACGCTCCCCTAAAGAAATTATCACACCCGTTAGCAAAGAATTAATGGATCGGGAGGTTTCAGAATTAAGGGAGCAGGATCTACGTCTACTCGAGAGCAAAAACTACGAGGTTTTCTTGGCGAAAGCCAAAAAAATGCCCTACATACTTCGGGAAATAGGAAGGTTAAGGGAAATTACCTTCCGCGAGGTTGGGGAAGGTACTAACCAAGCCATTGATATCGATGAGTTTGATGAGTACTACCACCATTTATTTCTATGGGACAATGAGGCCAAAGCTATTGTTGGTGCCTATAGAATGGGAATGGGTGCCGATATTTTCAAAACAAAGGGAATTGACGGTTTTTATATGCAAGACCTCTTTAAGTTTGAGCCCGAACTCTATAAAATGATGAGTGAATCCATAGAAATGGGACGTGCATTTATTGTAAGCGATTATCAACAAAAGCCAATGCCCCTATTTTTACTATGGAAAGGGATTGTACACACGACCCTGAGGAGACCAGAACATAAATATTTAATTGGTGGCGTGAGTATTAGTAACCAGTTTTCCAACTTCTCCAAATCACTCATGATTGAATTTATGAAATCTCACTATTGGGACCCTTACGTAGCCCAATATATAAGTCCGAAAAAAGAGTTTAAGGTTAAATTGAAGGACGCCGATAAGGAATTTGTTTTTGATGAAACTGAAGCCGACCTCAACAAGTTCGACCGTATGATCGATGAGGTGGAACCTGGGAATTTGAGACTGCCAGTACTTATAAAAAAATACATTAAGCAAAATGCCAAAGTAGTAGCTTTTAATGTAGATCCACTTTTTAATAACTCTGTGGACGGACTCATGTACATCAAAATTGCAGATTTACCTGAAAGTACGGTGAAACCAGTTATGGAAGAATTCCAAGCCGAGCTGGAACGGAAACTTATGGAAGATCAAAACGAGAAAGCAGAATAATTGTTGCCGTAAAATAGAAGTACTACTTACAGGGCTCCCTGTTGGGTTTCATTAAAAAAGGAACCTACCGATTGTTTCACTTCGTACAGCTTATCGATATTAATGTTGTAACAAGTCTTTTTCCCCCTATGGGTCCCCGAAATGAGATCTACTTTCTTTAGTTCCACCAAATGCTGGGAAATAGTGGCTTGTGCCAAATCAATATCCTGAACCATATCGTTGCAAATACAGTTTGGATGACTACTTATATATTGAAGTATGGCAATTCTCGCCGGATGGCCCAAGGCCTTAAAGGTCTTGGATAATTGATTTTGTTCTAAAGTATGCGCAAGTATTTTAGTAAACCCCATAATATTCTTTTTTATAGCAACAGTAGGGAAATGGGGTAATTCAAGAAAAGTATTTAGGAAGCTACGATACCTCCTAAATACTTAAAATGTAATCTAGTATTTTTTAAAACCAAGGTTTTCTACCAACTTGATAAGTGTTGTAAAATTCTTCATCTGATTTGGTGAGATAAATAACGCCTTCAATTAGACCAACCAATCCCATCAAACTAGCTCCGATTCCGCAGGTAAAAACTCCTAAAACCAAGGTAACCCCCAGCATAATTAAACCTTCTTTCTGGTAGCCAAGAATAAACTTATGTATTCCCAAACTACCCAAGACGATTCCTAAAACACCCGCTAAAATCTTTTTGTTATCTTGGTTGTTAAAGGTTTCCTTGGCGCTTTCTGTAAATTCTTTAGCCGTATTTTTGGTTTCTTTGGCAAAATTTTCAGCGTTTTCTTCGAAATAGCTTTTTTTACCGTCTTTTTTATCTTCCATGTTTAATTTTAAAATTGGTTAATCACTAAAGTAGTAAAATTTCATATTAAAAAACTAGAATTATCGTTTATAATCATAACCATAAGTACAAAAAACACTTTCTATTTTTTTATGGCGCTTTCATAGCAAGCAATCCACTCTTCAACCGTCATTTTTTTTACTAATTCTCCAATAAGATCAAAAGGGATGGTATCTACTTTTTTAAAACGTACACAGCTTTTACCCATATCAAGTTTAGCATCGGTGTGCTTTGCATATTCCCCTACAAACCAATTGTATAATCCTTTATTCGCATAAATTCCAGAGTGGTAAAGGGCAATGTAGTTTTTTTGAGAGGCTATGTTGATAAAAGGCAAAGGCAGCTTAGGATTGCAATGATACCCATCTGGATATATGGAATGTGGCACCACATAACCAATCATACCATAGCTTAAAGTCTCTTCGAGTTCTTCAGGTTTGTTTTGCAATATAACTTCGCGCAATTTTCCAAATGCTTCCCTTCTATCTATTGGGATAGCATTTAAATAGTCGTTTACCGTATGCGCTTCAATCTTCACACTTCCTTAAATATAGTTGAGATCTATAAAGTTAAGAAAATTCTTTGGTTATTTTGTCTACAATAGTCTGAGCCAATTTTTCTTTGCTTTCTACTGTCCAACCAGCTACGTGTGGTGTTAATAACACATTTTCAGCATTAATTAAATACTTTAGGGCTTCCGGCATTTCTTCCGTAAACAAATTCTCGAAAGAAGACTTTTCGTATTCCAAAACATCCAGACCAGCGCCCAAAATTTTACCGGATTTTAAAGCCTCCACCAAATCTGCCGTCACTACACTTTTACCCCGGGCCGTATTCAAAAACCAAAAAGGGTTATAAAACGAATCGATAAATTCCTTATTTACCATTTGCAATGTTTCGGCTGTTTGTGGAGTGTGCAAACTTACCACATCTGCATTTTTCTTGAATTCCAATATACCCACTTGGCGGGCATTATCGTCGCCCACTCCCCCTACAATATCGTAGCAAATAACTTCCACATTAAAACCTTTGAGCTTTTTTGCAAAGGCTTTCCCCATATTACCGTAACCAATAATCCCAACAGTGCGCCCATCCAATTCTATCCCCCGGTTTTCTTCCCGATGCCAAATGCCATTTCTCACCTCTTTATCGGCACTGTTAAGTTTGTTGAATAAAGAAAGTAACATCCCTAGTGCATGCTCTCCTACCGCATTTCTATTGCCCTCTGGGGCGTTAAATAACTTTACACCCAATTCCTTGGCCGTATCCACATCGATATTTTCCAAACCAGCTCCTACGCGGCCAATGAACTTAAGGTTGGTCGCTTTTCGTAAAAATTGATCATCAATACGAAACCGACTTCTTATAATAATACCGTCGTAGCCAGCAATTTTTGCTTCCACTTCATCCTTGGAAGAAGAGTAATCGGTGTCATTAGTAAAACCGGCTGCAGCCAATTTTTCTATCAATAATGGGTGATTGGTATCTAGATGAAGAACCTTCATTTTTTTCTTTTTTTAAATTAAATGATTGAAAAAATCAGTTTTCAGCTACAAAGGTATTACCTAAAAATTAAAAAGAGATGTAATTTTAGGCAAGTGATTCTTAAAAAACTAGCTATAGTGCTCTTTGAGAATTGATTTTAAGGTTCTAATTCGGTTTTGTTGCAAATTATATTCTGAAGCCAAAATCCTGTTTAACTCTTCAGAAACTTGAATATTTTGAAGCTTTTCAAGGATTTTAAAATTCCTCTCTTCAAGAAGCAATGCTTTCGAAAACAACCATTTAAATTCATCTTCAGTAAAAAACAAATGGATAGTGAGCTTTGTGATATAGACGGCGTTATTAAACTTTAAAAACGGCATCCTCCACAAGCTCTTTGTTTTTACGTAATCCTGCAAGCTGACACACAGGGTGTTGACAGAAAAAAAACTTTCTTCATAAAACAACTTAAGTTCGTTGTGAGACATATAATATTGGCATTCATTATACGTCTCTTTTAACTGACAACTTCCTTGGTATACTTTTACGATATTTTTTTCTACTTCTTTTTCATTTCTAATGGTTTCTATCATAAAGTCTCTGTTAGAGGCAAGTATGGATGGGGAAAGACAATTTTTTGGTAAAAATAATATTTACATTCTTGTGTAGGAAAATTTATATTAAATTTTAACACGCTTTTTCGACAAACAACCATCATTGCAGTCTAAACGTTAAAATAATTTGGAAAAATAACTGATTTTCAGCTTACTAAATTCAGTAGTTAGACAATTAAAAGTACTAAAATCCCAAAATAAATTTCGCGATTGTGAAGTAAATAAGTATCCCAAAAACATCATTGCTGGTGGTAATAAACGGCCCGGTAGCCACTGCAGGATCAATCCCCTTTTTATCCAGGAAAATGGGCACGAAAGTTCCGATAATGGCAGCAATAATAATCACGGTAATAAGCGCAATCCCGATGGTTGCAGATACCAAATAGGAAGTATGGAATAAAAAATGACTAATCAGCAATACCACAAAAGCAATGGCTGTACCATTTATAAGCCCTAACAGAAACTCCTTACCCAAGCGTTGTAGCATTTCCCCACGAATACTATCGTTGGCCAATCCCTGTACCACAATGGCCGAGGATTGCACTCCCATGTTTCCCGCCGTCGCTTGTATAAGAGGCACAAAACTCAACAAAATAGGTTCTGCCAATGCTCCTTGGAAACTACCGATAATACTTGCCGCCCCAATACCGCCAAACATCCCAATAAGCAACCATGGGAGTCTAGCTTTGGTAAGTTCCCATACGCTATCATCGGCTTCCACATCTTGGGTAATACCTGCGGCTAGCTGGTAATCTTTCTCTGCTTCTTCCCTAATTACATCTACAATATCGTCGATGGTAATTCTACCTACCAAACGTCCCAGCTCGTCTATTACTGGGATGGCTTCAAGGTCGTACTTAGACATCAATCTGGCCACATCTTCCCCTTTATCGTTTACCGTAACGTAATCTACCTTTGGTATGTAAATACTACTAATCTCAGCTTTGGTGGAGGTGGTCAACAAGTCTTTCAAAGAAAGTCTTCCTTTTAGTTTTTCATCGTTATCAACCACATAAATGGAATGTACGCGCGTTACATTTTCTGCCTGTCGACGCATTTCCTTAACGCAAGTAAGCACGTTCCAGTTTTCGTTTACCTTTACCAATTCTTTCGCCATAAGTCCCCCAGCAGAACTTTCGTCGTACCTTAATAACTCTACGATATCCCGGGCATGTTCCTTATCGTCTATTTGAGCAATGATTTCGTTTACACGATCGTTTGGAAGCTCCCCGATAATATCGGCGGCATCATCGGTATCGAGTTCACTGATCTCTTCTGCTATTTCCTTTGCGGAAAGATTTCCTAGAATTTGCTCTCGAATATCCTCATCCAACTCCGTGAGGACATCCGAAGTTTTATCTGAATCAAGGAGTTTTATAATGTAGGTGGATTCCTCTAAATTAAGTTCATGGATAATTTCAGCTATATCTGCATAATGGAATTCTTCCATCATATCCAATAAGGTAACATCCGACTTGGATTCGATTAGCTGTTCTATCTGCTCTATAAGCTCATCACTTAATTTAAATGGAATCATGCGTCTATTCTTTTAAGTGTATTTATAATACTAGGATTGCATTACTCAACCTAACATTTTCCAGGTATTTACCTAATTATCGACGAAATAACTTCAGAAAAAATTAGGTTCTGTTTTAAAAACCTACGCATATTAATTCGGTAAATCGACGGAAAATTAGGAAAAATTATTCTCGTTATTCCTAAAATTTTAAAACCCTAAACTATTTGGAGGCCAAGTCTTCTTCTATTCTTACCGTAAGGGAAATAAAGTCTTCCACGCTCATTTGTTCGGGTCTTCGATCAAAGATACTATCTTCTTTGAAATTATCGGAGAGATTAAAAACTTTTAAGCTGTTACGTAATGTTTTTCTTCGGAGTCCGAATGCTGCTTTTACTACCCTAAAAAATAGCTTTTCGTCACAAGGCAAGGAAAAATTTTCCTTCCTTATCAAACGAAGCACCCCTGAATGTACTTTTGGAGGCGGATTAAAAACTTCTGGAGGCACGGTAAAAAGATATTCGGCCTTGTAAAATGCCTGCACAAGCACCGATAAAATCCCATACGTTTTATTGCCTTCTTTTTCACAGATCCTGGCAGCTACCTCTCTTTGAAACATCCCTGTAAATTCTGGGATTTGTTGTCGCAGCTCTAGTGCTTTAAAAACAATTTGCGAAGAAATGTTGTACGGAAAATTACCCGTTATGGCAAAAGGTTCTGTACCGAATAACTTGGAAGTGTCGTACTTTAAAAAGTCGGCCTCTATTACTTCAAAATCATATTTAGAAGCAATTGGCCGCGGATGCTCCAACAAAAAATTCTGTTGCAAATAAACAATCGATTCGCTGTCTAAGTCCATCGCAAAGACATCCACTTCCTTTTGCAACAAATATTTAGTTAGCACCCCCATTCCTGGGCCTATCTCCAAAACCTTGTGGTAATTATTAAGCGTAAGCGTGTCTGCTATTTGTTTGGCTATATTTTCATCTTTTAAAAAGTGTTGCCCTAAATGTTTCTTGGCTTTGACCAAATTTTTAGCTTCTTCACTTTTTTGAAAAGGCTTCTTCTCGAATTTCTTTTTCTTTTTACCCATAGCAAATAGTTATGCCTTGAAAGCCTTTTAGTGCTCGCTTACAATTTGTAATTCTGTTCTAAACGCCACAAATTTATTCGGGAATTTTCTGGTGGCTTTGCTGCGCAGTGCCTCAGCATCCTCCAAATAATACTTTTCCAAGGTTTCCTTGTCTTTGGTGAAGTATTGAACAGAATACGTCATTCCACCCATTTCTTCTTCTACCAAAACCTTAATTATTTTAGCATTGGTAAATTTTCTGGTGGCCAGCATTTCTGGAATATGTTCTTCTTGCATCCAAGTTAACCATTCTTGGTGTACTTGCTCTTCTACATTTATGGTAACGTTGTATATATACATGTAATCGGGTCTTGTTTGGGTTCAAAATTAAACATCCTAATTTTAAAACTACACATCATGAGGCATTCTTTTTATTCAAGTACATCCCCGCGCATCTCCCGATACGCCTTTCTAGCATCCACAAAATAAATACTATCTTCATGATCAAAGATTATTCGTTCCAACAGTTTCTTAACTTCTTCCGGTTTTTGCAGCTCATCCCGATAGAGTATGGCTAAACGATAAAGTGCGTCGTCCATTAAAATATCGCTGGGGTAAAATTCTATAATTTTTGTATAATTTAGGGCTGCTTTATCGTACGCTCCCTTTTTGGTATACAACATCCCCTGTTTCAGCAATGCTTCATCCTCTATAGACTCTCCCTTGTGTTGCGTTACTATTTCTTCTAACAAGGAGATTGCCTGTTCATCGTTTTTTTGATACGCCAGCAAGTCGGCTTTTGCGTATAATTTTAGGGCTGTTTGCGTGGAATCTTCCAATTTATTGTCAGAAATCAACAGTTTCAACTGCAAGGCATCGTTGGCGATAAGTTGAGAGGTGGATGATTTTAAGACCTTTAATTGCGTTTCGGCCCAATCGAAATCGCCTTTATAAAAACTTGTCTGTGCTACTTTAAAACGTGCCTGTTGTCCTAAAACATCATTTTTTAAATCTTTTTGTACTTGGGAGTAGTAAATTAAAGCTTGGTTAAATTTTTCATCATAAACCATAACATCGGCCATAGCCATTTTCACTTGTGCCTCCGAAAATTTATCAAGTGGGAGCTGCAATGCATCCTTTAAAACTTTTAAGGACGTCTCTGTATCGTTTAAATTAAAGGCCAAAAATTGAGCATAGTCTACTTGAACTTGAACCGTTTGCGGAGTATAACCATACTCGCTCAACATTTCTCTAAACTGATTTTCTATGGCATCGAAATCTTTTTTACTCCCACGATCCAAAGCCATATTTATTAACTGAAGTTTACTGAAAATTAGTAATTGTTGATCGTTTGTTTGTGATACAATAAACTCATAAATGCTTTCCGTCGTTTCGTAATCTTCATTTTCTGAAGCTATTTGCGCCAAATCGATAATTGAATTCAACGAAGTCTCTGGTGAGCGTTTATAAATAGCCTTTTCTTGGGCAAAAGCACTTTTGTAGGCCCCTTGCTGAATAAACAGCCAACTCAAAAGTTCGTTCCAAAGCAAATTAGGATTAGTTTGCAATCGTTGAAGCAGGATCTTTTTAAAAAGTTCGTTGTTTTCATCGGAAAGATCGCTCGATATAAACCTGCTTAAATTCCTTTTGATATTTCCCTTTAAGTTCTCGCGTTCCAACATAAGATCCAAGTACATTTCGTACATGTTTTCAATATCTCCCTTTTCCCCGTAAATATAGGCGAGGTCGTAATTAAAATTGAGCTTAGGGTTAAGTTCCATTCCTTTTTTGTAGGTAGCGATTGCATAATCCAACAACGCTTTATTTTTAAAAGCATTCCCAACCGCAAAGGCGTAATTCGGATTCTCATTTAAACTTTCCACGGCTTTATCATAATAAAGATTGGCTTTTTTAGGCGCATCCATTAATTGATAATTATAACCGGTTTCCACAAAAAGGATGGGGTATATGTTATTGCCTTCCAGTTTTTTCAGTAGTACTTCTTCTGCTTTCTCAGGCTGACCTGCTTGCTGATATGAAGTGACCAAAGAGATTAAGTAGTTACGGTTGCTGGAGTTCCTTTTATATAGTTTTTCGTAATAAACAATAGCCTTTTCATAATCTCCTTTGTTGAAATATTGTTGCGCGATGGCTTCGTCTTGAGCTTTTATACTTAAGACCATGAAGAATGAGAAAAGAAAAATTGAAAAGTACCTTTTCATAGCATAATCCGATTGTATTTGAAAAATACAGCTTTTTTGTTTCAATAGCTGATTTCTACACTTAAAGTTTTTCAGTAAAAAGCATAAAAAAACCCAAACACGAGGTTTGGGTTACTCTTAAAAATGCTATTAATCAATTTAATGTGTTTTATTAACATTAAGCTGATTGTCAAAAATAGAAAAAAACACTCAAAAAATGTAAAATTCTTATTTTTTTCTATTAAAATTAACAATTCAACATAAAAACAGGTGTTACGATATCATTTCGAAACCTGTATAAGGCACTAAAACCTCTGGTACTTTTATTCCATCTGGTGTTTGGTAGTTCTCTAAAATCCCGGCCAACACCCTTGGCAATGCCAAAGAACTTCCATTTAGAGTATGCGCCAAAACGCTCTTTCCATTTTCATCCTTAAAGCGAAGTTTTAAGCGATTGGATTGGTAAGCTTCAAAATTGGAAACAGAGCTAATTTCCAACCAACGCTCCTGCGCCGTGGAATAGACTTCAAAATCGAATGTTAAAGCCGCGGTGAAACCAATATCCCCACCACACAGTCTTAATATTCTGTATGGAAGTTTCAATTCATTTAAAATACCCTTTATATGTTCCACCATACCATCTAATGCCTTATAGGAATTTTCAGGTTTTTCCACACGAACAATTTCCACTTTGTCAAACTGGTGCAGTCTATTCAACCCACGTACGTGAGCGCCATAACTCCCTGCTTCTCTCCTAAAGCAAGGTGTATACCCAGTAATGCAAATTGGCAAATCGCTTTCTAAAACAATTTCATCACGAAACATATTGGTCAATGGTACTTCTGCGGTAGGAATTAAATATAGATCGTCTGCCTGTACATGATACATTTGCCCTTCTTTATCCGGCAATTGCCCAGTACCAAATCCAGAAGCTTCGTTTACCAAATGTGGCACTTGGTGCTCTATATAACCGGCCTCTGTATTTTTATCAAGAAAATAAGCTATTAGGGCACGTTGCAATCTAGCCCCCTTACCTTTATAAACAGGAAATCCTGCACCGGTAACCTTGGCTCCCAAATCAAAATCGATAATATCGTATTTCTTGGCCAATTCCCAATGCGGAAGTGCGTCACCATCTAATCGTGGTACTTCCCCTTCTTTAAAAACTTCTTCATTATCTTCTTCTGTATTTCCTATAGGAACAGAAGTATGTGGAATATTCGGGATGGTGTAAAGCAAATTGGTTAGCGCATCTGCTTTACTATTTAACTCTTCAGTGAGGGTTTTAGAGGTTTCTTTTAAAACCCCGGTCTCTGCCTTAAGTTCATTCGCTTTTGCTACATCCCCACTTTTAAAGTATCCTCCAATTTCTTTGGAAAGTTTATTAGACTCGGCCAATGTGTTGTCTAGTTTTGCCTGAAGCGCTCGGCGCTCTTCGTCCAAGGAAAGGACAGCATCGATAACGGAAGCGTCTATATTTCTTACCTGTAAACGCTTAATTACCTCTTCCTTGTTGTCTCTAATAAACTGTACTTGAAGCATAATTTAATTAATTTGAATATTTATTGAATGTAAAATGAATTATTTTACAAAAGCAAATTTTAAATGCCTGCAAAATAAAGGCACAAATTTAAACCTTTAGCGGTGATTAAGAAATGTATTTTCGGTGTTTTTTAAGTGAGGGGATTTTGTTAATGAATAAGGAAATTACCCTTAAACCCCTTTATTTAGCTTTTCGGGGTTTTGCCTTGAATCGAATATGGTAATAATCTCTATTTCATCTCTATCTTTTACAATCCTATAATAAAAAGTAGTTTGCTTGCTAACGACACATTTATATAGATTATTAAACTCGGAAGAACTAGGACAGCTTTCTGGAAGCTTAGAGATTTGGAAGATTTTTTTATTTAATTTTTGAATAAACTTATCTCTAGCACTTTTACCCCAATTTTCTAATAAATATTCGGATAATTTGGTCAATTTAGACTCTGCCAAAAGAGATAAATAAACTTTCATTAGGAAATTTTTTTAAGAAAAGAATCGTAAGAAACTTTTTCTCCTCGATCCAATTCTTCTAAACCCTTTTTTATCTCGCTTTGTTCAACATCGGTTAATTCGTTCCAGAAGTCGGTTCTTTCATTCCTCACAAAGTCGGTAACCTTTTGAATGAAATCTGCATTATCATTCTCGATGATAGCCTTAAGTAACTCCAATTTTGCTGTTTGAATGTTCATGATAAAACCTTTAAAACAAAATTACAAAATATTTATTTTAAGTTACTGGTATTAATTTCATAAGGATAAATCCATTCCTCGTGGGAAAAATAGTGCCATGGTTCGTTGGCCAAATCTACATTAGGCTTTATAAAAGGTTTCAACTCACCACCATTTACACTTACCTTGCTGGACACCGCATATAAGCTTATATCTTCTCCCTTTGCTCGGTATTCTTTTTTAATGCGTTGTGCAAACTGCCAGATAACGTCTGGCTTAGAGGTAATTATACGTTGTTGTTTTGGGGAGAGGTAATCCCTTAGGTTTACATAAGTTACTTTTCCAGTAGTATTATTGACCAATTTGAAAGAAATATGTCCCGATTTCCCCCTTAGCATCATCCGCCAACTCAATCGATGTCCTTCTTCCGTCCATAGCACATCTCCCTTTATGAACCAATGACGCAATGGTAATGCTATTTGGATTGCAAAATAAATACCTCCAATAATAAGCAACGCTTTTCTGTAACTAGGTATTATCACTTCATTGCCTGTATACAATTCCTTTTTCTTCAGAAATAAATCCCGAATAGTTTTGGGTTCAAAAAAGAACAAGCTAAATGCCAACGACATATAAGGGAAAATACCTATTTGAAACACAATGGAATTGAATAAATGGAAAAATATAGAAGCAAAAAAGGCCCATTTTCTAGTTTTTTTGAAAAGCAGTAAAGGGACAATAAGCAAATCGAATAAAATACCGATATAGGCAATTAAGTAATGTACCCACCGCTCTTGAAGCAAATCGCCAATTATAAGATAATGTGCCCTTGGTTTCATGAGCATTTCCACCACAGAAATATCCAACCAGTCTGAATATAGTTTTGCAACGGCAGCGTAGGTGTAGACAATCCAAATTTGAATAATTATCAACCATTTGCACCATCGGGGCATCGATATTCTTTTAATTGAGGGGTTAATTTTGGCATCTAACGAAAAATAGCGGTTCGCCGGCAAGACCAACATTAAAAGACATAGTAAAACCAATAAATAATAATGATTGTTGTACGAGTTTTTTTGCATAAAATAAACTCCCGCCCACATAAGGGTAAATGCCCCCATACTGTAACGATACTTAAAACCGACCATAACCAAGAGGCCAAAAAGCCCCATTAGGGCAAAGTAAAAGTACATGCCGTTCCCTGGCAATGGCTGCAAAAAATCTAAGCCTATAAAATTAAAAGTAAACTTAGGGTCTATTAGTGTTCGCTTAACCCAACCTGTAAAAATGGCCCCAATGGCCTCTAAAAAAATAAGCAGGCCAAAAAAGACCCTAAAAACTACGAGAGAAACATTATCTATTCTAGTAAACAGAAGTTTATTCAGCATGGTTTTTTTCTACGTAAGACAACGTAGCTTCCTTATCTTTAATTAGTTGATTTTTCAATTCTTGAATGGAATCAAACCTCTTTTCATCACGAAGGCGTTCCAGTAGCTCCACCCGTACTTCTTTATCGTAAAGATCTTCACTAAAGTTTAAAAAGTGAACCTCTATGGTTTTCTTGTCGCCATTTACCGTTGGATTATACCCAATATTCATCATTCCATAAACAGGTGTTTCCCCGAAATTGCTTCGTACAACATAAACCCCTTTCTTTGGGATGAGTTTATATTTCTCCTTTATATGAATATTAGCTGTTGGGAAGTCGATTTGCTTGCCCAATCCTTTGCCCTGGGTTATTACGCCAGTGAGCATATACGAATACCCTAAAAAGGTATTGGCGGTTTTTATATCCCCTTCATTTAAGGCATTTCTAATTTTTGTTGAGCTTACCGAGACCTCATCTACTTCTTCCACAGAAATTTGTTCAACCTCAAAATCGTATTTCTCTCCAAACTTTATCAAGTCATCTATGGTAGCGGTTCTATTTCTCCCGAAACGATGATCGTAGCCAATAATTACCTTTTTCGCATTAATGCTTTCCACCAATACATCTTTCACATAGTCTTCTGCGGTCAATCTTGAAAAATCCTTAGTAAAAGGGTGAATTATCAATTGGTCTAGTCCTGTTTCTTTTAAAATAGAAATCTTCTCTTCCAGCGTATTTAAGAGTTTTAAATCGCTTGCCTGCTGCAGCACCATTCGTGGATGCGGAAAAAAAGTTAAGATGGTAGATTTTAAATCGTTTGCTTTGGCATTTGCCACTAATTTATCTATTATTTTTCGATGCCCTACATGCACCCCATCATATGTACCCACTGTTACTACCGTGTAGTAATTCTCTTCTTTATCAAAAAGATTACGCTTTATAATCACTTAAAAGCATTTAAATTAAACATCCTCAACCACAAAATAACGAATTTAAAAAGGAATATTTAATTAAATTAAAACAGGTATCTCGGTTTTTTTTTATTATCCACCGTAAATTTCAGTATTTTTATTGCCTTACTTATCACTTATAATGAGAAATACCGCCAAATTTTTTAGCGTTTTATGTATTTTACTATACTCACTATCAACATATTCACAAACTAATTATGCGTGGTCGTCTCCACGTACCATTCAATCAAACAAACTCTTAAAAACAGCCTCACAAACTCCTGGCTTCCAGTTAAATCTCGCACAATTAAGGTCGGATTTAAAGCAGATCGACAACAAAAGTCAGAATCTTTCCAGAAAAGCCAATTCGATGACCATGAGCTTCCCAACGATTAATGGGAAAAAAGAAAATTATAAAATAACCGAGCATGCTGTTCTTTCCAGGAAACTGGCGGCAAAATTTCCAGCTATAAAATCCTATCGTGGAGTCTCAACGGAAAATCCGTTAAAAAGAATCTATTTTTCCATCGATTCCAAAAATTTTCATGGTCTTATAAGGGACAATAGCAAGACTATTCTCATCAACCCTTCGGAAACAGAAAAAGATACTTACTATTTTGCGGAAAAGTCCAATTTTAAACCTACCGATTTTGAATGCAAGGTTATGGACTCCAACTCAAATGAAGCAAACTTAAAAGATGGTGTGTACGCCGCCAAACCTGTAGATGACGGAAGGTTAAGAACTTACAGAATGGCTTTGGCCTGTACCGCAGAATATGCCGATTTCCATATTGAAGCCGCTCAAGTTACTACTGGTACCACAATACAAAAGAAAGAAGCGGTGCTTGCTGCCATGAATAACAGCATTACAAGAATTAACAGCGTTTATGAAAATGATTTGTCCATTCGCTTAGAGCTTATCCCTAATAACGACGAACTGATATTTTTAGATCCCAACACCGATGGACTTACGAATGGAGACGGACAGGAACTTATACAGGAAATACAGGAAGTTATAGATAATATAATAGGCATAAACAATTACGATATTGGTCACGTATTTAGCACCACTCCTTCTGGTGGTGATGGTATTGCACAGCTTGGATCGGTATGTACCCCGAATAAGGCAAGAGGAGTAACCGCTTACTTTTCTCCCGTTGGAGATGCTTACGATATTGATTTTGTAGCCCATGAAATTGGACATCAATTTGGAGCTACCCATACTTTTAACAACCTATGTAACTCCAATAGAAGCTTAGCAACAGCCGTAGAGCCAGGAAGTGGCTCAACCATTATGGCATATGCCGGAATTTGCCCCAGCAATGTACAGGGAAATAGCGATGCCTACTTTCACGCAATTAGCATTTCACAAATTTGGGACAACATAACACAAGGAAGGAGTACATGCGCCGAATTGGAAAACATCCCTAATTCCGCTCCAGTAATTGCCCCTTTAAATAATTACACCATTCCCGCTGGAACCGCTTTTGTATTAGATGCCAGTGTAACGGATGGCAATGGAGATATCCTAACATATAGTTGGGAGCAACAAAACAACGAAGTTTCGGTACAACCACCTATGCCAGATTCCAACGGAGGTCCTTTATTTAGGTCTTATCCCCCCACACTATCGTCCAAAAGATATTTCCCTAGAGAAAGCGATATCTTAAACAACAACCTTTCTCCTACATGGGAGGTTATCCCAAGTGTGAGTAGAACGATGAATTTTTCTCTATTAGTGAGGGACAATAACCCAAATGGCGGACAAAATGCCAGAAGTGATCTTAAAGTATCTACAGTTAATACAGGCGAAACTTTTGCCATTACCTCGCAAACGGAACCAGAGAATCTTCTCGGCGGTTCGGTCTACACGGTGAATTGGAGTGTTGCGAGCACCAATAAAATCCCTATCAACAGTAACTTTGTAAATATTTATTTGATAATTGATAACGATTTAGATAATCCCGTTTTACTATCAGAAAACACCAAAAACGACGGCACCAAGCAAGTGGTTATTCCAGGGGATATTACTACTACCAACGCTAGAATAATGGTTAAGGCTTCCAACAATATCTTTTTTGCCATTAATGAGGCCGTACTTAGCATACAACCATCCAATTTTGCACTTTTGTTCAATACCTTGGAATACAATATCTGCCAGCCTAATACCGTGGAAATTCCTTTCACCTACCATGCTTACAACTCGTTTAATGAAACAGTTTCCTTTTCCACCACCAATGTACCTGCGGGTTTAAACGTGAGTTTTAGCGCCCCTAGTGCAGTAAACAGCGATACTGATATTGTAATAGATATTAATGGAACTGAAAACCTAGCCCTTGGCAGTAATAGTTTCAATGTAGTAGCAACCGCATCTGGAGGGGAAGTAAAGGAATACCCGATAGACCTTAGAATCTATTCCGATACTTTTGAAGATTTGACCCTTTCTTCACCAGCAGACAATGAAACCGATGTTTCTTTATCACCCATTGTAAGTTGGGAACCCTACGATAATGCAAATCAATATGAAGTTCAAATTTCCGAAGTATCCAACTTCAGTACCATTCTATTTTCAGAAATTGTAAATATTAACGAATACCAAGTTCCGCAATTGGAAGAAACCCAAACCTATTTTTGGCGGGTAAAACCAATAAACACTTGTGGAGAAGGTAGCTTTAGCACCCCTTTCAGCTTTATAACTGTAAATATCTCATGTGATACTTTCACCAATGATAAAGCTGTAAACATACCTAGTGAAGGTGCCAACTCGGTAACATCTAAAATAAATATTTTGCAGGATGGATTTTTGAATAACATTACCGTTTCGGTAAACATAACCCATACTTGGCTAGAAGATCTTAGCCTGAGCCTTATTTCCCCATCTGGCACCGTTATTCCACTTCTTTCTGAACAATGTGGCGAACAAAACGATATAGTTGCGGTTTTTAGTGACGAAGGTGGAATCCCAAATTGCCAAAACAGCATTCCTTCACTCTCTGGAACGATTAAGCCGGAAGAAGCCTTGTCTAAAATAAATGGGGAGCCTGCCAAAGGAGTTTGGCGCCTTAAAGTTGATGACGCGAACGACGAAGATGGAGGAACAATAAACTCCTTCGAGCTGAATATTTGTATAGATGGCGATTTTATACCAGACACCGATCAAGATGGAGTTTTGGATCCCGATGACAATTGCCCGAATACGCCGGCTGGATCTAAAGTAGACATTAATGGATGTGAGATTTTTAGCATCCCTGCAGATAATTACAACATCACCATTACCGATGAATCGTGCAGGGAAAGCAACAATGGGAATATTTTTGTGAATGTTTCAGAAAACTTAAACTATACTGTCACCCTCAGCGGCAACACTTTTAATGACACCAAAGATTTTACTGATACCGTTTTATTTGAAGGACTTAGCTCTGGCACTTACAACCTATGCTTTACCACTGCTGCCAACGGCAACTACCAGCAATGTTTTGAGGTTGTCGTAAATGAACCGCTCCCACTAAATGTTTTTACCAGTAAAGAACTGGAAGAAAACAAGGTGACCTTATCGCTTTCCGGTAGCAATATTTATACGATAGAACTAAACAACACTATTTATAAAACAGATAAAAACACATTCGAAATTACTCTTAAAAAAGGAATAAACAACCTTAAAGTAACCGGAGATAAAGATTGCCAAGGTATTTACCAAGAGCTAATAATTTCAAATGGAGAGCTAAGCTTATTACCAAATCCTGTTACAGACATAGCTACTGTCTACACTTCTTCCATAAATAAAGAAGCTAGTATTTCGGTCTATGATATTAGCGGACAGTTAGTATTTTCCAACACCTACAAAACCAATGGGAACGGAAAGATAGAACTCAATTTAAGTAATTTACCATCTGGTTTGTACCTTATGAAAATAGACAATGAAGAAACCTCTAAAACATTAAAGGTTATAAAAAAATAAGATCTTAAATAACGATGAAAAATATTTGGAGCCTACATATTATTTTATTCCTTTTTTTAGTTGTGTCGTGCAATAACGACGATGATGCCACACCTAAAACCCCAAGTGCCGCTGCATTGATATTTCCTTTGGAAAATTCTGAATGTACCGAAGGTGTAATCTCTCCCTCGAACAACAACCAGAGCACGATTACTTTTGAATGGAATGTAGCTGAACACGCAGACTCCTATCAATTATTGGTTAAAAACCTCAATACAAACAACACACAAACTTTTGCGAGCAACACAAACACTTTAGAGGTTACTTTAAGTCGGGGTACACCTTATGCTTGGTATGTTATTTCTTTAAACAACAATTCCCAGGAAACAGCAGAAAGTGAAGAATGGAAGTTTTACAATGCAGGTCAAGGCGTAGAAACCTACCCTCCCTTTCCCGCAGATTTGTTGGAACCTTCATCGGGAAGTACCGTGTATGCAAGTAACAGTAGTGTTTCTTTTACATGGAGTGGAAGTGATATTGAAGGTGATATCGCCAATTACGAAATATTTATAGGAAACAACAATCCGCCCAGTACATCGGTTCAATCTAATATTACAGAAGAAGAATTTACCCACACCGCTTTCGAAATTGGTATCTATTATTGGCAAATAAAAACCATCGATGACAATGGAAATAGCTCCCTATCCGAAGTTTCGCAATTTAAAGTAGAATAATCTTGACTAAGTATTGTTGAAGGTGTTCATGGTGTTATTGACTCCAGCGGTTCCGAATGATTTAATGAGTTCTACAGAACGCTCCAATCGTTCTTTCATTTTACCATTCTCTTCATCGCTCCACTCCCCAAGCACATAATCTACCTGTTTCCCTTTGGAAAAATCGGCACCAACACCAAAACGAAAACGGTTGTAAACGGTGGTGCCTAATTGCTGCTGAATATCCTTTAATCCATTGTGACCTCCATCGCTACCTTTGGTCTTTAGGCGAATGGTCCCGAATGGAAGGTTAATATCATCGGTAATTACCAAAAGATTTTCAGGCGCAATCTTTTCTTTGGTCATCCAATATTTTACGGCTTTTCCACTCAAATTCATATAAGTACTGGGCTTCAGCAAAATAAAAGTCCGACCTTTAAATTTATAAGTAGCGGTAGCCCCCAATTTATTTGTTTCGAAAGAAAATGCTTCCCTTTCAGCAAAAAAATCGAGAATCTTAAAACCAATATTATGCCTTGTATTTGCGTATTCGTTACCAATATTGCCAAGGCCTGCTACTAAAAACTTCTTCATTGGATCTATATCGTCTTTGTCTTTTGAAAAGAGATTTTTAAAAAAGGATTTCATAATATAAGTATATTACAAAAATAAAAAGCACCTCGAAAATAAGAGGTGCTTTTTGTATAGAAAAATTATTTCCTTATTCTGCAGCTGGTTTCTTAACCGCAGCTTTTTCTTCTTTGGCAGCATCTTGAGCAGCTTTCATAGCAGCACGAGATACTCTTACTTGACAAACTACTGTGTTGTCTGGGTGCATAATTTTGTAATCGTCGTTACCCACTTGCGTAACGTATAATTTATTACCAATTTCCAGTTTAGAAACATCGGCATCGATATAATCTGGCAAGTTAGCAGGAACTGCTTTTACCTTAAGTTTACGTTGGTTCATACGTAAAACACCCCCAGCAATAACCCCTGGAGAGTTTCCAACCTTTCTTACAGGAATTTCCATCGTTACTTCTTTATCATCAAATAACTGATAGAAATCGATGTGTAGAATAGCATCAGAAACTGGGTGAAATTGAATGTCTTGCAAAATTGCATTGTACTTATCACCATTTTCTAATGAAATAACTACAGTGTGCGCATTTGGAGTGTACACCAAGTCTTTAAATGCTACATCATCAGCTGAAAAGTGTAATGGTTTTTCCCCTCCGTATAATACGCAAGGTACCTGTCCAGCATTACGTAAGGCTTTAGTAGCTACTTTGCCCACGCTTTCTCTTTGAGATCCTTTAATTGTAATTGACTTCATTATATATAAAAATTAAATAATTTACATTAAAAATTTCGAGCTTATAGACGTATTGTGGTGTACTCGATGCATTACATCTGCAAAGAGATCGGCACAGCTTAACACTCTAACTTTTTCACTCTCTTGTTTAGGCGGAATAGAATCGGTTACGATTAATTCTGTAAGCCTAGACTTTTCAATTCTTTCGTATGCATTTCCCGAAAGCAATGCATGGGTACAGATAGCCCTAACACTTAACGCCCCTTTCTCCATCATAAGATCGGCAGCTTTGGTTAAGGTACCCGCGGTATCTACCATATCGTCTACCAATACCACATTTTTTCCGCTCACCTCCCCAATAAGTTCCATATGGTCTATTACATTGGCTTTCTTTCGCTGCTTGTAACAAATAACCACATCTGAACTTAAAAACTTGGAATAAGCATAAGCTCTTTTAGACCCTCCCATATCTGGGGAGGCCATAGTTAAATTCTCCAGTTTCAAATCCTTTAAATAAGGTAAGAAAATAGTAGACGCAAATAAATGATCTACTGGTTTCTCGAAGAACCCTTGAATTTGGTCGGCGTGGAGATCCATGGTGATAATTCTCGTTGCACCTGCAGACTCCAATAGTTTAGCAACCAGCTTTGCTCCAATTGGAACTCTAGGTTTATCTTTTCTATCTTGCCTGGCCCAACCAAAATATGGCATAACAGCCGTAATGTGTCTAGCCGATGCTCTTTTGGCAGCATCCAACATTAACAACATCTCCATTAAATTCTCTGAACTTGGATTGGTAGAACCAATAATAAAAACCCTTGTTCCACGAACGGACTCTTCAAAAGACGGTTGAAACTCACCGTCGCTATACCTAGTAAACGCAACCCTGCCCAATTCTGCACCAAACGCTTTAGCAATTTTCTCTCCTAAAACTTGACTTTGCGTACATGCAAAAATCTTTGGATCTGGCACCGAATATGACATTCTAATATCTTGTTTAGTAGTTAATTATCTGTCGCTTCTCAAAACGAGGTGCAAATTTAGAAATTTATTTTTACTCTAAAACTATATTTGTTGGTAATTTTATCTTGAAGATATAAAAAAATTTTATAGTTTTGCATTCCAAATTTGAGAGAACGCAATGGTTTCTTAAATGCAATTGCTCGAGTGCCTGCCTGCGGTAGGCAGGGCGGAATTGGTAGACCTGTCTGCCGACAGGCAGGCGCGCTAATTTGGAATTGATTTTATGATTACTGTATATGCAATATCGAGCACGACTAGAAATTACATATACGTTGGAATGACCAGCAATCTGGAAGAAAGATTAAAACGGCATAATAACGGCAGAGAAAAAACAACTAAACCTTATCTTCCGTTTAAATTAATTTTTTCCGAGATTTGCAAAGACAGAAAAGAAGGTCGACAAAGAGAGAAATATTGGAAATCTGGAGTTGGTAAAGAGTATCTTAGAACTCTCAGAGATTCAAACACATAATGCTCGAGTGGCGGAATTGGTAGACGCGCTGGATTCAAAATCCAGTTCTTTCGGGAGTGTGGGTTCGATTCCCACCTCGAGTACTTTTAACATATTAATTGATATTAAAACCCTGTAAAACGCCAGATTTTACAGGGTTTTTTAATTCCTTGTATTCATTTAAATTCAATTGAAATCAACTAAAATGTGAATGATTCGGATGCACTTCGGGTGTCAATACAGGTGCGCCCGAATAGATGTTAAATTGCTAAATATCAATGTTTTGTGATTTTAATATGTGATTGCTTTCTACTACTTTTGAAATAGAAAAAGGTGTAACCTATGCAAGACTTATTATCTATCCTATTTTATATTAGAAAGAGCAAAGCAAAAGACTTAGAGCTTGGAACCATTTATTTACGTATTACTTATAGTGGAGAGCGTGCCGAACTAAGCACCTTTTTAAAGGTGAGTTTGGAGAAATGGAATGCTAAGGCCAATAAACTCATGGGCTCTTCTCCTACTGCTAAGGAGGTAAATAGAAACCTGGATATGATTAAAAAAAATGTATATCGGGCTTATCAGGAAATGATGGACAAGCAACAAGATATATCAGCCCTAAAACTTCGCAACCGGTATTTAGGAAAAGATGATTCCAGAAAAGACATCCTTAATGTATTTGATGAACACAACTCAAGAATGGCAAAACTGGTCGGTAAAGATTATACTGCCAGAACCCTTCAGCGCTATAAAACAACAAAAAGTCATGTATCCAATTTCAATAAAGCTACTTATTCTTCCATAGATTATTTAGTAAAAGACATTGATGTAAAATATATCAACCACTTTATTTATTACTTAAAGACTACTGTCGACCTTTCCCATAACTCAGCTATGAAATATCTATCGTATTTCAAAAAAATAATTCGTATTTGTCATGCAAACGGATGGATAGAAAAAGATCCTTTTTATAATTTCAAACTACGAACACATGAAATAGAGAAAGAGTTCTTAACTAAGCAAGAATTGAATAAACTTATTGATAAAGAATTATCAAATCAACGGCTAGAACAAGTTCGGGATGTATTCATTTTTTCTTGCTTTACCGGCCTCGCATATATTGATGTCACCAAATTGACTCATGATGATATTATTTTAGGTATTGACGGCGAACAATGGATTAAGGTGAAGCGTACCAAAACCGGAACTATCAGTAATATCCCTTTGCTCCCAGCAGCCAGAAATATCATCGCTAAATATTACAGTAAAAAGCAACAGGGATCACCTCTGCTTCCCATGTCAAGTAATCAAAAAACCAATAATTACTTGAAAGAGATTGCAAATCTTTGTGAAATCAACAAAAACCTTACCTTTCACATTGCTCGACATACCTTTGCCACTACAGTAACTCTTTCCAATGGAGTACCTATTGAATCTGTCAGCAAAATGCTTGGACATAAATCTTTAAAAACTACCCAGCACTATGCTAAAATAGTTGACCGTAAGCTAAGTGATGATGTTCAGAAATTGAAAAAGGTTTTTAATGAAAAAGTAAATTTTAAGGACACAAAATCGTTTTAAGCTTTTTATAATAATTTCATTCATTATAAAACGTCCATTCAATTTGGGGGCTCTTTAATAATTCATATTTTGGAATTTTGCTTCTAATAGATTCTCTGTGAGAATATCCAAGAAAGAAAATGGCTCTATTAAATTTTCTTGATTGACAGAACTTTAAAATATTCTCAATCATGGCTATTTCTCTCAAATCTACTTCATGATGGAATTGATTATAAAGACTATTCAAGTCATTTTGTACAAATCCACTATTAGAGATTATTTGTTTTTCAAGTAATATCTTTTTTTTGTTCAGCTCAGAGCACTCTTTACTATTCAAAAATGCAAACCCATCTTTATCTCTTAAGAAACAATGCTCCCTAATCCAGTCTTTATAATCTTCATATTGTTTAAACATATTTGCAAAGCGACTTAGCAAGTATAAAGAAACATATTCATTTATCGGTTTGTCTACCGGTATATTTACAATTTCATAGTTCTGCTTATATTTAATAATAGTCTGTACTTCTAGCGACCTAAAGGATTGCTGGTTCGAATAATAATCGCGATATTTATCGTCATCTGGCTGCTCTTCAAAAATTACTTCAGGTTTAATCGACTCCACAATTTTTAATAATTCATCGGAATTGCATTTTCCAGACTCTTTATGTTCAGTAGAAATGATAATTACATTTTTCATTTGTTATTTATCGAATGTTTCTAAATGGATTTACATCACTTTCTGTTGCAAGTTAGTTCAAAACTAACATAAGCTAAATCCACTTCTCTTTCATTTGCATTACCATTTTATATACTGACAGCATTAGTAAGGGAATGAAATGATATATTAAAATTCTTTTTCACTTTCGGTCTTCAATTGATCTTCTCGATTCCAATTGTTAATAACTCTAATTTTCAATGCTTTGAGTTGATTTTATTCGTTGATAATTCATATCCTTTAATATTTGATTTAATTAGCTCAATAAAAACTAAATTCATTTGCAACCAAATTGAATCAAAAATCTGATAATCAATTATTTGTGAATAAATTTTTTTGATTTTTTTAAATTTACACCTTCCATCTTTTTACTTTTATTTCAAGAATTCTACCAAAGAAAACAAAGCGCTTTGTTCATTATTAATCTTTAAAACAGATACAATGGACAACATTAAATTACAAGAGAAACTCGACAGGATTGAAAGCCTTCTGTTGGGCTCGAAAAAAGTACTCACCTTGGAAGAGGCCTGTGATTACACGGGTATATCAAGGAGCTATCTCTACAAACTGACCTCTGCAGGGATCATTCCCCATAGCAAGCCCAATGGAAAAATGATATTCTTCGATATCGACCGTCTTAACGCATGGCTGTTAAGGAATGGCCGCAAATCACAAGGTGAGATCAAAAACCAGGCACTGGATTATGTACTGAAGAAACCATAGGCTTTGGTTTTATGGTTTAACAACTATTTCAAAGTTATATCCTATCTACAATTTCTAAATTATATTTTTATGAAAAAGATACCGTACAGACGCATCGGCACCACGTATTGGAAAGATATCGAGAGACCCCTTATATCTGGGGACTCCATTTCCATCATGGTCCGTTGGAACAAGGAAACGATCATTACAGACCACGGGAAGTCCTATCTTTCCAAGATCCCAAAACTCGACGGGTTCTGCTGTATCCCTGAGCATATAGGGTACGAGCAAGTGGTCGGTAATTCCTATAACACCTACCACGAGCTGCCCATGGCACCCAAGAAGGGAAAATGCCCCGTTTCCATTGGGTTTGTGAGGCACATCTTCGGGGAACAGGCCGAACTCGGCATGGATTACCTTAAGATAATCTATGAGAACCCCTCACAGATACTGCCCATCCTATGTTTGGTCAGCAAAGAGCGCGGCACCGGGAAAAGCACCTTTATCAAATGGCTCAAGGCCATCTTTGGCCAGAACATGACCTATATCAAAGGGGACAGCTTTTCCTCACAGTTCAATGCCGATTGGGTTTCGAAGGTGATAGTTGCGGTGGACGAGGTGTTCTTCGATAAAAAAGAGATCACCGAACGGCTTAAATATTTGAGCACCACAGATAAGGACAAAATAGAGGCCAAGGGCAAGGACCGGGAAGAGGTCGAATTTTTCGGGAAATTCATTCTCTGTAGCAATAACGAGGATACGTTCATTCTGATAGATTCCAATGAAATCCGCTTTTGGGTAAGGAAGGTGCCCCCTTTCGATACCGAGGACACCGAATACCTGCACAAGCTCATTTCTGAAATACCCGCCTTTCTGCAGTTACTTCGGGACCGTTCCTTCGCCTCTGAAAAGAAAACACGGATGTGGTTCACCCCGGAACAGATCAAGACCAGGGCGCTAAAGAAACTGGTCTGGCTGAACAACAATGCGGTCGAGAGGGAAATGGTGCACCTGCTCTACGAAATGTTCGAGGCTACCGGTGTAGATGAGCTCAGGGTCACCCCAAGGGAAATCGTTTCGAACCTGGGCAAGGTGCGCCGTAAAAACTTCGAACCGAACGACATCCGGAGAATACTGAAAAACAAATGGGGGCTTACCCCTTCAGACAATTCAAATTCCTATCAGGGGTACGAGTATACCAGTTATGGTGAGTTTGTCCAGATCAGCCGTGTCGGAAGATATTTTGCTGTTGAAAGAAAAAAGATTTATGGAATTTTTGATGAAATGATGAATTAAAAATGTAAGTAATTGATTATCAATAAAATAATCCTTCATCAAAGTTTCATCAAACGTTCATCAAAATTAGATTCCATTAAAAATGATGAAGATCAGCAAAACAGTTTGATGAATGATGAAAAAATGATGAAGTGTGAAGTACCAGTAAATATAGGGGTTAAGAAGGATTCTTCATCATTTTATCAAAATTTTTCAGAAAACCATGCAGCCCATGAAAAAAGAGAGAACCAACAAACTATCGTGTGAAAAAGCCCGTAGTGTTTGCACCGTGCAGGCACTCGCAAAACTAGGGCATTTCCCCACCCGACAAACGGAGAAAGAAGCTTGGTTTCTGAGCCCCTTCCGGTCAGAAACACAAGCCTCTTTCAAGGTATCCCTGACACTGAACCGATGGTACGACCATGGTGCCGGTATAGGCGGCAATGTGATCGACCTGGTCTGCCTGATAAAACAATGTCCGGTAAAAAAGGCCTTGATGTTTTTGGGCAATGAAACTTTGTTTTTTTCTTTTCAGCAGCGGCCCAGTTCAAAAAAGGGACCAGGTATAGAGGTTATGGATGTAAGGCCCATCACGCACCCTGCCCTGATCGGTTATTTAAGGTCACGGAAAATTAAACCTGCAGTGGCAAGGTTATATGCCGAAGAAGTACATTTCAGGTTGAAAGGCAAAAACTATTTTGCCATCGGACTTAAAAATATATCCAGTGGTTATGAGCTCAGGAACAAATTCTTTAAAGGCAGTGTTTCTCCTAAGGATATAACTTTTGTAAAGAATCAATGCACTAACCTGGTTGTGTGCGAAGGTATGTTCGACCTGCTCACACTTGCAAGTCATTGCCGCAACCTTTCCAAAGGAGCAGATATACTTGTCCTAAACTCCGTGGCGTTTGTAAAAAAGGTTCCCGGTTATTTGAAAGACTATGAACATGTGGAACTTTATTTGGATCGGGACAGTGCGGGTAAAAAGGCTACGGAATTTTTACTGGCTTCCCATTCAAAAGCCGTGGATAGGTCGGTATTGTATTCGGGTTTTAAGGATATAAACGCATGGTGGACGGGAAAACCGGATGGGTAATTGCGCAGCAATTTCAAGATGTGTTTTTGTTGCCACAAAAACCATCTTGCTTTGCTCCCGGAGGTCGCAAAGGGTGCTGGGCACCTTTGGCACCAAAAATAGAAACACTTCCTAATTCTAACAATTGAACCATGGCAAAAGCCAGAGTCAACATAAAATCCACTTTCGTCAAATTCCGGTGTACCCGGTTTGAAAAAAGACTGTTGCAGGTCAAGGCAAAAAGGGCCAACCTCAGTTTGAGTTCCTATTGCCGCATGGCGGCCATGGATGATAAGATCATTGAACGGTTTACCGAGGAGCAGATCGAGGTCTATAAGGCCCTTGTTCAGTACCACCACCATTTTAAGCGCATTGGGAACATGTTCAAAAAAAGGGACCCCAAGCTGACCGAAGAAGTGTACCTACTTGCTGACGAAATCAAGGACCACTTACAAAACTTTAAAAAATGATAGGGAAAGGAATGGCCATAGCGCACACGAGGGCTTCCATGCAGTATGGGATGGACCAGGAAAAGGATGCAGAAATTGTCTATAGGGCACACTTGGCCGGGGAAACCCCATCGGAAGTGACCAAGGAGTTCAAGATCGTACAGGATACCAATGCCCGTTGCCAGAAGAACACCCTGAGTTTTGTACTGAGCCCTACCGTGGAAGATGGCAAGAAACTAAACGCAAAACAATTGGGGGAGCTCACCGGTAGGTTCGTAAAACAGATGAAACTGCAGGAGCACCAAGCGATGGCTTTTGTGCACCGGGATAAAACCCACCTCCATATCCATTTGTACGTGAACCGCATTGGGTTTGATGGAAAGGCGTACAATGACAGTTATATCGGAAAGCAAAGTCAACTGGCCGCTGAAAAAGTGGCCAAGGAAATGCAGTTGACAACGGCAAGGGAGGTGCAACGGGAAAAACAACAGTCCCTGTTATATACCCGTGCGGTCATCAAAGAGCACCATCAAAGGGCACTGTTGGAAAAGCCGGGGACAATCGACAGGTACATCAAACTGATGGAAAAGAACGGAGTGAAAGTGATCTCCGTAATCAATAAATCCAATCAACTGCAGGGGTTCCGGTTTGCCCATGGGCCGCAGTACTTAAAAGGGAGTGCGGTGCACAGGGATATGTCCGCCAGTAAAATATTGCAGGCCATTGCCCAGAACAGGGAAAATGGGCCCAGACTATCCAAGGAAAGCACCCTTAAAATAATGAGCCAAGCGGTAACCCTACATCCCAACCTGGCGGCTTCCCTGGCCAAAAAGGTAGTGAAACATGTGATTAAAAAAGCGATCGATACGGGGATCGGGATCGGTTATTAAATTGGATACGATATGGCAAAATTGGAAGAAATAACAGCGTTGCTGACAGAAGAGATAGAAGGGTTTAATACATCGGTGACCAAATTGGAAAAACTTTCCAAGAACCTCAAGGAAGTTAAGGTAAAAGCAGACGCCTCACGTATCGAGTACCTTTTGGAAACCCATCTAAAAAGGCTGGAGCGGTTTGAAGCAACACAGGAAAAGAATACCAAGGAACTGCTCAACAGTCTTAACAGGTCACGTTTGTTCCCGAAATGGTCGGTAGCGATTGGGTCATTCTTCGTGGTACTGCTATTGGTACTGGGTTTTACCACACTTAGCTATCGCCATAAAAATAGGGAACTCAAATACAATGTTATACGACTGGAAAATCACTATCTAGATTTTTTAAAAGAACATCCTAAAATAGAAGAACAATATCTGAATTGGGCGAACCCGAAAGAAAACCAAGCCAAATAGTATTAGTTATGGTAAGATTTGGGGGCTATTCCTCCTTTTCAAAAGAAGATTTAGGATTTTTTTTTAAAAGCCTGTAAGATTCATCCAAAAACTCTCCTTCTTCAAAAGGCAAAAGATGGTTTGCAAGTTCTAAAGTCCGACGGATATCCATACCATGATCCTTAATCCTTGGAGGTGAAAAGGTATCCCCCTGTGCCGCTAGTATACTCACATTGATCAATGCCTCAATGGTAATGAACAAATCGGTATAGCCTTCAAACTCCAAAAAAGAGGGTTTATATTTTCCTTTCCGAATATTGGAAGGTTGTAATGTGTTCAATTTATCATTGGCCAATGCTTGTAATTCGCTGATTTGTTTCTTTTTCATGGTGCTCAATTTTCAATTATACATAAGCTTTTCTATTTGTCCTTTTACTTTTGATCCTTACCCCTTTTTATCCCCAACCCCTCTTCCCTATAATAAAGATTGAGGTGATCCATAAGGGCTTCCTCCCCCTTTGGCATTAAACGGTTGGCAATGGCAAGCAAATGGCGGACATAGTATTTTTCATTTCTTTCGGAGATAGTATCCAGACTCAATTCAGGGTCAATGGTCCTCATAGCTAGGTGCACCAATGCACGGACAGTAAGCAATAGTTCTGCATGGTCTTCTACATAAAACAGGCTCACTTCAAATTTATCCTCATAAAAAGAATGTGGCCTTAAAGTGGGATGATGATCCTTTGCATGTTGTTTTAAATTGTTGATCAGTTTTTTTTCGTTTGGGTTCATCACTTTAGGTTTTAGATTGATCCTTTTTATCATTATTAACTTCTGAGAGCATTTCTAAAATTTTATCATAGCACACCATTTCACTTTTGGGCAACATAGTGAGTATTAATTCCAGAACAATGCAGACAGTAGCATTTCGGTCTTTTGTATTGGCGTCTGTATATTGGCTAAAAAGAGAGGATGTAAAATAGGTACCTTCCCCATCCAAGGTGAATGCACATACTTTGATCAGGGATTCAATTTTCAGCATCAGTTCATAATAATTGCACATGCGGATTTCGGCTTTTTGCAAGGGTTCGCCATCCCAAAACTGGTCGGTTTTTCCCAACCTCCCTTTTGTATTTGCTACAAGCTCTTTAAGCTCTTGCAGGGTTTTCAACGGTTTCCTTTTCTTTGTTTTCATAAGGCATAATATATTCTTCGATAATTTCTTCCAAACACTCTAACTCCTCAAATGGCAGCAATTGTAAAATATGCTCCAGGGCAGTTTGGATGTTGACATGGGGCTGAGGGATTAACCTTCCATAACTGCTATCGGCGTGTTCCAGAGCTATAATGTACACCTTCATAATTCCGGCTATATCATAAAGGATATCAGCAAGGCCGCCGACTTTAAAGTTCGCTTTGTAGTAGAATTTTTTGGAACCCGGTTTTATCTCGTATAGTTTTCTTTTTGCAAGGTCCCGTATCTTATCCCTGATTTCTTGGTAATCCACCAAAGGCGCTATTGGAGTTTTTATGCTTGGTTCCAATTTTGGTTCCTGGGTTTCAGAAAGTTTATCTCTGCAGACTTTCATTTTAAGTTTAAACATCGTCTCCACATGGGCATATGCTTCATTTGCTTTTTCAAGTATCTTTTGTATTTGTTCTTCATTAATGTGATAGTTGTTATGATAACGTGTGGCTATATACGCCTCATCCAACAGTCTCAATAGATTCTGTTCCTCTTCTATTTCTGTATTGAAAAGATTGCCAAGTCCCGGTACAAAGGCTTTTAAATAGTTTTGCAGTTCTTTTATACTATGGCTTTTGCGTTCCTTGCCCATGACAAACTGCCCAGTGTAGCGGAACCAGAGTTCTATATATTGATGGAGCATAAAAGCCGCCTGGGGAAGATTCCCTTTTTCAATAAAGAAAATAGCACCTTCCAGGAACGCGTTTATTTTATTGTGTTCTTTTTTAAAAACACTTTCAATCCTGTTAAAAGTATTCACATCTATGGCTCTATCGATAAGCTGATTTTCAACATTGGGACTAATATAGATCAAGTTTGCAGGGCTACACCCATAAATAAAGAATAGGTTCTCTTCAGCTAATTGTTGCCGGGCATATTCAAAAGGGAATATCCGGTAGAGAAAGTCCGTTTTCTCTTGGAAAATTTTAGCGACCATTGAGGACAACTCTTGGGTCAATGAAGAGCAATTGCCTTTGAGAATGATAATGAATAAAAACTCGGTAAAATCTTTTGTTTCATATATAAATTCTACATCTAATATTGACGTTAGTTTACCAATAACATGTCGATCTTGAAGATTATTTAAATTTTGCATAATAATTCGTCATTAGATTTACTGTTTATTTCTATAGAAAATCTAAACAAACCTATTAATAATCTATCAAAAATCAAAATAAAAATATAGAAATTCTAAAGAAATATTAATCTTTAATACATTTATATGTGAAAAATCTAAATAAAATGACCCCTTTAGGCATATATCTTATAAAGAAGTCTGTAAATAGAGCTATGGTATCTAAGAGAACAGGAATAAGTCAAGCGAGGCTATCACAACTAAGCTTAAATGAATCGACAAAGCTAAGAGCAGATGAGTTATATTTGATAGCCTTAGCTATTGATGTTGACCCTGGCGATTTATTAAAGGAAGTTTGTAAAAATTTGAAATTGCCGCAGTCCTAAAATAAAAGAGCTGCCATGCAAAAATGAAAACTTTACAAATTCGAGAAATTTAATAACCCAAATCTAAATCTTTGAAAATGAACAAAGAACTTAAAGAACTCTATCTATACGGGTATAAAGTTTTTGGGGACAAAACTAAGTTTCATTTATGGTTAGAATCCAAATCTTCAGATTTAAACGGTCAAACACCAGCGTCATTTCTCATAAAACCTTACGGAATTGCAATTTTAATTGGAGTTTTGAAAAAGAAAGAAAAAAATAATCAGGATATCTTTTAATTACTATTTGTTTTAGATAAAAAGATGATTTTTCCTCTTTTTATAAATTGAAATTATAAAGAATTACTTTTTTCATCCCAGACCTGAGAATTCTAAAATAAGAACAACATGATAAGCTCGATTTCTTTTATAAAAATCTAGCATACTTAAGGCTTTAACAAAAAAATGCCCCGAAGATAGTCGAGGCGCTAAATGTTTTCACAACGGAATAATCCTTATTGTGAATTGCTTTCAGACTTCGAATATACAAAACTTTCTATAAAGCATATTACGGATTTCCATAATTAACATAAACTATTTTCTTGTATATTTAGTATCCTAAACACTACTATTATGAAAAAAGTTCTTGGATTGGATTTAGGCACCAACAGTATTGGCTGGGCTTTGGTTAAACAAGATTTTAATAAAAAAGAAGGCTCAATAGATGGTTTAGGAGTTCGTATAATCCCTATGAGCGCAGATATTCTGGGAAAATTTGATGCAGGGCTATCCCATTCTCAAACTGCTGAAAGAACGGGCTACAGAGGAGTAAGACGTTTGTATCAAAGAAAAAATTTAAGAAGGGAACGCCTACATAGAGTATTAAATATACTAGATTTTTTACCACCCCACTATGCTAGAGGCATTGATTTTGAAAAGCGTCTAGGGCAATTTAAATCGGGAAAAGAAATAAAGCTAAACTATAAACTCAATAGCGCTAACAAATATGAATTTATTTTTAAAGAGTCTTATAAAGAAATGCTTGAAGAGTTTAAAAAAGAGCATCCTAATTTATTTTATGAAAAGAAAAATGGTATAGAAACAAAAATCCCATATGATTGGGCACTATATTACTTACGCAAAAAAGCACTTTCACAACCTATCTCAAAACAAGAATTAGCATGGGTAATTTTAAACTTTAACCAAAAGCGAGGTTATTATCAATTGCGAGGTGAAGAAACCGACGAAGATAAAGACAAACAATTTGTTCAGCTAAAAGTAAAAGAAATTATTGACTCAGGTGAAAATATAAAAGGAAAAACACTATTTGATGTATTTTTTGAAAACGGTTGGAAATATGACAAACAAATTATAAAAACGGAAGAATGGATTAATAGAACCAAAGAGTTTATCGTAACTACAAAAGCGTTAAAAAGCGGGGAAATAAAAAGAACTTATAAAGCTATTGATTCTGAGAAAGATTGGATTGCTATTAAAGCAAAAACCGAGCAAGATATTGAGGAATCAAATAAAACAGTTGGAACTTATATTTATGAGACCTTATTGAAAAATCCAACTCAAAAAATTAGAGGCAAACTCGTAAAAACAATTGAAAGAAAATTTTATAAAGAAGAATTTAGAAAGATATTATCTAAACAGATAGAACTACAACCTGATTTTTTTACCAGTGAACTTTATAAAAGTTGTATTGAAGAGTTATACCCTAGAAATGAAGCGCATCAAAACATTATAAAAAACAAAGGGTTTGAATATTTATTCACAGAAGATATTATCTTTTATCAGCGCCCGTTGAGAAGTCAAAAGTCGAATATTTCTGATTGCCAGTTTGAATATCGGAGTTATAAAAAGGAGAATGAAAAAGGTATAATACAGGTTATTAAGAAGCCTGTAAAAGCAATTCCAAAAAGTCATCCTTTATTTCAAGAATTTAGAATATGGCAATGGTTACAAAACTTACGTATTTACAATGAAGAACAGATTGAAAACGGAAAAATGCAAGATGTTACTTCTCATTTTTTAAAAACAGAAAAAGACTGGGAAGCTCTGTTTAACTTTTTAAATACTAAGCAAACAATTGAGCAAAAACACATTATAGATTACTTCATCAAACAAAAATCAATAGATAAAAAGGACAAAACTAAGTATAGATGGAATTATGAGACAGATAAACCATATCCACTTGCTGAAACCAAAGTTCAATTTATTAACCGATTGAAACGAGTTGAAGATATAAATTCTCCAGAACTATTTTTAACCGAAAAAACCTTAGTTGGTAAAAATCAAACAGGAAAATTAATAAGTAGGGAAGAACAATTATGGCATATTATCTATTCGGTCTCAGATCTTAATGAGTATAAATCTGCCTTAAAGAAGTTTGCAAACAAACATGATGTAGACGAAGAATCATTTCTAGCCAATTTTATCAAGTTCCCACCTTTTAAAAGCGATTATGGCAGCTATTCTAAAAAAGCATTAAGTAAATTATTGCCTTTAATGCGTAGAGGGAAATATTGGAATGAAAATGACATTTCAGAGAATATCAAACAGCGTGTTACTGATATAATGGCACGTGTTAATGCACTGAATTTAAAAGAAGATTATAAGGATAGAGAACTAGCATTAACCCTAGCAAATGTTAGTGATGATGATGTTAACAAACAGCTTATAAAAAGTTTTGTTCCGTTAAAAAACAAAAATCCTCTAAGTGGTTTAAACACTTATCAAGCGACTTATTTGGTTTATGGCAAGCATTCTGAAGTAAGTGATATTCAACATTGGAGAACTCCAAAAGACATCGACACCTATATAAAAAAATTTAAACAGCATTCATTACGAAACCCTATTGTTGAACAAGTAGTTACTGAAACCCTTCGTGTTGTAATAGATATTTGGAAACATTATGGAGATGGCGAACCTGACTTCTTTAACGAAATTCATGTAGAGTTAGGTCGAGAAATGAAAAACCCAGCTGATAAACGAAAAAAAATAGCAGATAGAAATATCGAAAACGAAAACACCAATCATCGTATAAGAGAAGTTCTAAAAGATTTAATGAATGATTCTTCAATTAAAGGTGAGATTCGTGATTATTCTCCCAGTCACCAAGATTTATTAAAAATATACGAAGATGGTATCTATCAAAACCCAAAAGCAGATTATACAAAAGTAAGTGAAGATGAAGTAGCAAAAATTAGACGTAGTAACAGTCCAACTCAAAAAGAAGTACAGCGTTATCGTTTGTGGCTAGAACAAGGCTATATTTCACCATATACAGGAAAACCTATTCCGTTGTCAAAATTATTTACTCATGAATATCAAATAGAGCATATTATTCCACAATCTCGGTATTTTGACAATTCACTAAGTAATAAAATTATCTGTGAAAGTGCAATTAATGAAGACAAGGACAACAAAACTGCTTACGAATACCTTAAAGAGAAAAGAGGATCAGTAATTCATGGGCACAAACTACTTTCATTAGAAGAATATGAAGCCCATGTAAATCAATATTTCAAAACTAATAAAGCAAAACTAATCAATCTTTTAAGTGAAGATATCCCAGAAGGATTTATAAATAGGCAATTAAATGATAGTCGGTATATCAGCAAGTTAATTAAAGGATTATTGAGTAATATTGTACGAAAAGAAGGCGAGCAAGAAGCAACGTCTAAAAATTTGATTCCTGTTACAGGTTCAATAACGACAAAACTTAAAAATGATTGGGGACTTAATGATAAATGGAACGAACTCATTTTACCTCGCTTCGAAAGGTTAAACCAGTTAACTCAAACAAATGATTTCACCACAACTAACACGAATGGAAAAATAATTCCAACCGTTCCCAATGAATTAATAAAAGGGTTTAATAAAAAACGAATAGATCATCGTCATCATGCCTTAGATGCCCTAGTGGTTGCTTGTTGCACACGCAGTCACATTCAGTATTTGAGTGCCTTAAATGCTGAAAATAAAAACTACGCCTTACGTGATAAATTATTGATTAAAAATGATCAAAATCATTACACCAAAATCTTTCAAATGCCATGGGAAAACCTCCCAACTGAAGCCAAAGTACAGCTTGAAACTATTGTGGTAAGTTTTAAGCAAAATTTACGCGTAATTAATAAAGCCAATAACAAGTTTTGGTCATATAAAGATGAAAAGGGTAACCTAAATATCGGTAAAGACGGTAAACCAAAGAAGAAGCTGCGCAAACAAACCGCTGGCGATAATTGGGCGATAAGAAAGTCTTTACACAAGGAAACAATCTCGGGGTTGTATAATCTCAAAACTCCAAAAGGTAAAATCGCAACTGCGGTTAGAAGTTCGCTATCTGGAATAAAAAACGAGAAGCATTTGGCTAAAATAACCGATAAACAAATAAGAGATGTCATCCTTTCAAATCATTTAAAGAATTATAAAGACGAAAAGGGAAAAATAAACTTTGAAGCCGCTTTTAATGAAGAAGGAATAGAGGATTTAAATAAGGCCATAATCTACTTAAACAATTGTAAAAAACATCAACCTATTCGTAAGGTAAAATTTTTTGAAATAGGAAGTAAATTTCAAGTTGGTGAAATAGGAAATAAAAACACTAAATATGTTGAAGCTGCAAAAGGGACTAATCTCTTTTTTGCCATTTATTGGGATGAGAAAAAGCAAAAACGAAACTATGAGACCATTCCCTTGAATGAAGTCATTGCACATCAAAAACAAGTAGCACATTTACCAAAAAACCAACGGACTGCCATACAACCTAATCCAGAAAAAGGTGAATTTTTATTTACTCTATCTCCAAATGATTTGGTATATATCCCAACAGAAGAAGAGCTAAATAATCCAACTTTAATCGATTTTAAAAATTTAACCTTGGATCAAGCCAATCGAATTTATAAAATGGTAAGCAGCACGGGGACTGAGTGTCATTTTACTAAAATGAATATTGCTTCGTTAATAAAAAACTATGATTCAAAAAGCAAAATAGGTGAACTTGGTAGTTTAAACAAATTAGAAATTACTACAGAAATTACGAATCCAATTAGAATAAAAGAGGTTTGTTATAAACTCAAAATTGATCGATTAGGAAATATTTCAAAGGTACAAAAATGATTAAACGCACCCTATTTTTCGGCAATCCTGCTTATTTAAGTACCCGTAACGAGCAATTGGTAGTCAATTTTCCTGATGCCGATAAAAAGGAAGCGACCATTCCTATTGAGGATTTGGGGTATGTAGTGCTCGAAAATCCGCAAATAACCGTTACCAATGGCTTGTTGATGAAACTAGCACAAAACAAAACAGCAGTGATTACCTGCGACCAACAGCACCTCCCCTGCTCTTTTTTACAACCGCTTGTAGGACATAGCGAACAAACCGAACGTTTCCGCCATCAAATTAATGCCAGTGTTCCCCTTAAAAAACAATTATGGCAACAAACGGTAACCGCTAAAATAGAAAACCAAGCCAACCATTTATTACTGGTCTCGAAAAATGCCCTTAAATTGAAGCGATGGGCAAAAGAAGTTAAGAGCGGGGACATAGGAAACTTAGAAGCCGTAGCAGCAGCACATTATTTTCAAAGCTTGTTTGCTGATATAGATGGATTTAGCCGAAACCAAAAAGGCATCCCTCCCAACAATTTACTGAATTATGGCTATGCTATTTTAAGGGCTGTAGCTGCCCGCGCATTGGTAAGCAGTGGGCTATTGCCTTCGGTAGGGATTTTCCACTCCAACAAATACAATGCCTTTTGCTTGGCAGACGATGTTATGGAACCTTACCGACCTTTTGTGGACAGCCTGGTATATGAAATTGTGGAAACCGGTTGTAATTTAGAAGTGCTTACAACCAATATCAAAACAGAATTGTTGGTAATTCCTGCTATGGATGTGGTTATCGACGGAAAACAGAGCCCGCTAATGGTGGCCATGAGCCGAACTACCAATAGTTTATACGAATGTTTTTACGGGGGCAGTAGAAAAATTCTGTATCCTGAATTTGGATAATACGAATCGAGCTGACCTAGACTCTGTCTGGGCGACAAAGACAGGATCGACCTGATAGCAATAAAGCATTCTATGAACTTATAAAGGTGAAATTTAAACCTATCTGACTGAAAATTTGAAGGAATGGATGATAACAGATTTTCACGATTAAATCAATACAGAAGCATGTGGGTACTGGTATTTTTTGACTTGCCAACAGAAACCATCACCGAACGGAAAGTAGCCTCGCGTTTTCGCAAGAATTTGCTGAACGATGGTTTTGCCATGTTCCAGTTCAGTATCTATATGCGTTTTTGTGCCAGTAGGGAAAATGCGGCTGTACATATAAAACGTACCAAAAATGCCCTGCCCAAGAAGGGAAAAGTATGTATTATGCAAATAACCGACAAACAATTTGGCATGATGGAACTTTTTCACGGTCAAAAAGAAATAGAACCCGAACCTCCTAACCAACAATTGGAACTTTTTTAAATTAAAAAACTGGTTCCTAGCTTATTACGCTCTCTATTTTTTAGCTTTGTTTTTTAATTCTGGCCAAACACATAAAAAACAGGATACCAGCCATTTACGGAAAGTATCCTGTGAATCCTCTATAAAATTACAGAACTGAAAGCAATTCACAACACTCCAGGACACAAGTAGATAACACTTTTCCTGTGAATCCTCTATAAAATTACAGAACTGAAAGCAATTCACAACTGTATGCGATGGATACTTCGGAAAGAAAACCTGTGAATCCTCTATAAAATTACAGAACTGAAAGCAATTCACAACTAATATGCTCCAACAGTAAGGCCATCGTATCCTGTGAATCCTCTATAAAATTACAGAACTGAAAGCAATTCACAACAACAAAATCAACAAAATAACCTTTCTTCGCCTGTGAATCCTCTATAAAATTACAGAACTGAAAGCAATTCACAACACTCTTTTCTTGTAACTAATTCAGTATTTTCCTGTGAATCCTCTATAAAATTACAGAACTGAAAGCAATTCACAACAGCACACAAACAAGCATACAGGGTAATTTACCTGTGAATCCTCTATAAAATTACAGAACTGAAAGCAATTCACAACAGTGATTTGCCTAAGGAGGAGCAGTACTGGCCTGTGAATCCTCTATAAAATTACAGAACTGAAAGCAATTCACAACCTGGTAGATTTTCAACTTTTATACTGCCTACCTGTGAATCCTCTATAAAATTACAGAACTGAAAGCAATTCACAACTGGTATAATATTTTATAATAGTCTTCATCTCCTGTGAATCCTCTATAAAATTACAGAACTGAAAGCAATTCACAACGGAATGTTCCAAATTTGTATAGGTTGGCTCCCTGTGAATCCTCTATAAAATTACAGAACTGAAAGCAATTCACAACTCATAATGTCTTGTGTATGTTTTAATTATGCCTGTGAATCCTCTATAAAATTACAGAACTGAAAGCAATTCACAACTTTTACTATCAACTCCTTTTGATAGCTGATCCTGTGAATCCTCTATAAAATTACAGAACTGAAAGCAATTCACAACAATAGTGTCCAGCTTGAAAATCTTTATGCCCCTGTGAATCCTCTATAAAATTACAGAACTGAAAGCAATTCACAACGGAATGTTCCAAATTTGTATAGGTTGGCTCCCTGTGAATCCTCTATAAAATTACAGAACTGAAAGCAATTCACAACTCATAATGTCTTGTGTATGTTTTAATTATGCCTGTGAATCCTCTATAAAATTACAGAACTGAAAGCAATTCACAACTTTTACTATCAACTCCTTTTGATAGCTGATCCTGTGAATCCTCTATAAAATTACAGAACTGAAAGCAATTCACAACAATAGTGTCCAGCTTGAAAATCTTTATGCCCCTGTGAATCCTCTATAAAATTACAGAACTGAAAGCAATTCACAACTGGTAGACTCTTGTAAAGAATGTAATTCCCCTGTGAATCCTCTATAAAATTACAGAACTGAAAGCAATTCACAACCAAGTTCGGAAGCTACATTTCCGCCATGACCCTGTGAATCCTCTATAAAATTACAGAACTGAAAGCAATTCACAACAGTACATAGCATATTAAGACTATCGTTTCTCCTGTGAATCCTCTATAAAATTACAGAACTGAAAGCAATTCACAACATAATCCTCGAAATACTTTGTTGATGGTATCCTGTGAATCCTCTATAAAATTACAGAACTGAAAGCAATTCACAACAGAATGTGGGGGATAGAAATCCAGACCGGACCTGTGAATCCTCTATAAAATTACAGAACTGAAAGCAATTCACAACCAGTTATTAAGCATTACTTAACAACTCGATCCTGTGAATCCTCTATAAAATTACAGAACTGAAAGCAATTCACAACGATAAAGGTAACACGTACTTTGTCGTCGTTCCTGTGAATCCTCTATAAAATTACAGAACTGAAAGCAATTCACAACCCAAACGGTTACGCTCCCTTACCAACCAAACCTGTGAATCCTCTATAAAATTACAGAACTGAAAGCAATTCACAACATAATAATTGCAGGTAACGGTGATGTTGTACCTGTGAATCCTCTATAAAATTACAGAACTGAAAGCAATTCACAACGTCAAGTTCTTGCTTTAGTATTAATTTCTTCCTGTGAATCCTCTATAAAATTACAGAACTGAAAGCAATTCACAACTAAACAGAAAACCAGATTTACCTTCGAGATCCTGTGAATCCTCTATAAAATTACAGAACTGAAAGCAATTCACAACGAACGAGATAAAAACGTGAATAAGCAGAAACCTGTGAATCCTCTATAAAATTACAGAACTGAAAGCAATTCACAACAATGAAGGGCGTTCAGTTCCAAAGGAAATACCTGTGAATCCTCTATAAAATTACAGAACTGAAAGCAATTCACAACGACTTAGTATTGTTTTGTTTACTAAGTTCACCTGTGAATCCTCTATAAAATTACAGAACTGAAAGCAATTCACAACTGGTTCCTGTTCCATCATCATTCATTTCAGCCTGTGAATCCTCTATAAAATTACAGAACTGAAAGCAATTCACAACAGTTCAACTATACATTGTGAAGTAGAACGGCCTGTGAATCCTCTATAAAATTACAGAACTGAAAGCAATTCACAACTAAAAACACAGCCTGCGCAATTAGGCGTAACCTGTGAATCCTCTATAAAATTACAGAACTGAAAGCAATTCACAACGAGCATGAGCTAAGGGAATCTTTCTTTTATCCTGTGAATCCTCTATAAAATTACAGAACTGAAAGCAATTCACAACTAAAAACACAGCCTGCGCAATTAGGCGTAACCTGTGAATCCTCTATAAAATTACAGAACTGAAAGCAATTCACAACTAAAGTAACGTTATCTGTTTTTGTAGTTAACCTGTGAATCCTCTATAAAATTACAGAACTGAAAGCAATTCACAACACATATCTTAAATCTTTCGTTATGCTTACTCCTGTGAATCCTCTATAAAATTACAGAACTGAAAGCAATTCGCAACTCTCCAAATTTGCAAATAATAAATATAGCTGCAAATCCTAACTAAAAGTAAACCTTTAAAAACAAGTAAATGACAGCACTCCCACCCAAATTCTAGGGAGTGCAAAGTTAAAAAATAGTTAAAATAGTTAATTCGGGCGCACTCCAAAAAACATGGTTTGAAAGCCACATTAGAATTGAACTTTTAAATATACTCGAACTACCACCTCGAGTACTTTTAGCCTCTGCAAAATATAAGTTTTGCAGAGGTTTTTTTATTAGTTTTGAGTTAATCCCCAGTTAACTTACTGTCCCACCAAGTAGGATTTGGACTATAATCTTTTGATAATAACTCCAAACGCTCTTTCTCCAATCTAGGCATCAACTTTTCCTTTCTATTTTTATGGATTTCTTTGGCGAGTTCTTCATCAAATTGAGGTTCTTTAGTCGGCATATTGGCATTAACGCTTTCTAGATAAGACATAAGCTCTTTCTCCAAATCCTGTACTCGGTCTTTTTCATCAGCAGCTATGTTATTTTGTTCTGCAGGATCTTGTATTAGATTATAAAGTTCGTTACTCCCATCTTCGTAATAATGAATTAACTTATAATCTCCTTTTCTGATTATGGAGCTCGGCTCTCCCCCTTGGTTCCCATAGTGTGGATAGTGCCAGAACAACGGTCTTTCGTTCACGTTCCCTTTTTCAAAAAGCGGCTTTAGGCTAATACCATCCTGTGTTTGGTTCGGTAATGCTTCCAATCCGGCAAAATCAATTAATGTTGGGTAGAAATCGGCACCCGTTACTGGAACATCTACTGTTTTTGGGGCGTCTTTTACATAAGGAACTTTAATAAAATAAGGCTCGCGAATACCACCTCCCCACTGATATCCTTTTCCTCCTCTTAATGGAAGATTGGAAGTAGAAAAGGAATCACCAGAAGCTACTCCTCCGTTATCGGAAGTAAACACAACAATAGTATTCTCGTCTAGTCCCAATTCTTTCAACTTCTGAAGAACTACACCAACAGCATCATCCATTTGTTCAATAAGACCAGCATACACAGGGTTATCCTGCTCGGTACGGATTGGCAGCACACGTTCCATTTTAAAACCATTATCTTTTATTCCTTGGATTTCAGCCTTGTCGCGATATTTATTCCATCTCTCTTCTGAAGTTTGTATGGGGCCATGAACGGCATAAAAAGACAGCATTACAAAGAACGGCTTATCTTTATTTCCTTCTATAAATTTACTGGTCTCTTTAGCCAATCTCATGGAAAGGTTTTCACCCGGTGTTTCATTGGGTAGCTTAGGATTGTTCCATGGAGAAAAGTATCCCCCTTTAGGACTCCCTACTTCCCATCCTCCTTTATTTACATCGAAACCGTTATTCTCTGGATTCGCAGGCTCATCTCCCAAATGCCATTTTCCAGCAAAAAAGGTGGTGTATCCACCGGTTATTAGAGCTTCAGGAGGCGTCACATCCTTCTCTGGAAGAGCGTGAACGTATTCGGCAGGAAGCAGTTTATTATTTCTTTTGTGCTTTCTCCAGTTCTCTCCAGAGGCGGCACCAATCCAATCGGTAATTCCATGTCTTGCTGTAGATTTTCCAAGCATAATACTCGCCCTTGACGGACTACAAACCCTACTGGAAGCATACCCTTGGGTAAAAACGGTTCCCTCATTGGCTATTCTATCAATATTTGGTGTTTCGTAATAATTACTCCCTGCTACACTTAGATCGTGAATCCCCAAATCGTCGGCAAGTATGAGGACAATGTTCGGTCTTTCGGGATTTTTCAGAAATGAATTGGACTTTTTAATATTACATCCCAAGAAAAAAGAAGTAAATAACAAAAGGACTGATAGCTTATTTATGGCTATTGAAAAGAAAATCTTCATAAAATCTAATTAAAAATATAAAATTAATTAAAAAGATGATAATCCGATTCTTTATTCCCAAAAGCACTTCAAGCAACTACTTTTATAACATTTTTCTCCTCAGTAGTTATCTCGGCTTCTTCTTATCAACTATTCAACCGTTTAGGTTCGTCTTTCTTTTTAATTATTTGATAGGCCAGAACCAAAAGTTGAATTCCAACAAAAATAATTTTATATTTTCTCTTTCTAAAAATAGCTGATGCAATTCCAAATATTGTTGACTGTTTCATATTTTCAATTTTAATTATTTTTTATTTTTTAAAGAAAAAGAATCCCTCAATTGATTCTTACCCACATTATCACATCTACAAATTATTAAAGATTTTCCATTGTAGATTGCTTTATCCACCCAAAAATTGACTGATATAATCGCTTAAATCAATTATAAAAACAAATAACACAAGCACCTACTATAGATTTTTCCTTTAGTAATATCAAAAGCATAATTTATAACTATTTGACTTTAAAGACTATATTTACGATATTTGTAGTGCAAATAGACATTATGGCATTTATAAAGATTAGAAGAAAAACAAAATTAGAAAAAAGGTATAGTAAAAAAATGGGTAGTATTAATGTAAGAGTTACTTACATTAAAAAGCATTTATTGGGTTTACCTATGAAGACTATTCACAAATATAGAGAGACTTATTATGGTAAAATTAAGGATTGTGAAGATTGTAATTTAACCGCTTAAAATATTTATTTGATATATTTTAATAAAGAAGCCGCGTTTTAAAACGCGGCTTCTTTATTATATTAATTGTCATCAGACATATCGTCGATTTCATCTTCAACTTCTTCGGCACCTTCCTCGATATCGTCCCCTACGTCTTCAGCAGCCTCTTCTACTTGTTCAGCAGGTGTATCTTTCTTTTCTTTACAACTTGTCGTGAATGCCCCTAATGTAAACACCAAGGCCATTGTTAAGAATATCTTTTTCATCTTGTTTAAATTTAATGGTTAAAGTGTTATTTATCTTTTGGCAATTCTACTTATTAATGTAATTAAAAATAAAACTACAAAAATGAAAAATAGAATTTTAGCTATCCCTGCAGAAGCTCCGGCAATTCCACCGAATCCAAATACTGCAGCTATTATAGCAATTATTAAAAAAATGATTGTCCAACGTAACATATGTTTTAAGATTTTTTGGTTATAACCCTAAGATACATATTAAAAACATTGAATCTTAACAATTTAAACAAATTTAACTAGAATTGTTAATTCGCTGTTAACCCATCACGAAAATTAGCTTCGAATCAAGAATTCCTTAAGCCGAGGTTACCTCTGCTTCCCTATGTATCTTCTTAACCAAACCTTGGAGCACTTTACCAGGACCAACTTCGGTGAAAAGAATAGCGCCATCTTTAACCATATTTTGTACACTTTGTGTCCATTTTACAGGTGCCGTTAACTGTGCCATTAAATTCTTCTTAATCTCATCTGGACTTGTAACAGCGGTAGTGGTTACATTTTGATAAATAGGACAAACAGGCTTATTGAATGAAGTCTGTTCTATAGCGGCAGCCAATTCTTCTCTTGCCGGTTCCATTAGCGGGGAATGGAACGCACCCCCTACCGGCAATACCAATGCTCTCTTAGCTCCTCTTTCTTTAAGCGTTTCGCAGGCCTTATTAATAGCTTCCACTTCTCCAGAAATAACCAACTGCCCTGGGCAATTGTAATTTGCCGCCACAACGATTCCTTCTGTCTCCTCACAAACCTGCTCCACCACAGCATCTTCCAAACCTAAAACTGCGGCCATGGTACTTGGAGTAATCTCGCAGGCCTTCTGCATAGCCAAAGCTCTTCTGGAAACCAATTGGAGACCGTCTTCGAAACTTAAGGTTTCGTTTGCTACCAATGCAGAAAGCTCTCCCAAAGAATGTCCTGCTACCATATCTGGATTGAAACTACCACCCAACACCTTGCTTAAAATAACCGAATGTAAAAACACCGCTGGTTGTGTAACTTTGGTTTGTTTTAAATCTTCGGCCGTTCCTTTAAACATAATGTCGGTAATGGAAAAGCCTAAAATATCGTTCGCTTCTTCAAATAACTTTTTGGCAAGGTCCGATTTTTCGTATAAATCCAAACCCATTCCTACAAATTGTGCTCCCTGTCCAGGAAAAATATATGCATTCATAACTAAATGTTTTTCTGTTTTTAGCAAAAATAGAAATTATATTGTTTTTGAAAATTAATCTCCTTTAAACCAAGATGCGTAGGTTACATAACTATTTGCAATGCGCTCCACTTCATTCTTACTGAGATCTTCACTGATATCTTTTACTTTCTTAGCGGGAACCCCCGCATAAATAGCGCCTGATTCCACCCTGGTATTCTGGGTTACCACTGCCCCAGCGGCTATAATGGCGTTGCTTTCTACCACACAATTATCCATAACGATGCTTCCCATACCAATAAGCACGTTATCCTGTATGGTACAACCATGAACGATGGCATTATGACCAATAGATACATTATTGCCAATAGTGGTAGGGTATTTTTTATAGGTACAATGAATTACGGCCCCGTCTTGAATATTTACTTTGTTGCCAATTTTTATGTAATGCACATCGCCTCGCACTACAGCATTAAACCATACACTGCAATAGTCGCCCATTTCTACATCGCCGACAACGGTGGCGTTTTCAGCAAGAAAAATGTCTTTCCCAAAAGACGGATGTTTTCCGTTAACTCCTTTTACTATCATATTCCCTTCGTTTACACAAAGGTAACGTTAGCACATTAATTTACCGCAGGGCATTTACAATTATATCGCTTCTCTCCTTGACCGAAATCGTAACCAATGGTTATTTGATGAAATCCGCCTTCATCAAAGCGGATATCCCCTTGTTGATAAGAGTAATTGTAAGAGAACATAAAATGCTTGAGGTTAACGCCAATAAACGGTGTGACCAATTGAAGTTTTTGTGAAGTAGTACCTCCACCTATTTCATATTGTGCTCCGTCGAAGCTTCTTCGATAGGACAATCCGCCCCATACAGTGCCAAAATCAAGCTCCCTATATACTTTCGCGTTTAAATCCACCGAAGATTCTTCGGTATATTCCGCAAATTGCAAAAGAAAAGATGGTTCTACCTGCCAGAGGTTCTTACCAAACACATACCCGGCAGAAAACAAATAACGCCTAAGGTTATCAATTTCTTCCGCAGAATAGAGATCCCTTCCACTTCCTAGCAGATTACGCACCGTGAAATGTGCATAAAACTCTAAAAAGTTATAAGACATCCCTGCATCGATATTAAAGTAATTTACATTGTTACTTGTTCCAGTAATAATTGGGTCTGGAATAATAGACACAAATTCCGATTCGTCCAATCTACTTTGAAGAAAGCCAACATTAAGACCAAAAGAAAGTTGATTTACTCCGTCCCTATAATCAGATAACGTTAGATGATGTGCATAAGTAAGCTTCATTCCAGTTTGCGAATGATATCCATTTCGGTCGTTGAACAAAATCGCTCCAACTCCACTTTTCTCACCCACCCTAACATTTGCACTCATAGTTTGCAAAGCAGGGGCTCGTTCCACATCGAACCATTGTTTTCTAGCTGTGAGACGAATTTTGCCGCCCTGGCTTACACCGGCCATGGAAGGATGGATTAAATAATAATTATCTGATAAATAATCGAAATATACAGGAATACCCTCTTGGGCATAAGTATTAGCAAGGGAAAGAACCAATAGTACAAAAGCACCAAATCTAGCGAAAAAAGCCATTAGCGTATTTTAAATTAGTAGGTTATGCCTCCAAATATATTAAAAGATGGCTTATGTTTCGTAATTTTGCCATAAATTAGATGAAATGGAATCCTTTAAAATAAAAATACAGCCTACCAACCGCCCGGCAATCGTTAAATTTGAAGCCAATAAATTTTTAACCCGGAAGCAAAATTACGAGTTTAAAAATGTAGATGAAGCTAAAAATTCACCCTTAGCGAAGCAGCTTTTTTACCTTCCTTTTACCAAAACTGTATATATCTCGGGAAATTTTGTAGCAGTGGAAAGATACGACATCGTGGAGTGGCCAGATGTTCAAAATGAAGTTGCAGAACAAATTGAAAATTATTTAAATTCTGGAGAGCCCGTAATTATCGAGGATGAAAACACACCTTCTAAAGTACCAGTGACCGTATACGCCGAAAGCACTCCCAACCCGGCTGCTTTAAAGTTTGTATGCAATAAAAAACTTGTGCTTTCTACCTACGAATTTAAAAATATTGAAGAAGCTAAAAACTCGCCTCTTGCCAGCGGTCTTTTTCATTTTCCTTTTGTAAAGGAAGTATTTATTGATGAGAATTACATCTCCATTTTAAAATACGACATCGCCGAATGGGACGATATTGTTGTGGAGTTAAGAGAATATATTAGAAAATATATTGAAGAAGGCAAAGAGATTGTTTTGGATGCTGCAGCAGCTTCGTCTCCAAATGCACAAACCGCCACAACCAATAATAAAAGTGTAGACACCGAAAACTTGGACGATACGTCCAAAGAAATTATTGATATATTAGAAGAATATGTAAAACCAGCCGTTGCGAGTGATGGTGGTAATATTTTGTTTCAATCGTATGATGAAAACTCTAAAACAGTAAGTGTTATACTTCAAGGAGCATGCAGTGGTTGTCCATCTTCTACATTTACACTGAAGAACGGAATAGAAAACATGCTAAAAAGTATGTTGGAAGGGAAAGTAAACGAAGTCGTTGCTATTAACGGGTAAACCCAAAAAAGCATAACTGAAAAAAAGGCCTGGAAAATCGTGATTTTTCAGGCCTTTTGTAGTTACTTATTCAGTATATAAAATTTTGCTCTTTTTGGAAATTCCATTTTCATTAAACGCCTCCACCTGATAATAATATCCCTGATCGGTATTTAGAGCCCTTAATTCATAATCAGGTTCTCCGTACATCAGTGCAGAAAGGTTTAATTTGTCTTTAGAAATCCCCCAGTAAATCACATACCCTGTCGCATCCTTAACCTTTTTCCAGGTTAATAAGGTGTTTCTTCTATCTTCTTGACGTTCTGCCGAAAAATCTTTTGGCGTTTTTGGATTTTTTTCTTTTCCGTTACCGAATACCCTAAGCTCTGAGATCGCTAAATATTCATTAGTACAATATACATGGTTGTATTTAATATATTGTGCTTCCACCGGATTTGAAAGCTCAATATAACCATGGGGCATATCCCTATTGTTTTTGGAATAATCGGCAATGGTTTTCCACTTTTTACCATCCAAAGATGCTTCGATAGTAAAACGTTGTTTTAGGGTATCAGGTTTACCAAAAACGTTGCTTTTGTAATCTTGAAAGTTGATCTGGATTGCTTTTACATCCATTGGCTTTTCTAAATCCATTTGAACATAAATAGAATCGTTGTTTGCGGCAGATACCCAATAAGACCTTATTTCTTCATCATTGATCTTTTCAATTTCATATCCCTTTATCTGCTCTTGCATATATCCTTTCTCGCTTTCGTCTACCACTTTACTTTCGCCTTCCACTATAGCAGAATTGGTACTAACGGGTTTATTGTAGGAAAGCAACATCCAGCCCGTAAAGCGTTCTTTATGGTCTTTTACCTCAGTACCGGGTAAATATTGGGGATAGTCTCCATAAGCTGTATTCACAAACATTTGTCCGTTTTCCTCAAAACCGGCAGGGTACATCCCGAGTCTTCTTTCAAACTTATAGTTAACAGAAATGGCCATGGTAGAAAAATGCCAATAATTACCATTATTATCTTTTACCGTGCTTCCATGCCCAGAACCTTTTAAAAAACCACCAGGCTTATAGGAGATGGGATTGTATGGCGCATAAGTAAAAGGCCCAAGCGGACTCTTACTGGTGTAAACACCGTCGGCATAAACATTCCATTGCGTACCAGGAGCACCATATTCCAAATAGTAAGTATCGCCGTGTTTTACCATCCAAGGGCCTTCGATAAAAGGTTTAATTTCCGATTTATGATCTTGACCAAAACGTTCCCAGCCATGTTTTTCTGGCTCTAAATTGAATAAATCTTTTTGTTCCCCTATAGGAATATAATAGTTTGCAGTATCCAACTCCACGCCATGGATTGGCCACTTGTTGGAAGACTCCTCATATAAATACACTCTATTGTCATCATCCACAAAAAGATCTGGATCCTGCACTCCGTTGGGAACGTTTATAACCGCATAATTCGTTTTCCAATCGCCTAACTCCGGATTATCGGTTTCTATTACTGCCCCGCGGCCAGATGGATCTCCCAACACTAAAATTTTGCCATTTCTAACGGCCGCTGCAGGTGCATTGCTCCCATTAAAATACCAACCTTGGGGTTTTATAAATTTCCACGAGCTCATATCCGAAGATACCCAATAACCATGCGATCGGGTCACAAACATATAATACTTACCCTTAAAATTCACTATGGCGGGATCTGCCCCAGAACGGTAAGAAACATCGCTCCTACCTCGATAATGAGACATGTATGTATAATCCAGATCTATGGGGTTACAGTACGTTTTGTAGTCTTTTTTTGAAAGGGTTTCTTGTGCATTTAACTGAAGAAAGGTAACAAATACCAATAATGAAAATAGTAATCGTTGAGATGTTTTACTGCTTAAAATCATACCAAAAAAATTTATATGGATAAATCCCGAAACTAGTCAAAACCCAAGATATGGCACAAGAAATACGCTACATCACTAATACATCATAAAAGAAAATGGCTTCTTTTTAACTTTTTCAACCTAAAAATTTCACAGTAAAATGAGTTTTCATATAAGAATGTCCATTATTTTTTGATCCGTTTATAGTTTTCCTGAAATTCATCAAAAAGGGTAAGTAGATTTATGGTTGCCGTAATTAAGTCTTTTGTCTCCAGTAGGAGTCCGAAATACAACTTTGTGTTTTTGGGGCTTGTTTCTGTACTTCTAATACGTTCAATTTGTTTCTGAATCAGATTAGAAACGTGATCCAACAGTTCTTTCTTATCTTCAATAATTGAGGCTATATCTGAAAAACTCTGAGATTCGAAGTCCTTTATTATTCTATTGAAAAGTTCTTCCAATTGATTATTAATGCGCTTTAAATCACGTATCTGATTGAATTTTAAATTTTTATGGTTGTTATTCACATGCGAATAACTGTTCTTCCCGATATAGCCTATAGATTGTAGCATATCTTGAAGATTGTCCAGCGTAAGAATATAAAACTTACTGGCTTCCACTGAACTTTCATCCAGCGACTTGATAAAATAGAAAATATCACTCTTTAAAGTTTCCACTTCATCATCGAGTTTTTTCAACTGTTTTTTAGATTTTTTAAGCTTCGCCAGATCCTGAAGCCCCAAATTATCCACAACATCGCTATAGATCTTACTGATTCTTTTGATTACTCCGGAAATATTATCGGAACTGTCGGTGATTATCTCATTAATGGTAATCAAAGAGGTTCTGTCTATCTTTTCCTCACCATCCAATTCCCTTTGCTTTTTCCGGTAAGTCACAAAGCTTCTTATCAGTAAAACTACCGCAACTATTAAAAGGATAATTATCGCCCATCCTTCCCCGTAAAAAATGATGGTAGAAAAAATTGCTGCCGCAATAAACGCAACCACAGCGGTTACAAACCATCCGCCGATAACGTTAAAAACCCCAGCTACCCTATAAACCGCACTTTCCCTTCCCCATGCTTTATCGGAAAGGGATGTTCCCATAGCCACCATAAAAGATACATAGGTAGTCGACAAAGGAAGTTTTAGGGATGTGGCCATGGAAATTAAAATACTGGCCACCATTAAATTTACCGATGCCCTCACCATATCGAATGCAGGTTCCTCGCTATTTCTTTTGGCTTTTTTTTCTGAAGGTTTGGAAAACCTAGCTTCTATTTTAGACTGAATATTGTTTGGAATAACATATGAGATCGCTTCGTTCAAACTCACGGTACTTCTTACTACCAATCGGGAAAGAAAATTCGGTTCAAACTTTTCATGCCCCTCACCGCTTCTTGCCAAGTTAATTTCGGTATACATTACAGATCGGGCCTTTTTAGACAACCAAAGTGTAACTACCATAACCATTCCAGCAAACACCAGCAAATAGGTTGGTGTTTCCACTTGCCCAGACAGACTGTTCATAGCAAAATCGCTGGGTAAAACTCCAGTAGCCTCATATGCCCCTTGCCATAACTCGAAAGATTGAAAGGCAGCAATAGGAACACCAATAAAGTTTACCAAATCATTTCCTGCAAAGGCTAAAGCCAACGCAAAAGTCCCTACAAGGATAATTATTTTTAATACGCTGTATTTTGTGAATTGTATTAAAATTTGCGACATAAGGGTAAAAAACACAAAGCAACCCAATACAATTAAAAGTTTGTTATTGTCTACAAACTCTAAAAACGATGCCGGAATAACAGTAACCCCTTTTATTCCTTTTATCAAGATAAAGTAAGTTATCGAAGTAATTGCTACTCCCCCAAAAATACCGCCAACATATTTCATTCGCTTTTCAAATTGAAATGAAAAAATTAACCGGGAGATCCATTGAACAAAAGCACCGACCGTAAAAGCGATAACTACCGATAACAAAATACCCAAAATAATTTCAATGGCTTTATCACTGTTTATGTAATTCGCCAAGGTAGCCATGGAATCGTCGGCTTCCAAAATTTTTAAAATTGATATAGCCACTGAAGCTCCAAGCAATTCAAAAACAATGGAAACAGTAGTAGAAGTTGGCAACTCTAGGGAATTAAACAAATCTAAAAGCAATACATCTGTAATCATCACCGAAATGAAAATGATCATGATTTCATCAAAATAAAATTGCCCCGGATTAAAAATCCCCTTTCGGGCCACTTCCATAAGGCCAGAGGAAAATATTGCTCCTACTGCAACACCGATACTGGCTATTAAGAGAATGGTCCTTAAGGAAGCTGCTTTAGAACCTACGGCAGAATTTAAAAAGTTTACGGCGTCGTTACTTACGCCTACGGTTAAATCGATAACGGCTAAAACAAATAAGGCCGCTAATAATAAAATATAAAATTGTTCCATAAATTATCTTGCTCACTAGTGAAGCTTAATTCCTTTTTTTTGCATCTAAAAGCTTGCATCGGCTTTTAAAACATGACTTAAACCTTTTTTTTGGCTTTAAGACTGCTAGCAAAAATCCATCAAGAAAACTATAAAAGTGTTAATTTAAAGTTACGAAAACATTACCTAAGAAGAAATAACTCTTTATTAACGTAATAGTTAGCCTCTCAAATTTCATGTTTTGCAGAAATTCCACTATCTTTAAAGATAACGACTAATTAACATCAAAAAAATAAATATTATGGCAGTTTTAAAAGTAATTGAAGTATTGGCTAATTCCAGTAAAAGCTGGGAAGACGCCACAAAAACAGCAATCCAAAAAGCGTCAAAATCGGTTAAAAACATAAAATCGGTTTACGTTAATGAGCAAAGTGCGACAGTAAAAAACGGCGAAATAGACAATTACCGAGTGAATGTAAAAATTACTTTCGAACTCGATTAACAATTTTTGAATTAAGAATACTACTGTTTAATAGCCTTTACTATTGAACAGTTTTTTTATGAATAATAACTAAAAAGCATAAATAAAGGAATCTAAAATTTTTGATTTTCTTTAAATGCTTCTAATTTTGAGAAAAACAAAATACTATATGGAAACAGAAGAAGTTTTAACACAGTCAGAAAAATGGGCGAATCAAGCAATCGAATTGGTCATGGAATATGGCCCAAAGGTAGTTGCCGCCATTTTAATTTGGATTATAGGATCATTTATTTTCAGTAGAATTACTAAACTAGTGGATAAGGTAATGGCACGCAGGGAATACGACCTTAGCGTCCGGGAATTCTTATCCAGCTTGTTATACTGGGGGTTTAAAGTATTGCTCATAGTTATTATTTTGGGCACACTGGGGATCGAAACTACTTCCCTTGCTGCCGTGTTAGCTTCCGTAGGTTTGGCCGTTGGTCTTGCCCTTCAAGGTTCTTTGGCGAATTTTGCAGGCGGGGTGCTTTTATTGATTTTTAAACCTTTTAAAGTTGGTGATTTCATCGAGGCACAAGGTCTTTCTGGAACGGTAAAGGAAATAGGAATTGTAAACACAATTTTAAACACTTTTGGGAATCAGCAGGCCATCATTCCAAACGGAAAGCTCTCAAATGACAACATTGTAAATTATAGCGCAGAGCCAACGAGGAGGGAAAAAATTACCGCCGGAATAAGTTACGATTCAGACATTAAGAAAGCTAAAGACGTTCTAATGGAAATTGTTAACGACAACGATAAAATTTTAAAAGATCCTGCACCACAGGTGATGGTAGAGGCACTTGCCGATAGTTCTGTGAATTTATCGTTGAGATACTGGGCTACCAACGAAGATTTTTGGGACTGCCGTTGGTATGTAATGGAAGAAATGAAAAAGAGATTTGATGCAGCAGGCATTGAAATTCCTTACCCACATCAAGTGGAAATACAAAAACAGGCTTAAGTTTTAGGCTTTGTAGTCACAAAGTCTTTTAAATAATAAGGTTCAAAATAGGCGACATCTTCAAAGTCGCCTATTTTATATTTTTCATGAGCCAAAAAGGCCATTTCTTTCGCAGAAGGAAACTCAATTTCAGTAGAAAACACGGCGTTTTTATGTACAATTACCTCTTTACATTTTTCGGCGCCATCACCAATAAAATTTACTTTTCCTTGGTTTAAAAATTTTTCGAAAGCGTTGTCAGTTATAATTTCAGCTTTGGTGTCCCGTAGTTGCTTACCGTCTTTAAACACGGCGGAATAGACTTCCATTCTTCGGGCATCCAACAATGGAACTACAAAATCTTTAGTTGCCAATTTCCCAGCCAATATTGAAAGGGTAGGAACCGAGATTAAAGGCTTTTCCCAGGCGTAACACAAACCTTTGGCGGTAGAAACCCCAATTCTCAACCCTGTGTAAGAGCCAGGGCCCATGCTTACGGCCACAGCGTCTAAATTTGGCTGCCCAGCTTCTGCTAGGGCTTCCTTTATAAAAACATGTAAATTCTCTGCATGAGAATACCCACCATCATTAATTTCCTTTAAAGAAAGTACTTTTCCATCTCGGGAAACACTTACCGAGCAATTGGTAGTTGCTGTTTCTATATTTAAGATTATTGCCATACTGCAAAAATACCAGCTATTTTACCACTCTTCCAAAGGAATTCCGTAATAAAATTTAAGCACTTTCAACCTGAAAATAAAGTCGTATTTAGTTCTAACCAATGTAGCTTCTGCATCGTCGAGTCTGGCCTGTGCCTGACTAAAGTCGAAACTATTCATTAACCCTACATTGTAGCGTTCCTTAGCATAATCGTACGCCAATCTCCTTGCTTCTACCGTTTTACCAGCGGCTTCGTAACTCTTAAAAGAGCCTTTTACATCTACATAGGCTTGGTTAACATCGGTCTCTAAATCGAGTTTATCTTGCTTTAGCTGCAGCTTGGCACGTTCTACATTTATTTGATTCCTTTTAATATTGTTTTTAACATTAAAACCGTTTAAAACAGGAATACTAATCTGTGCCCCGTAAGATATACCATCGTAGATCCACAACTGATCCTTAAAACCGATTAAATCGCCCGTAATAGGATCTCTGTTCTGATCGGAATATCTCGTATTGTAATTTATAAACGCATCTAAAGATGGATACCTGGCACCTTTTGCAATTTCTAAGTCTTTTTGTGCCAATTCTACGTTGGCATTGGACGCTTTAATATCATTTCTAAAAGTAAGGGCTTTTTGAAAAATCTCATCGGAAGAAACACTTAACACAGCATCATCTGGAATAACATATCCTTCATCTACCACATCAAAATTTTCGTAATCGCTAATCTGAAGCAATTGTGCCAAACTTATTCTGGATATTAAAATATTGTTTTCAGCATTTACAATTTGCTGTTCTTGATTGGCAGCCGTGGCTTGAATTTCCAACAAATCACCTTTGGGCAATACGCCGTTATCTACCAATTCTACTGTTCGATCCAAATCCTGCTGAGTGGCTCTATATTGAGCCTTAAGAACTTTTAAAGTCTCCCTGTTTGATAATATTTGCAGATAAGCGTTGGCCACAGCCAAACGGATATCGTCCCGAATATCATCTGCCTGATATTGTGTAGCAATGGCATTCAATTTAGCACGGTTCAAGCGATGAAAATTACGCAGTCCATCAAATAGCGTTAACGTTGATGTTACGTCTCCCGAAGCGGTAAATATATTTGTATTTGTAAAGTTATTGGTTGTCGGGTCGATGGTTAAACCAGAGTTTCCAGAAGCTCTAAGCGATGCGTTTAAATCGGGGATAAAACTCCCAATAGCATCTGATTTATCAATTTTGGCATTCTCCAAATCCAACTCTACCTGTTGAATGGTCAAGTTGTTTTCTTCAGCATAGCGCACACACTCCTCTAAAGTCCAAACTTTTTTTTCTTCGGTTTCCTGAGCAAAAACGGAAACTCCCGCAAAAATTGCTATAACTAATATTTTAAACTTCATACAGCTCATTTTAATTAAATCCCAATTATTAGTCATCTCCTTTCTTATCGTCATCTGCAGATTCAGTTTTATTCCAAACCTTAATTTTATCTTCTTTGGTAATACCCGAAAGAATTTCTACGTTTATTCCATCGGAAACCCCCAACTCTACATCACGGCGCTCATATTCATTTTCCCCGGTCATTACTTCTACATAAGGCTCCTCGGTTTCCTTATCAAACTGAAGAAAAGCTTCTTTTATAGCCAATACATTTTCTTTCTTTTCTAAAATTATAGAAGCATTGGCGCTGTATCCGGCTCTTATAAAAACATCTTCTGGTAATGCTAAATCGGCTTCAATAGTAAATTGTACCGCTCCTTGGTCTTCTACTCCTTTTGGGGCAATAAATTTAAGTTTTGCATCGAATTCCTGATCTTGAACCGCTCCTAATTTTATGGTAATAGGTTGCCCTATTTTTAACTTATCTACCTCTGCCTCATCCACTTTTCCTTCGAAAATCATTTTAGACATATCGGCGATGGTAGCGATGGTGGTACCATCATTAAAATTATTCGCTTCAATAACTTGATCTCCTTCTTTAACCGGAATTTCCAATACGGTTCCATCTACCGTAGCACGAATGTTGGTATTTGCAGTAGCGGATCCTCCAGCGGAACCTACACGAATTATTTGATAATCGTTTCTCGCATTTTCAAGTTCCTGTTTCGCTTGATTGTAGCGTAATTCAATTGCCAAAAAATCTTGACTTGCAACCACACCTTTATCGAATAACTGTTTATTTCTGTCGTACTCTATCTTTGCATTACTCAAAGCTATTTCAGCATTGCTCACGCGTCCTCTAGCACTTACCAAAGCCTGCTCATTGGGTACCACTTTAATTTTTGCAATAAGATCGCCAGATTTTAATTTCACACCTTCTTCTACATTTATGGACTCGATAATCCCAGAAATTTGAGGCTTTATTAATACCTCGTCCTCTGGAATTACTTTCCCGGTCGCAATCACTTTATTGGTAATGGTTTCCTCTGTTGCCGTTTCCGTTTTAAAGGTAACTGCAGGTTTACTGTTTGTTTTTAAAACTCTTACTACAGCATATAGAACTAATATTACTCCTATTGCAATTAAAACGTACTTTAAAATTTTTTTCATCTTTTTAGGATTTTGATTTTTCCTGATTGAATAGTGACAATGCCATTCTACCGGAACCTAATTTTCATTAGGCGTTTCATAGTTGTTTAGTTTATTCTTCTCTTAATGCTTCTATTGGTTTAATTTTCACAGCCCTATTTGCAGGTATCAATCCTATCAACATACTCAAGCCTATCATCAGGATGAATGAAAACAAGATTTGTGGGATGCTTACAGTTGGATTTACAAAGGGAAACTCGTCTGATCCTCCAAACTTATAATCCAAAAAGTGCAGCACTGCCACCGATATAACGAAACCTACCAAGCCTGCAAAGCTTGTAAGTACAATAGATTCTAATATAATTTGACGCTTGATTATCTTTGGGGTTGCCCCGAGCGCCCGTCTCACCCCAATTTCGTTGGTACGCTCTTTAACGGTAATCAACAAAATATTACTCACTGCAATAACTCCTGCCAGCAGGGTGAAAATACCTACAAAGAACGAAAAGCCCTGTAATACAAATGTAAAGGCACTAATCCCTTTAAATATTTCTGAAAAATCGAAAGAACCAATGGCCCTAACATCATCTGGGTGAATGTTATATTTTTGTTTTAAAAGTGTTTTAATTTTTTTCTCTGCAGTAGCTACCTGCTTATCGGGATCTACCAGAATGGCCATCCAACCAATTTTATTTCCACTATTAAATGCTTTCTGAAAAGTGGTAAAAGGAACAAAAACCGCATTTTCACCTTCAAAATTAATGTTGTCATTCTTCTTGAAAATTCCCACTACAGAAAAATAAATACCATTAATTTGAATTGATTTGCCAATGGCGTTTTCACCTTTATCAAAAAGGAGCTTATATGCATCTACCCCTATTACACATACTTTTTTGGCCGCTTCAATATCATTTTGGTTGATAAACCTCCCCTCCACAATTCGCTTTTTTGAAACCAAATCGATACTTGGGTAGTCACCATAAACCCCAGAACCGCTGGACCTCCCTTCACGGTATACCGTAGAAGTTTCACCAAAATCCCCAAGTTGAATACGTGGAGAGATTATATCTACTTCAGAAACCTGCCTTTTAATCAATTCTACATCTTCCAAAGTAAAATCTATTTCCCTGCCCCGTTCAAAGCCCTTGTATGGCATGGAGGTAGACTGTGTCCACATAAACATACTGTTAGTGGCCGTACCTGCAAAAATTTTGTTGAATCCATTAGACATTCCATTGGTAGCACCCAAAAGAAGTATTAAGATCAGAATCGCAAAAATAACACCAAGGGTGGTTAAGAACGTTCTCAGCAAATTTTTACTGAGCGTACTAAAAACTTCACTCCAAAGGTCTCTATCGAATATTCCCATAGTTAATCGGCTCTTAGTGCTACAATTGGTTTAACTTTTGCTGCTTTTATCGCCGGGATTAGGCCCGCCAATACCCCTGCAACAATTAATACTACAGTGGAAGTAACCACAGTTACCGTATCTACGGAAGGATTGGAAAATGCCGGTGCATCTACAATAGGTGATATAAGGCCTACTATGGCCATGGCAAATATCATCCCGATCAATCCAGAAATTGAGGTAATAAATACCGATTCCAACAGAACCAGTTTAATTACGTCGAATGGTTTTGCCCCTAAAGCTTTTCTAATACCAATTTCTTTGGTGCGTTCTTTTATAATGAATACCAAAATATTACCAATCCCAACAATTCCAGCAATTAAAATAAGCATCCCAATGCCTATGCTTATTACTGAAAGCATGGTGGTAAAGTTGGAAACGTCTGAAAATCCTTCAGCGTAATTATTCATGTAAATGGCCCCTTGATCGTCGGGATCAATAACCAATCTTCTCTTTAAAATAGTTTCGAGATTATCGGAAAAATTTATGGCTTCCGCAAAATTGAATTCTGGATTGTAGGTTAAAGCAATTTGATCGATCTGATTGGTGTTCCCGTACAGCCTTTGGAAAGTAGTAACTGGCACGTACATATTGCGCTCTTCCCTTTCGTTTCCATCATCAGAAAAAACACCGATCACTTTATACGAAAGATCATTTAGAATAATATTCTGCCCAACGGCTTCTTCCTTTTTAAACAACTCATCGGCAACAACTTTACCAACGACAACTACCTTTAAGGTGTTTTTTATATCATTTTCGTTAATGTAGCGTCCTTTATCTATAACAGTACGTTCAATTTGTTGATGATCGGGATTTACCGATCTTGCCGAGTAGGTTCCGGTCTCGTTGCCAACCCGAGCAGTGACGCTTTTTGTAAACCTAGGAGTAAGATACTCATAATAACCTACAAAACTTTTACGGATATAATCTAGGTCTTCATTGTCGAATTGGATTCTTCTCCCGGCCTCAAAACCACCATAAGGTTTGGTTGTAGAACCGGGGTATATAAAAATGGAATTGGTGGCATCATCGTTAAACTGTTTCGTGAAACCATTTTTCATGCCGTCTACGGAAGCCAAGAGCAGTACCAAAATAAAGATCCCCCATGCTACCGAAAAACCAGTAAGAAAGGTTCTAAGCTTATTGCTTTTAATGCTGTGAAATATTTCTGACCAAAGATCCCTACTGAACATGTGGCGTTACTCTTACTTGATTAATAAAGCTATCTTCTACAATAACACCATCTTTTAAATGCACAATACGTTTACACATCTGTGCGATATCCTCTTCGTGGGTAACCACCAATATAGTTTTTCCTTGATCGTTTATCTTCTGAATAAGATCCATAACCTCATGCGAGGTTTTACTATCGAGCGCCCCAGTGGGCTCATCGGCTAGCATTACCTTAGGTTCTGCAGCCAATGCCCTTGCAATGGCAACACGTTGTTTTTGTCCCCCAGAAAGTTCACTGGGCAAGTGTTCAACCCATGGCCCTAGACCAACCGACTCCAAATACCTTACTGCTTTTTCCTTGCGTTCTTTTCTATTAACACCTTGATAATAGAGTGGTAGTGCCACGTTTTCCCAAGCTGTTTTGTAATTTATAAGATTGAAGGATTGAAAAATGAAACCTAGGAATTTGTTCCGATAATTGGCCGCTTTGGTTTCGCTTAGATTTTTAATAGGTACACCATCAAGAAGATATTCCCCTTCATCTAAATTATCGAGCATCCCAAGAATGTTAAGCAAGGTTGACTTTCCAGAACCAGAGGATCCCATTATTGCCACTAATTCCCCTTCTTCTACTGAAAAATTGATCCCTTTTAACACGTGAAGACTGTTGCTTCCCATGTGATAAGACTTATGAAGGTCTTTTATTTCTATCATGATGGTTAGTTTTCTATGATATTAGCTTGGCAATTCATTGCAGTAATTACATAAACTAGCAATGGATTACACGTATAAGACTTCTCGAATGTAGATTCGTTACGCTTAAAATGTGAAATAAATGTTAATTTTTTTACAAAACCCTAAAGCTTCGCGTCAATTCTTATTTCATTCTTTTAAATATAAAGTATCCAAGAACTGCAATAAGCACATAAGGTACCGCCATTAAATAAACGATCCCGTTATTAATTCCTTCTGCAACCTCTTGCCCTTCACCTGTTTCCAATACAGCCCGACACATGGCGCATTGGGCATGCAAAATATCCGGTAATATTAAAAAACCGATGAGTAACAATAAAATGTTGCGATACTTCATAGTATACAATTTAAGCGTAATAGGGGGATATCATAAGGTACACAATTACACCGGTTACTGCAACATACAACCACAACGGGAATGTAATTCTCGCAATTTTTCGGTGCTTATCAAATCGTTTAGCCAATGCTCTCACAAAAGTTATAAGCACTAATGGAATGATTCCTATGGATAAGACTATGTGTGTTATCAAAATAAAATAATAAATGTATTTCACAAAACCTTCACCACCATAAACAGTAGAATCGGATGTCATGTGGTAAGCAACATACATTACTAAAAAGGCAGCTGACAATGCAATACAGGTTTTCATTAACCGCTCGTGAAGTACTAATTTTTTGTTCTTAACGGCGATTACTGCTGCAACTAATAGTACAGCGGTGAGTCCGTTTATAGTAGCGTAAATAGGTGGAAGAAAACGAAGTGGCTCTACATTGGGCAATTTAATTCCGAAAAGGGCTGCCACCGCCACTGGAATAGCAATGGAAAGCACTACAATCCATTTATTATATTTTTTTTCTTCTGAGGTAATTTCGTTCATTATTCTTTATTTAATAAAGCTGCAATATCTTCTGCTATCATTTTTACTCCTTCATCTGTAGTACCATCATAGTACACTATAGGATTTCCAAATTCATCGGGACGGGAACGGATATAGCCTTCCCTATCAACCAATGCAAATAATCCGCTATGCTCGAAACCGCCATTTACATTTTCATTTTCTTCAGCATATAAGTTGAAACCTGTATTGGATAGTTTATATACTTGAGACATATCGCCGGTCATAAGATGCCAATTCGGATTGGTAACTCCGTATTCATCAGCATATTTTTTTAAAACTTCAGGTGTATCGTACTCGGGGTTGATTGTAAAAGAAGCAATACCAAAATCTTCGTTTCCTTTAAAACGGTTTTGCAACTTTATCATGTTCGCATTCATAATCGGACAGATAGAAGGGCAGGTAGTAAAGAAAAACTCCACTACAAACACCTTCCCTTCGTAATCTTTATTGGAAATAGTATCGTTGTTCTGATCCACAAATTTAAACGAAGGCACTTGCCCCATTTTCAGCAGATCGTCTGCTGTAACTTTTTTAGCACCTATGGAATGTCTATCCTGATCTACTACAGAACCACTACTTATGCGGTCTACGATCTCTGGAATGAAAATAATACCGAAAACCAACACCACAAAACCAATTACTATATACGATTTACTCTTCATCTTTTTCTGTATTATACTTTAGGTAAGAATCCCTTCTGGTAACTCCATTGTCTTTAACAGCCAATCGATATTCTGCCAAAAGAACTTTCATATCATCAATCATTTTATTGTTCAATACCGCCACGGAAGTCGCATCGTACCCAAATAATTCGCGCTTGGTATCATCGTCCTTTAATCGGCCTCTTAAGTCACCTTTTTTGTCCACAATAAAAACATAAGGACTATAAAGCTTTTCATCTAAAGAAAAGGGAGTATTTAAATTGGTAAACAAGGTAATGATATCGTTTTCCGGCGCAAAGACAAACTTCCAATTGGAGACATCCGCAAGTTTGCTCAGTTCCTTCTTCAATTCTTCTACTGCTGTCTCGGTACCCCTAGGGACTACCATAACAAACTGAAAATCCTCGAAACCGTTAAAACGTTTGTATATTTTTTGATTAAGGTTGAAAGCGTTTAATTTTCTGGCATCGATATCACCTCCCAAAAAACCAAGAACTGTAATTTTATCATCTAAGGAAGTTCCTAAGCTAGACCCTGCATCGACATTCTCGGTAAGCACCGGTAATTTACCAAAATTGTTCACTCCGGAAGCGAAAAACAAGTAAACCACAATAGGAAGTATAAACAACACTCCAAGAACAATATATTTCTTCATCTAGCTCTCTATTAAAACAGTACAAAAATAAAAAAAGACGGTTAAAAACCGTCCTTTTTGTATTGTTAAAGTATTAAAAATCCCAACTTACAAAGCCTTCATGATAAACATCATGAATGTAATTCCCTTCTACCAATAATATAAAGGCTAAGTAAGGAATTAATATAAGTAAGGGCAATACTATAGACCATCTAAAACTGCCCTTTTCACCTTCGAGGTGCATAAATGCCCAGGCGATATAATAGGCCTTAATGATTGTAAGGATTATAAATATCCAGTTTAGGAGCTTCATACCAAGTACGTAAGCATCTAAAGCAGCAGGACGTATAATACCCAATATAACTTCTACAATGGTAATTACGGAAAGGATCCCGAAAACTACCCAAATTCTTTTTGTATTCGATTCGTGTGCGTGTGCCATTTTTTAAAACTAAATAATTTATACAAGGTAAAAGAAGGTAAATACAAACACCCAAACGAGGTCTACAAAGTGCCAGTACAACCCAACTTTTTCTACCATCTCGTAACTCTTTCTTCTCTCGTAAGTTCCTAAAATTATATTGATGAAAATTATAATATTAATTACAACCCCAGAAAGCACGTGAAATCCGTGGAATCCAGTAATAAAGAAGAAGAAATCTGCAAATAAACGGTTACCATACTCATTGTGTACTAGATTGGCCCCTTCTACAACATAGGTTGCTTGCTCCAAACGTTCTGCGGTCTCTTCACGGGAAAGTATTGTTTTTTGCCCATTTTCATCAGACATTTCTGTTCTTGCCACAATATTAGGATTTGCTTCAAAACCAGCTTTTATTTCTGCTACCGTATAATTTGGTAAAGAAGACTCAGACATGTACCAAACACCATCATTTGGATGTTGTGTTACGCGCTCTCCTTCTATATTCTTTGCAAAATCTGCCAACGCTACGCGTTCGCCGGTTCCTTCATCTAAAAACTGTAAAATTCTTCCAGATTTAAGCTCCACAGCCCCATATTCACCCTTGATAAAGTTTTTCCACTCCCAAGCCTGAGAACCAACGAAGATAGCACCCCCGATTATGGTAAAAAACATATACCAAATAACTTTGTTCTTTTTAAGGTGATGTCCGGCGTCTACAGCCAAAACCATAGTAACAGAAGAAAAAATAAGGATAAACGTCATTAACGCCACATAGTACATTGGAGCGTCTACACCGTGTAAAAACGGAAAGTGAGTAAAAACTTCATCGGCAATTGGCCAAGTCTCGATAAACTTGTATCGTGAAAAACCATAAGCGGCTAAAAATCCAGAAAAAGTCAATGCATCGGATACGATAAAAAACCACATCATCATTTTACCATAACTGGCACCTAGAGGTTCGTTACCTCCACCCCAAACGTTTTCTTCAGAACCTGTTGTAACAGTAGCTTCCATAAATGTTAAAGTATTCTTATTTTAAAATTTTTCAAATTTACGCTTTTTATTTATCTAAAGAAATAGAAAAATAAAATCAAATATACCCACAAAAAGTCTAAAAAGTGCCAAAACATCGCACCGAGTTCTAAACCAAGGGTTTGACCGGGTTTGTACTTTTCTTTAAAATGATTATAAATTACCACCAAAAGCACTATTAACCCTCCAAATACGTGCACTAAGTGGGAAAAAACAATGGCATACAGGAAAGAAGTGGTTATCGTACTTTCACTTCCCGTAAAATAATACCCTGCATCTATAATTTCTGAAAAGCCTTGAAATTGAAAGAAAACAAAAACCAGCCCCAAAACAAATGTTGCCAGCAACAGCTTGGTGGCATTACTTCTAGTACCTCTCTCAATTGCTTTTTTAGCCATAAAAAAGGTTACACTACTCAATACAATAGCTAAAGTACTGTAAAGAAAAGCCATGGGTATTTCCATATCGGAAATCCAATCTGGACGCGATTTACTTACCACATACGCACTCGTAAGGCCTGCAAACATCATGGCAATACTTATCATCCCGAACCAGAGCATCATTTTTTTTGCTCTAGCATTCTTCAACTTATCACTTCCTTGCGTTAAATCCATTAACTTAAAAATTTATCAACTACATAAACAATTTGCATCAATGTAATATAGCTTACGCTGGCCAACATTAATGCCCTTGCTGATTTATTATCCCTTTTTTGATACAATCTGAATGCAAAACCAAGCATCCCCAATCCCAATAAAAAAACCAGGATGGCCGCAGGAACAGACAACGTTAACCTACCCGTTAATCCGGTTACTGGAAATACTGATGCCAAGATCATCCAGATGGTATACATAATAATTTGTATGGCGGTTGCTTTATCTTTCTTTCCTGTTGGCAACATTTTAAATCCGGCGCGATTGTAATCTTCATCCAAAACCCAACCAATCGCCCAAAAATGTGGGAATTGCCAAAAAAATTGTATCATAAATAATGTTCCTGGCTCGATACCAAAATCGTTTGTAGCAGCTACCCAACCTAACATAAAAGGAATGGCGCCAGGGAATGCCCCTACAAAAACAGCCAAGGGCGTTTTTGTTTTTAAAGGCGTATAAACGCAGGTATAGAGAAAAATTGAAATGGCACCGAACATCGCAGTTTTAGGATTTACCACGTATAAAGTGATCACACCTAGAATTGTAAATGTTACTGCAATTATAAATGCTGTATTGGTAGACATCCTTCCAGAAGGAATTGGCCTGTTTTGGGTACGTTTCATCAACGCATCCAAATCTTTTTCAATAAGCTGATTAAATGCATTTGAAGCCCCTACCATAAAATAGCCGCCAAACGCCAACAGCAGTAAAACTTTTAAACTAAAGTTCTCTGCACCCAATAAATAACCCGCTATGGAAGAGAACACCACACTAAAAGCGAGCCCAGCCTTTGTAATTTGCTTGAAATCATCAAAAATTAGGGCAAAAGAATTTGTATGTGTAGTGGTATCCAATGCGGTTTTCATCTATTGAAAATTAGTACTCCCTTTTAAAAAAGCAACCATGTAATTTTGCTTTCGGGAATTCGCCCAAACGATTTATTTCTAAATAATTTATTTATAAAAATTAAATTTATTCAAGCTTTTTTATCGATCCTTTATAAATCGGGTGCAAAGATAACTCACAAAAGGTTTTTATGCAATGATTTAGGGAATTACTCAACTTTAAAAATTATAGGCTTTAAAAAAATAACATCTACAGCCGTATTCCCTTGTTTTCCGGGCTTCATCTGAGGAATTAAACCCGTAACCCTAGCCGCTTCTTTCTCTAAGGATTTGTGCGGCGCCCTAACTTTAACATCTGAAACCTTTCCGGATTTGTCAATTTTGCACTGCACATCTATTCTTAAAACACCGGAAAGACCATAATCTGAAGCCATGGAAGCATTAAAATTATTCCTAACAATACGGTTTATCTGTTCACTCATGCAATCCCTACGCTCTTTATTGGAGGTGAGCGACTCGCAACCGGGATAGACCGGCACAAATTCTACACTATTTACGGAAATTGGCCCCAAATCTTTATCCGGGTGCACATACTCTATCTCATCTAAAGAAAGATCTTCTTGACCTGTCGTTTTATTCAAAAATTCGTCTTTAGCTTCGAGCTTCGCATTATCTTCAACTACCTTCAACTCATCCGCTACCCTCTTTTTCTGTGGCGCATCTATATTTTTTTCCTTGGTTTTAACTTTTTCAACTTCAAAAACAGGCATGGAATAGACATTTTCATCCTCCAAAATAGAAGAAACGACCGCACCGCTAACGTTGGGAACCGCAAAGGCCGTTTCAATTAAAAAATAACTGAATGCTAAACTACAAAGCAGCCCTATTTGAAAGCGAATCATGGCACCTCCTATTTTTAGGTCTTTTTTAGAGGTTTTAGAAGTTGAAATTTCTTGGGACTTTGGCTTTTTAAAGATTCTCATAATGTTATGGTTTTTAAGTGATTACTATAAAAACCATATTCAAGAAACATACCAAAAACAAAAAAGCCCGAGTTAAAAACCCGAGCTTTAAAATATATCGTGAAAAAATTCCTTAATTCAACTTAAATACAATTGGATATGCAAAAGTTACCGGTGTTGGTTTACCTCTTTGCTTACCAGGAATAAGTTTAGGAAGTGAATTAATAATTCTTCTTGCTTCTGCATCTAAACTTTTGTCTGGAGCTCTTGTATTTAAAATAGTAATAGAACCATCTTTGTTAATACGGAAGTTTACATATACCCTTCCTTGAATACCCATTTCCTGAGCCATTTCTGGATAACGGAAAGTTCTTCTTACGTGTTTATCCAAATTCTCTTTGAAACATGCAAATTGTTGTGCTTTTGGCACTCCTTTACAATCTTCAAACATTGGTTTATCTTCAATAACTGTAAAAGGTACATCTACATCTACAGGCTCGTCTACCTCTACAATCTCTTCAACCTCCACTATTTCTTCTTCTTGATCTGTTTCCGTAGATTCGATAACGGTTTCCTCCACTTCTTCTTCATCCTCAACAACCTCAATAACTTCTGGTGCTGCAGGTGGCGGTGGTGGCGGTGGCGTTTTTAATTGCTCGGTTAAAGGCACTTCTTCCTCTAACTGATCATCTACTTCCATTGTATAATCAAAAGCTTCTACCTTGTCGTATTTCTTCCATTCGATGGCTCGCCAAGTTAGAAATGAAATCAAAGCCAACCCTATAGCAAAGTACAAACCGCTATTACGAGTTAAATCGGCTTTTGGATTCTTTTTAGGTTCCATAATCTATATATTTGAGTGCTAATTTAATTATTTATTTGCATTATTTCCAATTTAATTTCCCTTTTTAACGCATTTGGTACGCTAACCAAAACTTTATCAAAAAGATAGCTATTAAAATCCCGATGGAATTTGCCAGCACATCCTTCAAATCGAAGGATCTTTCAAAGGGCATTACGTATTGTAACACCTCAATAAGCATACCATAAACAAAAGAGAACAGGGAAATTTTTAAAAGTGGGTTTTTTAATGGTGTTTTTCTTAAATAGAGATAGAATAGAACGGTATTTACAAAATAAAAAATTCCGTGTACCAGTTTATCTGAAACCTCGATTTCCGATTCTACCTCGTGAACCAAGTCTACCGATATTAAACTAGCTACCGTAATAGCACACAACCAAAAAACCGCTATACTGAGATAAAAGTACTTAGGAAGCTCCAATAAGTTCTTTATAATCGGCATCGCTTAGTAAATCATCCACTTCAGAAGCATCAGAAAATTTAATTTTAATCATCCAGCCTTCTCCATAAGGATCGGAGTTTACCTTTTCAGGCTCATCTTCTAGGGACTCATTAAATTCAATAATTTCTCCGGAAAGTGGTAAAAATAAGTCAGACACTGTTTTTACAGCTTCTACAGTACCGAAAATCTCTTCTCTCTCTAAGGTCTCGTCTACCGTTTCTACTTCTACGTAAACGATGTCTCCCAATTCTCCTTGAGCAAAATCTGTAACGCCAACCGTCGCCACATCTCCCTCAATCTTCACCCACTCGTGATCTTTTGTGTATTTTAATTCTGAAGGAATATTCATAAAAAATAATAGATTAATTTATTAGCTGGACAAATGTAATTCTTTATAACATTGATTTCAAACAGAAAAGCGTTAATTTCCGAAATTATAGCGTAAAGTGAAGCCTGTACGGATGGTTGTCTGCGGAAAAGCAGTGGAAACTTTAAACTCGGAGAACGTATGATCGTAGAAAAATAACGTGGTTAAATTCTTGGTAAGCGCGTAATCGGCGGTGAATTTTAAGGCCCAAATATTCTGTCCCGCAGTAACCTGATTGGTATTAATATCTAAATTCCTGATAATAGTAATATTATCGCGTAACGAAAGGTCTGCTTTTAAATTTAAATCGCCACGCAGCACGTTTCGCTTACCACCAATATTGGTAACAAACCGCAGATCGGAAATTCTGTAACCTAACCCCACCACATATTCATCCCCAGACATTTCTGTAAGTAAATTATTATCAAAACTCAACGAAAGCGCTCTATCCTTTCGCATTTCCGCAAGAATACTTATGGAGTTTGTCATTTCAAAATCCACTCGCATTAACGGATTAAACTGTTCCACCAGCGTCGCATTGGTAAACAATAATGGGTTTTTAAAGTTACCCGATTGATCGAAATCACTGCCTTTACCAAAATCCAGATTGCTACGGAAACTATTAATACTATAGCTTGACCTATAACCGTGCGCTAATGAAAAACGCCTAAAATTATCCTTAAACCACTGCATACGCATAAGTCCAGTATACTTAACAGTCCAATTAGGTAGCGGGGTGTCTCTAAATGCCTCCAAAGAAATAGAGCTTGCATCTTTCCCCCGGTAAGCCGCCAAGAAAGCTGGCAATAACACCGCCTGGTTTGTGGGCCCGTAACCTTGGGGATATGTGGTGGCATCTGGATTTATAGGTTCTCCAGCAAGACGCTGTGCAACAACTATCCTGTTCTCGCTAAATTGATTAAAAGTTTCGGAAGTAGCTTGTGCAGCCTTATCAAAAGAAGTTCCAATCATTATGGTAGAAATAGAGAAATCTCCATATTTATTTTGAATAAGCGCATCGTAATCTAATATACCATCTCCGTTTAAATCAACAATACGATAGTTTTCCGCATACGATTCCGCATATTGCCTATCTGCCACCAAGTCTATGGTTAAATCTTTAAACGGTTGCACATTGGCAGAAATATTCAATTGTTTCGCTTTACGCGACATGTATTGCTCATTGAATTCGGGGAATGTAGTCAACCATCCTTTTTGGGCGGCCTCGAATCTAACATCAGATTGTGCTCCAAAAACAAAGCCCCAAGAAGGCCGCAAGGTTCCAATAAACCCAATCGATTCGGTATACCCAGGAAGCACTTTCCCTTGATTATCGGTGTAGCTCACACTTAACCTCTTTACCATAGTAGCGAGGTCGATAAAAGTATTGTAGGCACCATACTTATCTTTTTTAACGACCTTGGGTGTTTGTTCCCCGTCGGGATCAGCAATTGGAAGCGCCCCCCTTGAAGATTCAGAACCACTTTTCCCTTTTTTCTCGATCCCTAAATAAGAATACAACTTATCCATCGTTAAGGAAGCATTCAGGTTTTGCGTATTTGCGTTTTGTATGGTATTAAGGTCTTCCCCCGCAATATCGTTTAAAACTTGACTCCCCCTTTGCCAATCGAAATCCCCGGTATACGCGTACGTGGCATCTACAAAGTTTAAGAAAGGAATTTTATTTAGGGGAATATCGTAGTTTACCTGTAATTGTTGGGTATGCCTGTTGGGGTCTCCTACATCCCAAAAACCATCCCAAAGCGCTAAATCTGTATTTACAAACTCATCCCCGTTTTCATCTTCTTCCAAATAGTTTTTTACAATATGGTTGTTGGCGGCCGTAAAATTGAACTGCAAGGATTTTGTTAGGTTGTAATTGATGGCGTATTGCCAATCGAACAAATAATTTCGCTGCTGAACCTCTGGTAACCCCAAAAATTGGTCGGAGCTCCCAGCTTCCAACACCTGTCTAAAAGACTGTTTATTTAAAGTTCTGGTAATATTGGAATTTAAGGAAATGCTCGTCGGAAGGGCATTGAAATTAAACTCTTTTAACCAATCCCAATACTTACTTTGCAAAATGGAATCGGCATTTTTAAGCGGCACTACTTCTAAAGGCTGAAAATTGTGACTGTATAAAAATCCTGTTCGAACATTTTGATCTTTCAATTTCTGAATTTCATAATCCCGATGATCCACTTGATTGTAGGCAAAATTGAAGGTGAAGTTTTCAACATCGTAAACTTTTGGCTTTTGCTCGGGTCCTCTATTTTTACGCACTCCAATAAAGTTTATACTTTTTCTCTTGGTGTAGTCTTCCGCTTGTTGTAGTACTTCTTCCTTTCTTTCTTCCGTTGGGGCAGCATCTAAACGATCTTCCAGTTTTATATCTTGATAAAGGGGATCGAATTCTGGAGTAATCAATTCTTCAGAAACACTATAATTCATCGGGAATTGTATTCCCCATCTTTTTGGAAGCAGTTGCCCCAAATTAACATTACTGTTTAAAGCATATTGCATTAAATCTTCCCGGCTACGCTCGTTTGGTGTTTGATCGATATTACCAAAACCAGAGGTACTCATATTCCCTGTGGCAGAAACACTCGCAAAATCGGCTAGTGTTAAATCTACTGCAGCTACCGCAGCCCAACCTCCGCTATTGTCCAGTTCTGCTAAACGCAATTCATTAAACCAAACCTCTCCACAAACATCTTCCCCTACACCAGTGTTTGGGTTTTTAACCCCTACCATAGCGGCCCTTACGTTTCCTAAACTGGGGTTTCCTTTAACAGCCACACGCAATTTTCCCAGTTCCCGAGGCGCAAATTCATCTATCTGGTTACCGTCTTCATCGTAATACGTTACATCTTGTAAGGTGCCATCGGCAATTCCTTGCGATTTAATTTTGGAAAGTAATGATAACGGAAGGTCAATATTGTTCACATCCGGCCAAATGGTACCGGGATCTGTTGTTCCGGGAGGTGTAATTTGAAGCGGAATCTCTACCTGATAATAGTTCTCCCTAAAATCGGTTCCAAACCGTAAAAAGGCCACCAAATCACCATCGCTTACCGGTGTATTTTCGTATTGCTCGGCATGTACAAACATTTTTATCCTTTTGTACTGCCTTATATCTACATTAATATTCTTAAAAACCCCTCGGGAGTCTTCTGGTTCTAGATCGCACACCGCAAAAGACAACGATTGTTCGTTTTGACGGATGATCGTATTGTTATTATTTAACTGCTCTCTTACAACCCCGGGCGGCAAACGATAAGGAATAGGTTCTCTCTGTTCGTTTTCTTGAATATTTACGGTATTAACATCCACAAAAGTGCCATCGTCATCTGGATCTGGATCGTCCTCTGGTTGTAAACTTGAAGAATAGTTTCTCCAGTCCCCACGTACAAGATCTAAAGTACCAAAGCGCAAGACCACAGGATCATCGAAACCGGTAAGAAACATACGCATAAAGCTGATGGAACGTATGTCTGTTATTCCACCAATGGCATCATCAAATTCATCAATAGGAACTTTGAACTGAATCCAACGTACCCGATAGCTGTCGTTATTGGGCACTTCTACATCTACCTCACGAATGTCGGAAACATAGCGATCCGTTCTTTGAATATTCGGTTCTATAGGGATTCGGTATTGAAAATAACTGTCGACTGTATTCATGGTTAAATCCCTATTGATATCTTCCACATCTGGCAAGGTGGTAGACCCTCGATTGTTATTTCCCACCTGCACAGGAGAGTTGCCCTGAGGGTTATTATAATTGTAATATCGATCTAAAATCCCACCAGTTGCCTCGAGATAAAACTGGTAGTTATCCAATGCGGGATCGGGACCTGGGTTGTTATAAAATTGCGATTCCTCGGCATCTAAAACACCATCGTAACCTGCATCCTGAATATTTCTGTTTGCCGTATCGGCATCAAAAGCATATACCAGAGATTGGGTGGAAGGAACCCTTGCAAAATTGGTAGTATTTACCAAAGCTGGATTATTTTCAACCGGCAGACCGTTTTCGTACTGTTTCCTACCGTCTTTTAAAATATCTTCATTAATATTCCCTAGGTTAAAAACAAGTTCCCCTCCTGCTCCGGGAATAGGACCGTCTTGATAATAAGGATCTAGCACCCAAAACTGAATAAATTCCACATTTGCCTGCTCAAAATTGGTGCTGCTTACAGACCTCATAATCCCTGCCCATCGATCGTCATCGGGCAAAGCACCAAAATTACTATTATCGTTATAAGGCCCTTTTTCATTAGGATAATAGGCCACGTCTAAAGTAGGCTGCACCAAGGTTTGTCCTTGAGCTACATCCTGCTGCGGAAAGATTTCATCTATAAAAATACGCCTAGTAAAATTATTGGAAATATCATCATCTGAAACTCCACCGGGCCTCTGGTTGCTATAAAATATAGGGTCGATAGTATACCAAGCCATTTTTGCACGCTGCTGTCGTGAGCCAACATTATCGTTTTCCAATTCTCCACCATACCCTATAGGCGCACTTGCTAAAGACCATGCCAAAGAAGAACGGATATCAATAAAGGCTTGGGCCCCTTCAAAATCGTCTAAATACGACGTGGTTTCCCCATCGAAGTCGGAACTTTTGGGCGAACCTGGAATTAAATATGCAAAGTCCCCCCGAACAGATAGGTTAGAAGGCGCATCGGTATCGATGTTTGGCAACTTATTTACCATACGGGTTAAAAAAGGGATTTCCTTGGAGAAATTTCCATTTAACCCAAAAATACTATTATTAACAGGCTCCACCCCGAAATTGGCTTTTTGTGTTAGCGGGCGCTCGCTCATGTTCAAGAAAGTTCCTCCAAATGTCAAGTTTTCATTGAATTGATGGTCTACATGAATTCCAGAAAACCTTCTTGTTTGCTGGCCAAATACAGCATTGTTTTCTACGGAAACCTCTATGGGAACGTTGGAAGCGCGCAATCCTTCATCCAAAATCTGGACCGTCCCCGCCTGATAATTCACGGTATAATCGATTCCTTCCTGCAACACCCTACCTCCAGCGGTAACCCGAACCGATCCTCGGGGTACGTTGAATGCACCCAAAGGAATTCCTCCAGAACTCTCTGCCTTATAACGCCCTTTAAGCATAAACTTATTTTTTTCGGCATTTTCTAAAGATGCCGCTTTGGTAAGTTTATACATGTTTCGGTACACGTATTCTGCTTGGTTATCGTTGTTTGGAACAAAATTGGGATCGTCGTAGTTTCCACCACCACCGAGAAGATCATATAAATATTCCCCAAAAGGTTCTACCTTGGTAAATTTTATCAATCCGTTTTGCACATCTACGGTTATTCCCGGCAAGAAATCGAAAAAACCATCTCCTCCATTCTGCGGATCGTTGTAGACATTTAACCTATCAAAATTAAAAACGTCCAATAAAATTCGCTCCTCCAGCCCTTGTGGCCATGTAGCATCGTCGATTGGGGAGATATAGTTAATGGGGGAAGGATCGGTATAAAGAATATTCATTCTAAAATCCTCTTGCGATAATTGAAAAGCTCCCGTGGAATAAAAGTTCTTCATCATCAAATCCCAAATAGGATCTGAAATATTCGTAATATTACTCTTAAGCATTTTAAGCACCAAGGCTTGCGGGTTTACTTGAGTTACCACCCCATTTGTTTCTTCAAACTCGGTTGCATTTACCCCATCGTTGGCAAATTCCCCAACTTGGTAAACTTCCCCTTGATAGGTATATTGAAAGGCTACCGCCAGCACCTCATCATTATTTAACCGTTGGTTTAAGGAAATATAACCTAGTTGGGTATCTACAGTATATTCCCTATTTGGCTCTAATTTTCTTGCGTTTTCTAGAATCCCGTAGTCAAAACCTTGACTGGGATTGTATCCTGCTATATTAAATCCTTGCTGTACAGTGGCTATATCCCTAACCGCATCTGTTAAAGCGGAACCTGCTCCGCCAATATTAAAAGGGTCGTAGGCGTTTCCTGAGTTTCTTGGAAGGTTGTTAACTGTCGTGAAAAATCCAGGAGGCGCATTTTGATTGATCCGTGTATTGTCGGGCTCTGTTTCCCCTAAATCCTGCAGCGCTACGATATTTCTTACATTATCTGTACGTTGTGCACGGTTGGTTACCCAAACTTCAATACGGGTAATTTGCACCTGACTTCTAATGTATGGGTAATTTGCTAACGCTTCATCGTATTGATCCCTGAAATACTGCGAAAGGAAGAAGTGCCTATCCTCATCATAATCCAACGCTAAAATCTCAAACTCATTTACCGTTCCACCTCCTTGTGCTGTTACACTTCTACTTTGCGAACGCTGTTCAGAAAAAACACCGGTAACGGTTGTTCTCCCGAATTGCAGTTCAGTTTTAACACCAAATAAACTTTGCGCACCATTGATTAAAGAACTGTTGAGGGGCATACTAACATTACCCACTTCTATTTTCTGAATAATATCGTCTTCATCTGGCGTGTATTCGAGTTTTATTAAGTTTTGAAAATCGAAGGTCGCCTCTGTATCGTAGTTCGCATTTATACTAAGCCTAGTTCCTATCTGCCCTAATAAACTCAAACTTATCCTTTGATCGAAATCGAAAGAAACGTTGCTTCTATTCCGTGGCGATAGTGCGGGATTGTCATTTTTTTGATAACGCACCCCTAAGTCCATCGCTACAGAACCTTGAGGGATAATTTCAATGGTATTACCGCCAAAAATACTTTCGAAAAAGTTAGAATTCACGTAGAAACTTGGCAAAAGGTTTTTTTGTGCTTCTTCACTGCCTTCCTTACCTGAAATGGCGTCTATCTTTTCCTTAAAATACCCCTTCATTTGTTCTTTGAGAATCAAACGCTGGTATTCTTCTGGAGTTAAAATCACGGGATATGCAATGTCGTAATTCCCAATGGTTTCTGTAAAGATGTATTTATCGGTAACTGGGTCGTACGTATATTTTGAAGAAATACTTTCGGGATCCTGCAACTTAATTTTACCCAAAGAAACGCCAACCTGGGTAGAGTCCTGCTCTTCTTGAGACTCTTCCTGGGACATAACAGTAGAACTTGTTAGCAAAAAACAAAAAACAAAAAAAGTTTTTAGCAATTTGCCAATTAATTTAGGGCCGGTTACAGTTTTCAAGCCAGTTATAAGTTTTTAAGCGCGTTTTTTATAATGTTTTCGACACTTAAATCAGGGTCGGTTTTTACAATTTTATCTACTACTTTTTCAGCTTGCTTTCGGGTAAAACCCAAAACCTCTAATGCAGATAACGCCTCATCTTTATTTGTATTGTCTTGTTTTGTGAAAACTTCATCAATGTCATAAATTTTAAGGACTTTGTCTTTTAAATCGATAATTACACGTTGCGCTGTCTTCGCACCAATTCCTTTTACCGATTGAATGGTGGCCACATCGCTCGATGCAATGGCATCCCGAACTTGCACCGGGTCTAACGAACTAAGCATCGTTCTTGCGATACTCGCCCCAATACCCGAAACAGAAATTAACAGTTTGAATATCTCTCGCTCTGCCTTATCTGCAAATCCGTAAAGCGTATGGGAATCTTCCTTTACCTGCAAATAGGTGTAAAGTTGTAAACTTTCGCTGGAAGAAATCTTGGAATACGTATTTAGTGAAATATGAACTTGGTAGCCTAAACCATTACACTCGATAACCACATCGGTTGGATTCTTTTCAATAAGTCTGCCTTTTATCTGTGTAATCATTCTTAATAAAAAGTTAATGCTTCAAATGTAATAAATTTTAATACACTTGAAGCATTATTTAAAAATTTGACTTTTATCGATTGTTTACTGAGCTGCTTTTTGTCGTTTCTCCTTTTCTTGCGCATCTACCACAGCTACGGCCGTCATATTTACAATCTCCTCAACACCAGCTCCCAATTGCAGGATATGCACAGGTTTTTTCATCCCTAATAAAATCGGCCCAATAGAGTCGGCTTTGTTAAGCTCCTTCATTAATTTATAGGTGATGTTTGCTGAATCGAGATTCGGAAAAATAAGTGTGTTAACCTTTTTCCCCGCCAATTTAGAGAACGGGAATTTACTCTGAAGCATTTCTTTGTTAAGTGCAAAATCCGATTGCAACTCTCCATCTACTAAAATATCGGGATAATGACGGTGTAGATACGCCACGGCATCTCCAACTTTATTTGCCCTTTCATCTTTAGAAGAACCAAAATTGGCATAAGACAACATGGCGATAACCGGCTCAATACCAAACATTCGTGCCGTAGTTGCCGTCATTTGGGCAATTTTCGCCAGTTCTTTTGCCGTAGGATCTATATTGATAGAAGTATCGGACAAAAACATGGGTCCACGTTCTGTCATCATTAAATTCATTGCCGCCACTTTTGTAACCCCATTTGCTTTCCCGATAAGCTCCAACATAGGGCGTACAACTGTAGGATAGGCCCTTGAATAACCTGAAATCAAGCAGTCGGCATCGCCTTCATTTACCATCATGGCAGCAAAGTAATTACGTTCCCGCATTTTCTTCTGCGCATCGTAAAAAGTTACGCCGTTTCGCTTTCTGGATTCCCAATACTTTTTGGCGTAGTGGTTCTTTTTATCATTAAACTCGTCGTCTTTGGTATCGATAATCATTACATCGGCCTCAAAATCGATTTCGTTCATAAGTTCTTGAATCACTTCTTTATTCCCCAATAAAATAGGTTCTGCGATTCCTTCCTCTAAAACTATCTGAGCCGCTTTTAAAATATCCAAATGATCCCCTTCTGCAAAAACTACTTTCTTCGGGTTTATTTTCGCCCGGTTATGCAGTAGCCTTACGAGTTTATTATCGTTCCCTAATCGCTGCAACAATTCATCTTCATATTTTTGCCAATCTTCTATAGGTTCTTTGGCAACCCCACTTTCAATAGCCGCTTTAGCAACTGCCGGCGGCACATTGGCGATAAGGCGAGGATCGAAAGGTTTAGGTATAATATAATCCCTACCGAAATTTAATTTAGTTTCCCCATAGGCAATATTTACTTGCTCCGGAACGGCCTCTTTAGCAAGATCTGCCAGAGCTTTAACCGCAGCCATCTTCATTTCCTCGTTAATTTTGGTAGCCCTTACATCTAGCGCACCACGAAATATAAATGGAAAACCAAGCACATTGTTTACTTGATTAGGATGGTCTGAACGCCCTGTGGCCATAATTATATCTTCCCTAGTTCTCATGGCGAGATCGTAATCTATTTCTGGATCTGGGTTTGCCATTGCAAATACAATAGGGTTGGCTGCCATAGAAGACAACATTTCTGGAGAGACAATATCTGCTATCGAGAGACCTATAAAAACATCGGCGTCTTTCATTGCTTCATCGAGGGTATCTATTTTTCTATCTGAAGCAAATTCCTTTTTCTCTTTGGATAGGTTTTCACGATCTGACCTAATAACCCCTTTACTATCGAGCATTACAATATTTTCAGACTTAGCACCAAAAGATTTATAAAGCCTTGTACAAGAAACAGCAGCAGCTCCAGCGCCACTAATTACAATTTTTACTTCCTCTATCTTTTTATCAGCAATCTCTAAAGCATTTAACAGGGCGGCTGCTGAAATAATTGCGGTACCGTGCTGATCGTCGTGCATTACTGGAATGTCCAACTCTTCCTTTAAACGACGCTCGATCTCGAAAGCTTCCGGCGCCTTAATATCTTCTAAATTTATGCCCCCAAAGGTTGGCGCTATGGTCTTTACGGTTTCAATAAATTTATCTACATCTTTGGTATCCAATTCTATATCGATGCCGTCAATATCGGCAAAAATCTTAAAAAGCAATCCTTTACCTTCCATTACAGGTTTAGAGGCTTCTGGCCCGATATCGCCCAATCCTAAAACTGCGGTTCCATTGGTAATTACGGCCACCAAATTACCTTTGGTGGTATATTTATAGACGTTGTCTTTATCTTTAGCAATTTCCAAGCATGGCTCTGCAACCCCAGGGGAATAAGCCAATGCCAAATCCCGTTGTGTGGCATATCTTTTCGTTGGAACGATTTTAATTTTTCCAGGTTGCGGTTTGGCGTGATATACTAAGGCTTCCCTTCTTCTGCTTTCTTTACTCATAAAATTGATATTTTAACCTCGTTGAAAATATCCAACGTTGGTGTTTAAAGTAAATGTTAGTTAAGTTTTTCTACTTACAAAGGTATAAGAATCTTGTTCTAAAAGTTGGGCAGAAAGTAAAAATAATTTATTGAATCAATGTTGACCAATCGGAATAGAATACAAAAAAATTTGTACCTTACTTACTTTAAAATCGCCCGATATGTTAACTAAAAAAAAACTCCAAGAACAAATAGCGAATTTCCCAGATCAATTTACATTAGATGATTTGATTGATAGACTTTTATTAATAGAAAAGATCGAAGAAGGCGATGCACAATCCAAAAGAGGGGAAATTATTTCTAATGATGCCTTTATTAAAGAAACCAAAGAATGGTTCAAATAAACTGGACTTATCAAGCTAAGTTTGATATTAAAAATATAGCCTCTTATATCGCTAAAGATTCCAAAAGATACGCAAAGCTTCAAGTTGATCGGTTAATTGAACGTGTAAAAATATTGAGCATACAGCCTTATTCAGGAAAAATTGTTCCCGAGATTGATAAGGAAAACATCAGGGAATTAATTGAAGGCAACTACAGAATAATATATAAAGTTGTAACTAAGAACCGTATTGATATTTTAACCGTTCATCATACTGCTAGAGATCTTTACAATAGAAAAATCACTTAGCCTTACCCATCCAAAAACTCAATATTCCTTTTTAGCCCGCTGTACTTGGTTCGTTTTACGGCAGATTTTTTAAAGATTTCATTAAAAACTTCCTGTGTAATCTCTTCCCATTCTTTTCTGCTCATGGAAAGCAATTCGGGATGCGGATTAAATAGTGGTTCGTTGTGCGGTTTTGAAAAACGGTTCCATGGACATACATCTTGACAAACGTCGCAGCCAAACATCCAATCATCCATTTTTCCTGAAAAGTCGGAAGGGATTTGATCCTTCAGTTCTATAGTAAGGTAAGAAATGCATTTACTCCCATCTACCACATAGGGCTCTGTAATGGCTTCCGTAGGACACGCATCTATGCAAGCGGTGCAACTTCCGCAGTGGTCGGTTACAGGGGTGTCGTATTCCAAATCCAGATCTACAATCAATTCAGCAATAAAAAAGAAAGACCCTACTTGTTTCGATAATAGATTGCTATGTTTCCCTATCCAACCCAAACCGCTTTTTGCCGCCCATGCCTTGTCTAAAACCGGTGCAGAATCTACAAAAGCCCGTCCATTTACTTCCCCTATTTCTTGCTGAATGAATTGCAATAATTCCTTTAGTTTGTCTTTAATGACGAAATGATAATCCCTTCCATAAGCGTATTTAGAAAGTTTTGGAGCTTCGGGATCTTGTTGGGTTTCAGCAGGAAAGTAATTCAGCAATAAAGATATAACCGACTTAGAATCGTCTACCAATAATCTTGGGTCCAAGCGTTTATCAAAATGGTTTTCCATATAACGCATTTCCCCTTGCATGTTGTTTTTTAACCACTTTTCCAATCTCGGGGCTTCCTCCTCCAAAAAATCGGCTTTAGAAATTCCACAGGATAAAAATCCGAGACGCTTGGCTTCTGCCTTTATAAGATTGGTATGTTGCTGTTTGCTATTCAATCTAAGCTCCTTTCTTTAAAATGTATTAAGACCTTTTTCGGTTTTAAGGAAATAAGCGGATTCAAGTCCAAAGCATCCATTTCAGTAGAAACGGTATACTTTTTAAAAATTTCTACCAGTACCAACATCATTTCGAACATGGCAAAGTTATTACCAACACACATTCGAGGGCCCGCGCCAAAGGGATAATAATATTCAGAATATTCCTTTTTATCCATTTTTAAAAACCGTTCTGGGAGAAATTCGTTTGGGCGCTCCCAAAACCCTTTGTTTCTATGCAACTCAAATACAGAAAGCAACATTAAAGTATCTTTTTTTATCTTTTGCCCCGCAACCTTATCGTCTTCCTTGGCCACCCGATCGATAATGTAAACTGGCGGATACAAACGTATGGACTCTTCTATACAGGCCTTGGTATAAGAAAGTTGTCCGAAAATTCCCGAAAGGTCTTCTTTATTTAAATCTATATCTTTTATTTCTTGAAATATCTTATCCTGCGCTTCAATATTTTTTGCTAACAAAAACATGGTAAAACTCAGCGTGTTTGCGGTGGTTTCGTGTCCCGCGGTAAACAAGATAAGCACCTCGTCTATTAACTGGCGTCGGGACATATGGCTGCCATCTTCATAAGTAGCATTTAAAAGCATATCTAGCAGATCGTTCCTTTCTTCTTTTTGTTGCAAACGCTCTTCAATAATTTTATTTAAGATCTCCCTCCCTTCGGCCGCATAAGCCAAATGCCTCTTTTTCATTCCCGAAATGGAAAACCACCATTGCAAATAAGGCTGTCGCATTTCCCTAATTACCATTTGTTGGTTTACTTCGGTTATATCCTGCAACTTAGCCATCGATTCCCGGATGTCCGACCTGCTGAAAAGTGACTTTGCCACCACTTGAAAGGCGAGATCGCCCATTAGCGGATACACATTGAAATTCTTATTTTCTTGAATATGCTGAAGCTCTTCCTGAATTGCCTGATGCATAATGTCCAATAGACCAATTAACTTTTTTTTATGGAAAGCAGGCTGTATCATCCTGCGGTGCACCAGCCAATGTTCCCCTTCCGCAGTTAATAAACCATGGCCGATATAGTTTGCTAGATCTTCGGTTTGTAGGGTCGATTTTTTATAGTTGGCATGGTTTTTTTGAAGTACATGCCTTATTATTTTTGGAGTTCTGGTAAACACCACCGGTTTTCCCGCTGGGGTTTTCACCATAAAATTATCCCCTAATTCTTCAAAAATCTCTTGATGAAAAGAAATAGGATTCTTTAAGATTCGTTGTGCATTTAAAATCACTCTCCATTGTGGAACTTTAGGTAAGTTTTCCATCAGAATCTTTTTATTGTTTTTAAAATAAGCCGCCTTGTATGCCGCCCTTAATTTTCCCGAGATGCTTATAGGCAAGCTCTGTTACTTCCCTTCCGCGCGGCGTGCGTAATATAAAACCTTGTTGTATTAAAAACGGCTCATATACTTCTTCAATGGTCTCCGCACTTTCAGAAACTGCCGTGGCAAGGGTAGTAATACCAACGGGGCCGCCCTTAAATTTATCTATGATGGTGGTAAGAATTTTATTATCCATTTCATCCAAACCAAACGCATCTACATTCAACGCTTTGAGTCCGAATTTAGAGATTTCAATATCTATTTTTCCATTTCCTTTTATTTGGGCAAAATCGCGGATTCTGCGTAGCAGGGCATTGGCAATTCTCGGCGTCCCCCTACTTCTTCCAGCAATCTCAATGGCCGCTTCCATATTAATGGGCACTTTTAAAATATGTGCGCTCCGCTGAACTATATCGGCCAATAGTTCCGTAGAATAATATTGGAGTCGGCTACTTATTCCAAATCGGGCACGCATCGGGGCTGTTAGCAGTCCAGATCTCGTGGTTGCACCAATTAAAGTAAACGGATTGAGATTGATTTGAACCGTCCTGGCGTTGGGACCACTTTCTATCATAATATCAATCTTGTAATCTTCCATGGCGGAATACAAATATTCTTCGACAATGGGACTCAATCGATGAATTTCATCTATAAAAAGTACGTCACGCTCTTCCAAATTGGTAAGCAAACCGGCCAAATCCCCCGGCTTATCCAACACAGGACCCGAGGTAACTTTAATCCCTACGCCAAGCTCGTTGGCCAAAATATGCGCTAAGGTTGTTTTACCCAAACCGGGAGGACCATGAAACAAAGTATGATCCAAAGCTTCCGAGCGAAGGTTTGCCGCCTGCACAAAAACCGTTAAATTTTCCAGTACTTGATCCTGCCCAGCAAAATCGTCGAAACTTAAAGGCCTTAAAGCCTTTTCAATATCTACCTCTTCCGGAGAAAAGTGCTCGCCTGTGGGATCTAAATATTCGTTCATAGATTACAAAAGTAAATAAAAGCAATGACTTGAAAATTTAATCAGGAACATTTAAAAACATGCAACGGACTTATGTGTCGATCATTTAATATCCTGGATTCTGCTTTACAGATGGATTGAATGTAAATTCCTTTGCTGGAATCGGCCAAATATAGTTATACGATTTAAAAATCTTTTTAGACCTACCAGTTTGCGCGTTGTAATCATCCAATACTTCTTCCAACATTTGATTCCGGATGAGATCGTCTTTTCTATGTCCTTCCATAAAAAATTCTTTACTTCTCTCCTCCATAATAACTTCTAAAAATTCTTGCTTGCTTAACCCTTGCGGTAGCGGATACATTTCATCTGAATACGCTCTCTTCCTAACCTCATTAACCAAAGAATAGGTTTCAGAATTTGGTCCAGAAATGGCATTTATTGCCTCAGCTTTCATCAGTAATACATCAGCATATCTAAGTATAATAAAATCAAAACTCCCTCCATTTTCTTCAATCGGTGTAGCAATGTCTTTTTTGTACTTGTAAGGACGCCAATCCGTAATATCTTCTAGGTTTGTTTTTTGTCCCGATTCAACTTTAAAAGTGGCAATGTTCTGATAAAAACGTGTATCCGCTGTTTCAATTGGAAAAGAAACAGGCGTTTCAACCATATTAGCCGCTTGAAAATAACCATTAATAGCTTTCGGGGTTGGTTGAAAAAAATCATAAAGAGCATAGCCTAATGGCCCCCAAAGCACACCATAATTTCCCCCTTGAGAATTTTCAGTGTTAAAATCTATTTTAAAAATCACTTCTGGATTACCACTCAAATCGCTGCTAAAAAGCGCACCATAATCTTCAGCCAATGAAAACTTTCCTTCAATTTCTTCAAACTGTTGAATCGCTTTGTTATAGTTTTCGTTTACTAACATTGGGAAACCAGCCGATTGCAAGTACACTTTACCCAATAAAGCTGTTGCCGCCTCTGTAGACGCCCTGCTTGAGGTTGAGATGGACGGAAGATTGCTTTTTGCAAATTGTAAATCGGAAATTATTAAATCGTAAGCTTCCTGCATCCCCTGAGCATACGTACTTGTATCAGGTTGCCCGTAATCATCCTCAGTTACTACAATAGGATTGCCATACAACCTTACCATATTAAAGTATAACAGTCCTCTTAAAAATTGAAGTTCCGCTTTTTGCTTAAGCTGCATAGATGATAGGTCCGTCTCTACATCTTTCAGATGTATTAGTACCTTATTGATTCCAGCAGCAATTAAATTATAATGGCTCTCCCAAACATAATTAATTATAGGGGTACCGGAATCGAAAGAATAACGATCCAATTCAGAATAAAAATTTGATGAAACTAAGTCTGTACCCACATCCCCCCAGTAACTTACATATCCACTAGCATCGAAAACATACCGCCCTTTCAGTTGTTGATAAATGTCATTTATAAGCCCTTCAATTTCGGCTTCTCCCGGACCGGTTGGTGGATTGGAATCTATTAAATCTATTATAAAAACCACTTCATTTTCAATGCCGCTTTTAATGGTAACACCTTTTCTGTACTCCACTAACCCTTCTATGATACTTGCTATAACCACATAATCTCCAGGCTCAATGTTGTTAAAAAAAACCTCCCCCATATCATCGGTTAAGGCTGTTTTAGTAATTGGTTCTGTTCTTATTTCTACATTAGGAATAAAATTACCCTCTTTATCTATAACAATTAATTTTAAAGAAGAGGTATTAACCTCTTTATCATCGTCTTTAGAACACCCGGCAATAAAAAATAATGAGAACAATAGGTAAAAAAAAGGCTTCATATAGTTTAAGATTGTTTGTTTGTTCAAAAATATATATACTCCTGATATTTGAGACAATAAATACCAATTAAAGTCACTCTTTACAAGTTATAAATAGGTTAAAATTTATTATGCTGAAAAAGAAATTTGTATTTTCCTTACATGAAGAATACTCAGTATACCGCCGAATTAGTAAAATACATTCCATTTTTATATGTAATCTGGTCGGATGAACTCATTTCGCCGTCAGAAATAGCCGTTTTTGAAAAAGCCGTGGCAAACGATGCGCTTTCCAAAGAAAACAAAACCACCTTAAAAAAATGGGTGAATCCAAACAAATCCCCTTCTGATGATACCTTACGATCTTGGAAAACCGTGATAGATCAATCTGGTGTTAAACTTATTGAAAGCGATCCGTATCCGCTCACGTATTTTAGCATGCGCCTCAAAAATGGAATTGAAGCTATTGAAGAACCAGATGAAAGTTTAAAATATATCGAAATAAATTTGGGAATTCAGCCCAACCACTATCATCACCTTTTTGACGTAAAAATAGAGGCTTCCACAGGAGCACAATTTTATTCCGCAGAAAAGATAGACACAATTTTAAAAGGGGATCGTGCCGAACACATTGATAAATTCAGAAAAAGCCTAAACGACCCTATTTTTAATTTTGAAATTCTAAGGGAGAAACGGGATTTTAGGGAACAAGTCTTAGCTCAAGTTAAACATTTAGGAAAAGAAGGTTACGGCGCAATGGCCTTTAGCGAAGCCTACGGCGGAATAAACAATATGCCTATCTACTCAAGTATTTTTGAAAACTTAATGTATGCTGGAGGAAGCCTTACCATAAAATTTGGCGTGCAATTTGGATTGTTTGGAGGGAGTATTCAAAATTTAGGGACCAAAAAGCATCATGATGCATATTTAAAGGAAACTGGCGAGGCCAAACTGCTAGGTTGTTTTGCAATGACGGAAACCAGGCATGGCTCCAATGTACGGGGAGTGCGGACGACAGCTACCTATGTAAAGGAAACGGATTCTATCGTCATTGAAACCCCTGGAGAAAACGACAATAAGGAGTATATTGGGAATGCGCTTCATTCTAGTATGGCGACGGTATTTGCACAGCTCATTGTGGATGGTAAAAACGAAGGTGTACACGCTATTTTAGTTAAAATTAGGGACGAAAATGGCAATTTAACAGAAGGTGTAAGAATTGAAGACAACGGCTACAAATTAGGCCTAAACGGGGTAGATAATGGAAAAATATGGTTCACCAACGTAGCTGTGCCGCGCGAAAATCTTTTGAATAAATATGGTGATATAGATAAAGATGGAATATATACCTCTCCAATCGAAAACCCGAACAAGCGATTCTTTACCATGCTTGGCACCTTAGTTGGCGGCAGGATTTGTGTAGCAAAAGGAGCGTTGAGCGGTGCTAAAAAAGCACTTACGATTGCGGTAAAATACGCTCTACAAAGAAGGCAGTTTAATAGTGACAAAAAGATCCAGGAAGATATTATCATGGATTATCCGACGCACCAATTAAGGCTTATAAAGCCAATTGCAAAGTCTTATGTATACCATAGCGTATTGGACAAATTGATCGAGGATTACGCTGTTTCCAAAGAAGAAGAACGAAGACAGATTGAAACTCAAGTAGCTGCCCTAAAAGCAACGATTACATGGTTTTCTAACAACACCATACAAGAATGCCGTGAAGCTTGTGGCGGAAAAGGGTATCTTCTGGAAAACGAAATTCCTTACATAAAAGGAGATGTAGATATTTTTACCACATTTGAAGGTGATAATACTGTTTTAATTCAATTAGCTGCAAAGGGAATTCTAACCGATTTTAAAACTGAGTTTAATAGTGATAATTTTATGGATGTGCTAAAATTTCTAGGCACAAAATTATCTGATAGGTTGACCACTATAAATCCGGTTTTTACCAATAAAACAGATAAAGAGCATTTGTTTGATGTTGATTTCCACAAGGAAGCTTTAGAATATCGAACACGCCGGTTAACGTTTTCTGCAGCCTCTAGAATTCAGAAATATGTAAAAAAGGGAATTCCATCGTATCTAGCATTTTTAAAGGTACAAACACATTTGGTAGCCTTAGGAAAGGCTTATAGTAAAGAATTATCTTATAATGCGTTTAGCGATTTCATAGAAACTGTAAACGATGAGAAAACAAAATTTCTGTTTAAAAAACTTGCAACCCTCTTTGCGCTCAGTGAAATAGAAGAAGATGCAGCTTGGTATTTAGAGCATGGTTACATAAGCAGCAATAAATCTAAAGCCATAAAAAAACGGGTGGAACGTTTGTGCTCTGAATTGAGGCCTCACGTAAATACATTGGTTGACGGCTTCGGAATCCCAGAGAATTGTATACATGCCCCTATTGTAAAAGCATAAAAATAGTAGAGGCGCCAGTTGGCGCCTCTAAATACTATCTAAAGTTATATTTTCAGCTTATTCTGCAGAAGCCATCATTACATCACTATAGTTGCAAGCAGCTCTCTCTCTTAAATACGCAACTGCTTCCTCCCTTGGCATTTCAGCATCTATTTTAACTTGCTCTCCATCTGGCAAATTAACAATGTAGAAACCATCTTTAAACGAAGAAAGCTCAATAACTTCTCCAGAAGGCTTAATGGCACTCCATGATTTTGCATCTGGCTTATAAACCAAATCTACTTTTTCCCCTTTTTTAGCTCCGTCGATAATCGCAATCTGCATTCTATTTTTCGTTGCTGTAAGTTGGTAGGTGTTTCCGTTATTCTCAACGATCTGTGTTTCCTTCTCCCCTTCTTTCATTGCTATTGGATTCGACCCTGTCCAAAATTCAATTACGTTAAAGATAATGGCATCCCCTAAAAAGAATAATCCGTATACCGGAATGATGTTAAGTCCCCAGAAAATTAAGTTGTTTACAAACTTATTCCCTGTAACACCTTGGTTCCAATCTTTCAATCCGTTAAACGCACTGAAGGATCCTAGACAACTTGAACATAAAACGGTAAGTGCCAAGGCACCTGAAATGACAACTTTTTTCATAATGTTAAAGTATTTTTTGATTATTAGTTATCCCTAATTTATTAATAATAATCGAATTAGCATAAATTATTTATATAATTTGCATTTAAAATCTTACAAACTTCAAAACCTCAAATCACAGCTCATTTGATTGCAATGGCAATATAGAATGATTTATAAAAACCTATTTCATTTAAGTAATGAAAGCTTTAATATTTCAACCGCCCTTTTCTAACTTGCTTTTCTAAACAAAATATTAAGACAAATACTAAAACAAAAAAACCCTTCCTAGTAAACTAGAAAGGGTTCCATAATTTTGCAATTAAGCTCTCCTTAAGCCTGGAAAGGCTCTATAGAAACATAAGATCTGTTATCTCTTTTCTTTTGAAACTTAACGATACCGTCTACCTTGGCATGTAATGTATGGTCTTTCCCCATATATACATTTTCACCTGGGTTGTGAGAGGTACCTCTTTGTCTTACGATGATATTTCCAGCCGTAGCAGCTTGACCACCAAAAATCTTAACCCCTAAGCGTTTCGATTCTGATTCTCTACCGTTCTTGGAACTACCAACACCTTTTTTGTGTGCCATTTCTTTCGGTTTTTATGCTCTTGATGTTACTCAAGAAAATTATACTTTATTTTAAAACTCTAGATGGATTACTTACCACCATTTAATTCGTCCTGCCATTTCTGAAGCTCATCCCATTCACCATCGGCAGCAAGTTTTGCTTGCTCTGCCCATGTTCCTGGATCTAAATGAGCTAAAGTAGAACTAGCCTCAGTTAAGATTTCTCTTACTTCATCAGCAGATTTTTTAGCCAACTTAGCATACGTATCAACGCCTGCGTTTGTTAAAGCTTCTGCCGCTTTAGGTCCAATTCCTTCAATTTTCTTTAAATCGTCTCCTTTTTTAGAAGTTGATTTTTTTGTGGTAGCTTTCTTTGCTGCAGGCTTAGCTTCTTCCTTTGCCTTTGGTGCAGCTTTTTTCTTAGGAGCAGCTTTTTTGGTAGCTCCTGTTGCTACGATGTCTTCAATAACGATTTCAGTTAAAGATTGTCTGTGTCCGTTTTTAACACGGTAACCTTTACGTCTTTTCTTTTTGAAAACAATAACTTTATCACCCTTAAGGTGCTTAACGACTTTCGCCTCAACAGCGGCTCCGTCTATAGCCGGGGCGCCAATAGTAACTTCGCCATCGTTGTCTACTAAAAGTACGTTATCAAACGATACTTTATCTCCTTCTTCAGAAGCTAAACGATGCACAAAAACTTTTTGGTCTTTCGCAACTTTAAATTGCTGCCCTGCTATCTCTACAATTGCGTACATAGCGTAATAATTAATAATTTAACTAATATAATCCTGACTCAAATTGAATTTAAGCGGGTGCAAATATACTGCTAAATCATTAAAGAACAAATGTTTTTATGCCTTTTGAACACTTTTTTTTGTATTCCAGCTTGGCTTGAATTTTTGCATAAACGCTAGGGTTAATACAACAGATGAAGAAAACCCTTCAATAACCAATATAAAAATGAGTATTCCAGGACCTTGATTATAGTCTTTTATCCAAGAATCCATAATTGTATTTGGAAAATCTGGATCTAAATGGTACATATATATGGCCATAAAAGCCACAAATATCAAAGTTGCCAAAAATCCAGCGTAGAGCCCGGTCGTAAATCCTTTATAATAATTAAATTTATCGCCTTCCAAAAGCTTTCGCGTGCGTATAGCAGCATATAGCCCATAGGCTACAATGGCTCCATTAACCACACGTAACCAGATATGTTCGTGCAGCCCTACTAGCTTTATAATTAAAAAATAGGCTATTAGTCCTATTGCAATTATTAATCCGTATCTTAAAAAAACTCTATTGGGATTCATATGATATTTCTTTGGTTTAATTGCATTTAAGTTACAAAAAAATACTTTTCAGAAAGTTAAATGTAATTTAATTTTTAACAAAACAGTTTTCCATAGCGTATATTTTCATTATTTTAAACGCAAATATCTAATATGCGTAACATTCCATACAAAAATGCGTCTAACAGTTAACTAAAATTAATCAAATGAAAAAAATGTTACTCTCTTTAGTGGTAGCGTCCGTATTTTCTGCGGCTGCTATTGCTCAAGAAATCAAATTTCAAGAATACGATCTTGCCAACGGCATGCACGTTATTCTTCACCAAGACAACACCGCTCCCGTGGTAACAACATCGGTAATGTACCACGTAGGCTCGAAAGACGAAAAACCAGACAGAACAGGGTTTGCCCACTTCTTTGAACACCTTCTTTTTGAAGGTACCGAAAATATTCCGAGGGGAGATTGGTTTAAAATTGTAAGTTCGAATGGAGGAAGCAACAATGCCAATACCACTACAGACAGAACTTACTATTACGAAGTTTTCCCGTCCAATAAAGTAGAGCTCGGTCTCTGGATGGAGTCGGAAAGACTTATGCACCCTATTATTAACGAAATTGGGGTAGAAACCCAGAATGAAGTGGTGAAAGAAGAAAAGAGACAACGTATTGACAATGCGCCTTATGGAGGATTGATTTACGGAACGGCTATTCAGCCATATCTCTTTAAAAAACATCCGTATAGATGGAGTGTTATTGGATCGATGGAAGATCTAGATGCTGCTACTTTACAGGAATTCAAGGATTTTAACCATAAATATTACGTGCCGAACAATGCCGTTCTTGTGGTTGCTGGAGATATCGATATAAAGCAAACCCAGCAAATGATAAAAGACTATTTCGGTCCGATTCCAAAAGGAGAACCTATTACGCGAGACTTCCCGAAGGAAGACCCAATAACCCAAGAAATAAAAGCCACGGAATACGATAGCAACATCCAGATCCCAGCATTGGCACTCGCTTACCGAACACCGGCTATGACGGAGAAAGATGCCTATGTTTTAAATATGATTTCTAGTTATTTAAGCGATGGAAAAACATCGAAGCTTTACAAAAAGATGGTAGACGAAAACAAGTCGGCTTTACAGGTATTTGCTTTCAACAGACCTCAGGAAGACTACAGTATGTATAACATTTTTGCACTTCCGCTGGGCGATGTACCACTTACACAATTGGAAAAGGAAGTGGATGAAGAAATAAAAAAGCTTCAAACAACATTAATTTCTGAAAAAGACTATCAAAAACTTCAGAATAAAATGGAAAACGACTTTGTAAATTCCAACGCAAGCATTGAAGGGGTTGCAAATTCATTGGCGAGATATTATATGTTGTACGGAGACACGAACTTGATAAATTCAGAAATTGAGATTTACAGAAACATCAGCAGAGAAGATATAAAGGGTGTCGCGAATAAATATTTAAATAAAAATCAGCGTTTACGTGTTGAATACTTGCCAAAATCTACTCAAGAAGAAAAATAAAATACTCTTATGAAGACTAAAATATTATCCATTATATTATTACTGAGCATAGGTTTTACCACAGCTCAAGTAGACCGATCTAAGCAGCCTAAACCTGGGCCTGCACCAAAAATAAATTTGGCAGAACCGGAGACATTCACCTTAAAAAACGGGCTTACCGTAATGGTTGTCGAGAACCATAAATTACCCCGTGTTTCCATGACATTAACCATAGATAACTCTCCTATTGTAGAAGGTGAAAAAGCGGGAGTATCTTCCCTCACCGGAAATATGCTGGGCAGTGGGACCACAACACTTTCTAAGGATGAATTCAATGAAAAAATAGATTATTTAGGAGCTTCCGTTAGTTACGGCTCGCAAAGCGTGTATGCCAGCTCACTCTCTAAATATTTTCCGGAAATTTTAGCCCTAATGGCCGATGGAGCTATAAACCCGGTATTCCCAGAGGAGGAGTTCGAGAAAAAGAAAAAGCAACTTATTGAAGGGGTTAAATCTTCTGAAAATGATGTGTCAAGGATTGCTTCAAGAGTTTCCAGCGCCTTATCCTATGGGAAAGATCATCCCTATGGGGAATTTATGACTGAGGAAAGTATAAACAGAGTTACATTGGCCAATGTAAAAAGTTTTTACAACACTTACTTTAAACCCACACGAGCCTATTTGGTAATCGTTGGAGATGTAAAAATAAACGAAGTAAAACAACTGGCTAAGAAGAATTTTTCCAACTGGAAAAAAGAAGATGCGCCACAGGTAACCTACTCGGCACCAAAGGATGTTCAGTACACCCAGATAGACTTTGTGGATATGCCAAACGCTGTCCAGTCGGAAATTGAAGTGGTTAATATGGCCGACCTCAAGATGTCGGATCCAGATTACCATGCAGCGCTTATAGCCAACCATATCTTGGGAGGAAGTTTTTCCAGCTATTTAAATATGAACCTTCGTGAAGAGCACGGATATACTTATGGTGCTAGATCTTCAATAGATGTGGATGAGCACAATGCATCTCAATTTTCTGCATCTTCGAGTGTTAGAAACGCAGTTACAGACAGTGCAGTGGTAGAATTTATGAAAGAAATAAAAAGAATAACCAATAAGCCTGTTACTGCAGAAGACCTACAAAATGCTAAAGCAAAATATGTGGGTAACTTTGTACTTGCATTGGAAGACCCTAGGACTATAGCGAGGTATGCACTTAACATTAAGACTAAAAATCTACCAGACGATTTTTACCTTAATTACTTAAAAAACATTAATGCGGTAACCATTCAAGATGTAGAACGGGTATCTAAAAAGTATTTTAAGCCAGAACACGCTCGCATAGTAATTGCTGGAAAAGGTAGTGAAATTGGCGAAAAATTAGAAGGTTTGGGATATCCCATGAACTATTACAACAAGGAAGCAGAAAAAGTTGATAAACCAAATTACAATGTTATCGTACCGGCAGATATTACCGTAAAAAGTGTTCTTAATAAGTATATTGAGGCCATCGGTGGAAAAGATAAAGTAGATGCCGTAAAGTCTCTATCTGTTACTTACGAAGGAAGTTTTAACGGTGCCACCGTTAAAGCAGAAGAAAAGAGAACTGCCGATAAATACGCCCAAATAACCTATATGAATGGCAACCCGATGATGGGGGTTATAGCAAACCAAGACGAGGTTTATATGAAACAAAGCGGGAATAAAATTCCATTACCTCCAAATATGCTTAACGATATGAAAAGCGCTATTGGAACCTTTCCAGAACTGGCTTTACTAACAAACGAAAAAGCTAAATTGGCAGGTATCGAAAAGGTGGAAGGTAAAGACGCTTACAGAATTGAGGTTCCTGGAGAAGTAATACAGCAAGCTTATTTTTACGATACCGAAACCGGATTAAAAGTAAAAGAGGCTTCTGTGGTAAGTATGAACGGACAAACGCAGAACCAAGAAGCTTTTTTAATGTATTACAAAGATTACGACGGGATAAAATTCCCATCAGTTAAAAAGGCATCCCTTGGAGGACAGCCCATTGAAAGTAAGCTTTTAGAAGTTAAAATAAATCCAGAATTCAGTGAAGAAGATTTTAAATAATCTTCAACACACAACAAAATCAAAGGGAGTCAGAAAATTAGTTTTCTGACTCCCTTTTTTATTTTCGGTTTTTATTCACAATATAAACGCCCAGCAAAATAATACCAGAAGCTAAAAGATGGATCAAAGTAAACTTTTCACCATCCAAAATACCCCAAAAAATTCCTACAACAGGTATTAAATAGGTTACCGACGTAGAGAATACTGCATTGGAAATATGAATGAGCTTATTAAAAAGAATTTTGGCCAAACCGGTACCAAACACAGAGAGCACCGCAATATACATTAAAGAGGTTACAACCTCTTCATCCTCCAATACCGAAGGCTCTACAAATCCCGAGAGAAAAAGAATAAGAACAGCAGGGAGAATCATAACCGTTAAATTACCAACAGCAATTCCCATGGGGGAAACCTCTTGTAGCTTAGATTTTATAATATTGGCATTAATAGCATAACAAATAGCTGCAATTACCACTAAAACCGCAAAGAAATAATTCTGATTCGGATTCACGTTGGCGCCTTGAAAAATAAGGATTATAGCCCCTATGAGTCCGATAACCACCCCTACAATTTGATTTCTACTGAATGATATTTTAAAGACCAAAAAACCGATAAAAATGGTAAACAAAGGAACTAATGAGTTCAAAATGGACGCAATACTACTATCTATCTCCGTTTCTGCGTATGCAAAAAGAAAGACCGGCAAAAATGTTCCAGTCAAAGCCGAAGCCGCTACCCATACCCATTGTGGTTTGGAAATGGCAAGTATGGATTTAAAGCCAATGATGAATAAAAAAATAGTAGAAAAAATTATTCGTACAGCTCCCAGCTCTATCGGCCCTAAACCTACCAAGCCTTTTTTTATAAGGATGTAAGAGCTTCCCCAAATTAGGGAGAGCACCACCAAATAGAGCCACTTTTTTTTGTTATTGTCCATAAAATGATTTTAAAGCCGCAAAATTCAACTTTTTAAGGTAGAAAACATCTCTTTTTTATATATTTTTGCAATCGTTTAATTGGTAAGGCCAATAGTTTTTATGCTTAGAATCTACTCCATAGCGTTTACCTTGCTTTATTTACTGGCCATGTTAAAGCCAGTATTACCGGTATTCGATTATGTAGTAAACCATGATTACATAGCAGAATACCTATGTATCAATAAAGACCGGCCCGAAATGCATTGTGACGGAAAATGTTACCTCATGCAAATGCTGGAGGAAGAAAACCAACAGAAAAAACAAAATCTTCCAGCAATCGATCTTAGGGAATACCCTATTGGGTTTGTAAGCTTCCTAAGTTTGGAGAATACCGGTTATAGTATCATTCCTGAGAAAAAAACAACTTTATACTTCAACAAATATAGTTTTTTAGCAAGCTACAAATACTTTCACCCACCCAGCTTGTCTTGATGTTTCTTTAGTACTTATTCACTTATTCAACTTTTTAGAAAAAAGGATTTTATCCCATTCAGCTAAGAAAGGAATCTTGCTGGAAAGGCTTTTGTCAATCCTAAAAACATCAAAAAAAATGAAAAATTATATTTCTGCCATTTTTTTCATGGCAGCCGCTCTTCTTCATGCACAAGAAGAAACTAACAATTGGACCTCGGGAAGGCCCGATGGACATGCTCCTATTTCTGTAATGGGAGATCACACCCATGGTAAAGGGGAATGGATGTTCTCTTACCGTTATATGCATATGAATATGAACGGTCTTAATCGTGGCAGCGTAGAGACCACCAACGCCGATGCTCTTTCGCAGTATATGGTGACTCCTATAGAAATGCCCATGAACATGCATATGCTAGGAGCCATGTATGCTCCCAGCGATAAAATTACCCTTATGGCCATGGCCAATTACCAGTCTCAAGAAATGATCTTGGAAAACCGTATGGGAAATCAATTCAACACCTCATCGAGTGGATTTGGGGATCTTAAAATTTCGGCTCTATATACCATATTCCATAAAAACAGGCAGCATCTACACGCTCTTCTTGGCGTTTCATTGCCTACTGGAAATATAGACGAAGAAGATGTAACCCCAATGTCTGCACCCAACAAAGTTATTCTTCCATATCCAATGCAAATTGGTAGCGGCACTTTCGATGCTAATTTAGGCCTTACCTATTTAAAACAGTGGGATAACCTTTCGTTTGGCTCTCAGCTATCTGCAGTGTTTAGAACTGGCAAAAACGACAATGATTATCGTCTTGGAAATGATTATAGTTGGAATAACTGGGTGGCCATTCCTTTAAAAGAGTGGTTAAGCTTTTCCGGTAGACTAAAATGGGCAGCGATCGAAATGATACAAGGTGCAAATCCGGCGCTCAACCCTATGATGGTGGTTACAGCCGATACCGCAAATAGTGGCAAAACTTATGCTGAAGCCGGACTAGGCTTTAATCTTTATGCTTTTAAAGGCAGCTTAAAAGATGTGCGCATAGGTTTTGAAGCTATTTTGCCGCTCTACCAGAACATGAACGGAATTCAATTAAAAAATCAAGAAACGATAACAATCGGTTTTCAATATTCGCTATAACTAGCTGACAAATGAAACAAATATATATTGTACTCATCATTGTATTGATGAGCCATCTTACTAATGCCCAAACGTGGTACAACGGGCAAGTAAAAAACGATCAAAACAGTCCATTAGCGGGGGTTACCATTATATCTACTAAGAACAAAAGTAAAGGAGTTTCTTCGGATGGCGATGGCAACTTCCGTATCGAATTAGACCATCCAGAAGTAGATTTAACCTATATGGGTTATAAGAAAAAAACTGTTGTTTTAAACAAGAATTTAAATACCATAATTCTTGAAGAAAATACCGAAGCACTGGAGGAAATTGTGGTATCGGCAAGCCGTGAAGAACAAAAAAGATCGGAAATTCCTGGAGCAATTTCTGTGATAAGCGCTCAAACTATAGAAAAAACGAAAGCATTTGGCATAGAACAGTTGGTCAACCAAGCACCTGGCGTGTATATGTCTACTTCCAAAGCTGCTGGGAACGAGCAACACATGATGGCAGTTCGATCTCCCATCTCCACCAAATCCTTGTTTTTGTATTTGGAAGACGGTCTCCCCATTCGCCCAACCGCTGTTTTTAACCATAATGCTCTATTAGAAATGAACGATGTTTCTTTCGGAAGGGTGGAAATTTTAAAAGGCCCTGCTTCGAGTATATACGGAAGTGAGGCCATAGGCGGGAGCTTTAACTTTATATCTAAAAATCCAACACCCGAATTTAGGGGAAGCCTTGGTTTTCAAATGAACGATCTTGGATTAACCAAATACGATTTTGAAGCTTCCAAATATGCAAATGACAAATTAGGGTTTTACCTAGGGACTCAATATGTTCAAAGAAATAACGGTCCGGTAGAATATAGCGATTACGAGAAATTTGCTGTCACTTTTAAAACTATTTACCACATCGACCCTACTCTTACATGGACAAACGTTTTTGATATGATTAATTACCGATCGGATATGACCGGTTCTTTATCCCAAGAAGATTACGAAGCTGGAAATTATGAAAGTGATCAAACTTTTACCGAGCGTGAAGCACAGGCTTTTCGATTTCGATCTACGCTGGATAAAATATGGAACGACCAAAACAAAACCTCTTTCAATTTTGTTTTTAGAAACAATGTTATGAACCAAATTCCTTCCTACAGAATTCGTCAATTCAGGGAAAACGGACAACTAACAGGTGAAGGTTCAGGAGAAGTAAACGCCAACGGATACAATAGCTTTGTAGGACTGTTGCAACATAAAATCGATTTTAATTTTGCCAAATCTTCTCTCATTGTTGGGAGTACAGTAGATTATTCCCCACAAACCTATCAAGCAGAATCTATTGAAGTATTTGTAGATCCTACTACAGGGATAAATACCGGCTACCAATTAAATGATGGGGATTTTATATTGAACTACAATGCAGACATTTTAAACTATGCGGGTTTCTTTCAGTTTGAAATCAATCCAATTGAAAACTTAAAAATAACGGCGGCACTTCGCTACGATGGTTTTGATTATAATTACAACAATCTTTTGGATGAAGCCGGCCCTAAAGATTCTAAAAACCACTACCATAACCTTGCGCCTAAAATTGGCTTTAATTACAACCTTAGCAATCGATCTGGTGTATATGCCAATTATTCCAATGGATTTACGCCTCCAGAAACCTCCACGCTATACAGAAATAGTTTTGTAGGTGTTGGCGGCGATGTTTTTGACCTTAAACCAAGTAATTACGACAATTATGAAGTAGGTGGATATTTTACTTCGGAAAAGTGGAAACTAGATGCCGCATTTTATGTATTGGACGGAAGAAACAACCTTGTTACACTGCGTGATGAAAATGATGAATTCTACAATACCAACGCTGGTAAAACAAGGTCCTATGGTTTTGAATATGGCATTACATTTAGACCTGTTCCCGAATTGAGCCTAGCCTACAACGGTAGCTATGCCAGGCATCGATACATTACATTTTATGAAGGCGATATAGATTATTCTCAAACAGAACAACCTACTGCACCAAGATCTTTAGGCAACGGGCAAATAAACTATGCTCCAAATTTTCTGCCAAACTTTAACATAGGGTTGGAATATGAGATGGTTGGAAAATACAATACTAGTTTTGAAAACCAAATAGTTAATACAGACGGCACTTTTAGCACAGCTACTTACGACGGACATAACATCTTTAATTTGAGGGCTAGCTACCAATTTGCAGACTTTGAAGTTTGGGGGCACGTCTTAAATGTATTCGACACCCTTTATTCCCCAAGGGCATCTTATAACATATATTCCAAACAAAACACCTACACTGTAGGTAATCCGCATGCGTTTCATGCAGGAATACGATATAAATTTTAAAAAATGGCAAAAAATAAAAAACTTAATAAATGGCTTTGGAAGTGGCATTTTATTGCCGGTATAGTTTCTCTTCCCTTTATTTTGTTACTTGCAGCTACCGGCGTCATCTATCTCTTTAAAGCCCAATACGAGGCTCCTATTTATGAGCCTATTAAAAAAGTTGTGGTTGATGGCGCTCCAATTTCCTACCAACAACAATGGGAAATAGCAAATGCAAATGCGGTAAAAAAGCCTAATTCGATGATAGTGCCCAAAACAAAAGAAGAGAGCACAGAATTTGTATCGGGTAGATTTGGTGGAGCTACAAGTCTTTATGTAAATCCATATCAAGGGAATGTTGCTGGAGAGATTCTCCCTCAGGAGTCTTTTATGTTTAAGGTAAGAAAATTACATGGAGAACTTCTTATGGGCAGCTTTGGGACTAAAATTGTAGAACTAGTTGCTTGCTGGATGGTAGTTTTAATACTAACTGGGTTATTTATATGGTGGCCAGAAAGAGGTTGGAAGGTAAAAGGCTACTTTATTCCTCGCACCAATTTAGGGAAGCGCACATTTTTTAGGGACACACATGCCATAACCGGTTTCTGGATGTCTATATTATTCCTCTTAATCCTTGCTGGAGGGCTACCTTGGACAGATGTTTGGGGCGCAGGATTTAAGAAAGTTCAGGAAATAACCAATACAGGTTTTCCCAACACTTGGAACCGGTTTTTTATAGAACAGCAACCTGAAAAGGCAACTACGCTTTCTCTAGATCAAATGGTTGCAAAAGCTAAAAAGCTGGATCTTTCCGGTGAAGTTAAAATCAGCTTTCCTACAGGTAAAAATGGGGTTTACAGCATTTCAAACACAAACAATAAAGATTTAGGGAGCCAGAAGATGATCCATTTTAATCCCTATACCGGAAAACAAGTTTTAAAACACAATTGGGAAGACGTAGGGTTCCTAATGCGCGGTAGAATGTGGGTTATGGCATTCCATCAAGGCCAGTTTGGCCAGTGGAACTGGATTTTAATGTTGTTCACGGGAGTAGTTCTGTTTTTAATGAGCTTATCTGCAATTATTTCATACGTGCTTAGAAAAAGAAAAGGAGATTGGGGTATTCCAAAAGTTCCGGCCTCTTTTAAAGCAAGTAATGGAGTGGTAATACTTCTGGCCCTCTTGTGTATAGCTCTCCCCCTATTCGGTTTTAGTATAATTTTAATCAGTATTTTTACATTTGCTGAACGTTTATACTTGAAATCATCGCAAACCCGCGTAAATGATTAATAATTAAAATTTAAAATAAGACATGAAAAAATTATTCATAATTATCGTAGTTGCCTCATTTAGTATTGCAGGCTGCAAACAAGAGGAGAAAAAAAATAACGAACCCTCAAAAATGGAAATGGTAATGGCAGTTCACGACAGTTTAATGCCGAAAATGAACACTATAACCAAATTAATTGGCGATTTAAATACCAAGGTGGACACCACCGAAGTTGGCAAGAAATATGAAATGGCCAAACAAGATTTGCAAGCAGCCCATAAATCTATGATGGATTGGATGAAAGAATTTGGTGATCGTTTTGATCACGAGGAGATTCTTAATGGCAAAGAACTATCTGAAGAGAAAAAAGAATGGCTTAAGGAAGAAGAAGAAAAGGTAAAAGCTTTAAAAGAAGAGATCAACTCGAGTATTGAAAACGCCGAGAAACTTTTGAATGAGAAACTTTAAAATACGTTTCAACCAAATTTAAACGGCTTTTGAAAAATCAAAAGCCGTTTTTTTATTTCTTATATTTTGTCCCGAACGGACTCCTTTTCAACATATACCTTAACCCTGAGTGATAAGCATCAATACCAATACCAAAAGGATGTCTAGATTCAGAATAAATATTATTACCTTGATCGTTGAAAATCTTTAAATCCAGTTTAACATCATAAGTCGTTAAAGAACTTGTACTTGTACTGGTGAAGACAGAACCTTTTGTTTCTGTTTTACTACGATCTTTTTTATCATCCTTTTCCTTATAGGTAGTTCCTGAACTCCCATAATTGGTAGTTCCCTCGTTTAAGACCTCTGCACTCCCGTATAAAACGTATTCTACCCCCAACATATTGGCTAATTCAGCAGGGAGCATAGTAGAAACATTGGTACGATCTATATTGTTTTTTGCCAACAAGGCATTGGTTGTCATAGCGTCCTGTATTTTTACCCCATGCACCGACTCATCTTTTAAAATATTGGCACAATCGTTTTGCACCTGAACGCTAAACATATCCGGTTGAATAGTTGGGTCGTTGGAAACGATACTAAAAGGTAAAATGGCGATTTTATTTTTTTTATCCCCCGTGCTGGGATTTACAGAAGTAATACCGCTATTTGTTGCTGAAGATGTTTTATTGAATACCTCCACTCGTCCGCTGGAAAATTTAATTTCCTGAATATCCTTTTTTGCCAACTCATATTCCAAGTCTTCCCCTTGATGTACAAAAGAAATAGAATTGGGAGTTATTTTGGTAACCTTCCCCTCTTTAATATCACCATTTGTCATGGTCACCATATCCACTTTTTCCTGTGCAAAAATGAAAAGCGAAAAAAGTAGAAAAAACAAAGTTGAAAGTACCGTGTGTTTTCTGAATATAATTTTCATAATGATAAAATTTCTCTTAATTAAATTTACATATTTTTTGGATTAATACATTATTAATCAATTAATAAGATATAAATTAATTAAAGATATTATTTTAATAATCGAAAACCGATTACACATTCTTAACTAAAAAAGGTTTTTATAACTACTTTTTTCTATATTTGATTCACTAATAATAAACTAAATCTTAAATGAAACAACTACTACTTAGCCTAGGTTGCGTTCTGTTTATGCAACTAGGCTTCTCCCAACGGGAAGCTTCCAAAACACTGGACTTTAAAAACAACGTAGAAGATCTTCTGGTTGTTCCCTTTAATGGAATCACTGTAATTTCTGATGGAACCAAAGTTTCTGGGTACGACCCAGAGCAAGAAAAAATTATCTGGGAAAAAGACGCTCCTCAGCGCACCGGTGTAGATCAAGCTGCAAACTTCTTACAGTCTGGTCCTTTTCGAATGGATTACACAAAATTCAACGCCATAGAATCTACTCCATTTGTAGAAAAATTCTTCGACGGCAGACTTTATGTGTTAAACAGTTACGATGGAAAAGTACTTTTCTCTGCAGAAGGTAAAGCAAAATATTTCCAAGCTGAATACTTGTTTGACGAAAATTCCTTTTTACTAAGAGGTGTTAATGGGATGGAACTCATTATTGCAAAGTACAATATCCCCGAACAGAAGTTCGATTGGCAAACAACCGTTTCTGCTACTTATGGTGAAACTTTACAAAAACTTAGCAAACTAGCGGGGATGAACAATATTGGAATAAAAGACAAAATGGATCATACCGATGATAAAGTATTCGCTCTTATTAAAGAGGAGTTTTTTGTTCTTAATAAAGAGACTGGAGATTTATTATGGAAAGAAGATGAAGGCGATGTTATGGACTTTAAGAGATCTTTAGACGGATCGAAAGTTATAACCATTAAAGGAAAAGGATTATTATCCAATAAGAATGAAATAATGCTGTTCGATGCTAATACAGGAAATTCTATTTGGGATAAATCTTTAACTACAAAAAACATTGTTCTTTTCGAGGATTGGCAAGATAAAATGTTACTTGCGCATTACAAAGGTTTTAATTTTTACGATTACAACACGGGAGAAAAAGTTTGGAAAAAAGATCCTAAAGGGAAAGGTATAAAAAGTGTAATCCCTATCGGAACCGACTTTCTTTATGTTTATGACGATGAAATGATGCTCCTAAATAAAAAGGGAGAAAAAATGTGGAAAAAGGACGTGAAAATTTGTGATGATGAAGAAGACCCTATCTACTTTCTTGAAAAAACAAAAAATGGCCGCGTATTGTACATTACCGCTACATATGCCAATATGGTAGATTACAAAACAGGTGAGAAAATCTGGAGAAAAAACTTAAAACTAAACGAAAAGCGGCCTACGTTTGCCAAATATGATGAAAACTCAGGTAATTTTGTAGTGTACAACGATGAAGAACTCTACAAATTTAACGAAGGGCAAGCGGAACGTCCTGAGCCATACGCAGAAATGAAGCTTAAGGATGAAAAAGATTTGACCAGCTTAGAAATTTTTGAAAACAATGTTACTATTACAGGATTAAGTGAAGTTGTAGGAGTTGACAATAGTGGAAAAATTATTTTTCATAATAAATATAAACAGCCAGGGGAAACAGGCCGATTATTAAAAAATGTTGGATTATCCGTGGCTAATTTTGGTTTCGCTGTTGCCACTGCAACAGTTACAACAGAAACAACCTATAGAGATCCACAGGGGAATGAAGTAAGAAGTGGCTCTAGTGCTGCACTTTTTGGAGAAAACGCTAAGGCTATTGGTGAAGCAGGATATCTAGCCACCGACGTTGCCATGGCTTTTGCACAAGATCGATTTAATGCACTACAAGAAACAAATAAGTACGCCCTGATTTTCGCTAAAGGTGAAAATGGAGAACGTCTTTTGGTTAAAGTAGATAAAGAAACTGGAGAAGAACTAGATAAAGTTATTATAAACGATTTAAAACCTGTTTATGACGTTGATCATGTGAGTGATGATATTTATTACAGCACTGACAACCACGTTAAAATTTTTAAATCAAAGTAAAACATTAATATCAGTAAAAACAAAAAGGGGCTCTTCAGCCCCTTTTTATTTATCTTATTCACAGTACACTACATCTTCAATGAACGTTCGCAAACTCGCCGCATTATTCTTGTAGTAATTCTTATCAATGAGCTCATTAACTTTAGTACAGGCGCCTGTAAATTTTTTAAGTTCATCTTTAAAACCCATTAAAAACTTATAGGATTTATTGGAATATCCAACTTCTTCATTTTTTATAAAAAACACCACTTCATCATTTTGAAAAGTATACATGGAAAGTTCTTCTGTTTCAAATTCCTTCCTTACTAAATACTTCTCAGGTGATTTGGCTCTAGGATTATTTTTATAGGAAATAAACTCCTTTTGCACATAAATATTATTTTCATCGAAAACCAATTCCTTAAGTTCTGAAGCATTCAAGATATTCAATTTTAAATTTCCGTTTGTGTCTGGTAAATAAACCTTCGCCTCTACCCCTACGCTTTCCAAGTCTTGATAATTCATGTTAGCAATTAGAGTATCATTTCTAACCGTTACCAAATATGCAAAACTGTCAAATTCATTGTTATTTCTATCCACTTCATTAAATACCTCATCTACAGGAACAACCATTCTCCTACTTTCTACCATATTCGCCGCCAAAATATTTTTCAAACTATGAGCGCTCTTAGTTAAATCTTCCGCATCCCTTTCGCCATACTCCAAGGGGAAAATCATTTTAGCATATTCAATGGCTTCATCTGGCATGTCCATATAATAGCTTAAAACAGAACAATTGTAATAACAGGCGTATTTCACTTTTCGTTCCCTTCTCGAATCACCGGTAATTCCCGTAGCCATTTTCTCAAAATCCTTTACGATTGGCATTAAACTATTTCTCGTATTGGCAATGGAAGACTCATGTGAAACAGTGTTCATTACACTTTTAACTTCTTTAAAAAGTTCCTTTTGAGGCTCCGTTAAAGGATTCTTCCTAGAATCCAAAATCCACAAATAAGAATTTGTTTTATAGGGTCTATACCCAAAAGTAGCATTTACTAAATCGTCTAAACGATAACTCGTATATTCCACAAAATTATATATTAGTTCTCCCTTGATTTCTTCTTTATTGACATCGTAATGGGCGTAGGCTTCTTTTTTATTCAAAAACCAATCTGATGCATAAATTTCTGATCGAACCATTCTATTTTCAAGTTTTAATTCCAACGGATTATCAACATGGTAATGCGATGTTATAAAGTACTTAAAGATATACCTGAAAACGTAGTAGGAACGTATTACATTTCCATCGTCATCCTTTTCCACCACTTCTTTGTCTTCTATACCAAAAGAAGCTGGATCTATAAAAAAATCAGAAAATTCAAGTTTGATAAAAATCACAGGAGCTGTTTCTTGCCTTGTAAAGCCTTGAATTTGAATATCGTTGGAAATGGCGGTTTCAGAAATTAAGCTCTCTATATCATCCTCGGAGTTTACCAAAACATTATAAGTCCTCTCGTTCTCATTTAGAATTGGGTTTGAAGGCAATTTTACATAAGCAACTGGAAAGTATTCTTTATCCAAATCTGCTGCTTGTGATGACGATTTCCAAGAAATAAGTAGAATAAAGGGCAAAAAAAATAAGCGCATGATATTAATGATTTAGGTTATATTTATTCCCAACTCATGGTCTCCATAATTTTCCTGATATCTTCTTCTAGATATTTGGCTGCTGGAAGTACGGAGTCGTAATTGGGTTTGGTATTAAAGTAGAGTGAGCCCGTAACGAAATGCGAAATACTATCGGTTAAGTAAAATTGAGATGCCGAAGCAGCATTTCCCGTTACTTGGTAAAACATTCCATAAACCTTGTCTTCAGGATTAACAAAAGGCTGTTCCTGTATGTTGTCTGCCTTGGCTACATGTTCGTAAGTAAGTTTTTGAGCATCCCTTAAAAGAATATCCAAATTATCTTGAACGGGCTTATATGTAATAAAAATACTGGCATTCATTTTGGGGTACTGCAACGTCATTCCACAATCCTTCCGCACATTTATAGCAGCGTCTTGATTCTGTAAAAATGAAAACGGGCAATCGTTTTCTGTTTCTTTATAAACTGCTTTTGGGTATTCCAACCGTAACATTCCCTTAGGTTTGGGTACGGATTCCTCACCACAGGAAAATATGAAAAACCCCAGTAGAAATATGCTAAATAATCTCGTTCTGCTCAATGAGGGTAACTTTTATTTGTTTGATTCGCTTTTTATCTAACGCTTCTATAACGAACCGAACGTTGTTAAAAATAATTTCTTCTCCTTTTTTGGGAAAGCTTCCGGCAATTTCCAAAACAAAACCTGCAATGGTCTCAGACTCTCCTTTGTTTTCCTCAAACTGTGTTTCATCTTCAATATCGATCACTCGATAAAAGTCTTTTAAAGCCGTTTTTCCTTCAAAAACATAATTTTGCTCGTCTAATTTGGAGTACACCAAGTCTTCGTCATCAAACTCGTCGCTTATATCCCCTACAATTTCTTCAATAATATCTTCCAAAGAAATCAATCCCGAGGTACCCCCATATTCATCTACTACAATGGCCAAGTGATTTTTCATTTCTTGGAACTCCTTTAATAAATCGTCGAGTTTTTTATTTTCGGGAACAAAGTAAGCATCGCGTTTTAAGGAAACCCAATTGAACTCCTTTTTATCTATATGCGGCAGCAAGTCTTTTACATATAAAACTCCAGTTACATTATCCATATGGTCTTTGTAAACCGGGATTCTGGAATAACCGTTCTTAATTATTTCACGAACGACCTCTGGAAACTTCATTTCCTCATTCAAAGCAAAAACATCTATCCTGGGCTGCATTACCTGCCGGGTGTCTGTATTTCCAAAGGAAACTATTCCTTGCAAAATCTTCTGCTCTTCAATAGTGGTGTCTTCTTCAGAAGTTAATTCCAAGGCATGGGAAAGTTGATCTATAGAAATATTAGCCCTTTGTTTCCCAAGTTTTTCCTGTAAAAATAGCGTAATGGATCGCATGGGCATACTTAACGGATAGAAAACCTTATCCAGTACATTTAGAGGGTATGCCATGAAAAAAGCAAACTTCAACTTATTCCTACTGGCATAAACCTTGGGTAAAATCTCTCCAAACAATAAAATTAAAAAAGTGGCCACTACCACTTCCACAATAAACCTTACATCTACCACACCCAAGATTTTTCCTTGAAGCGATCCAAAGAAAAAAGAACCAAGGGAACTAAAAAGTAAAACTATGGCAATATTTATAAAGTTATTGGCAACTAAAATGGTAGCCAATAATTTTTTTGGTCTGTCCAATAATTTCACCACAATATTCCCTACTGTTGTTTTGGTATCCTGAATGCCGTTAACATCGGTTTGCGAAAGCGAAAAGAAAGCTACTTCCGCCCCAGAAATGAGGGCAGAACAGATAAGTAAGGCGACTAAAACTATCAATTTAATGATTGAAGTTGTGTCTACAAAAAGTAATATTGAAATTAAACTCGAGGGCTCCGGGTCCAATGGTTGCTGTTTTAGTTATACTTGGTTAAAATGGCAAATCGTCGTCCTCTTCTTCATAAGGAGGTGCAGACTCTTGCGCTTGTGGTTTATTTTGGGTTTGAGGCTGGCTGTTTTTTGCTCCGCCTTGTGGCGATGATTGCTGATTGTATTGAGAACCACCCTGATTGTCTCCTTTATTGGTAAGAAAGGTAAAATCGGTAACTTGTACTTCTGTTGTGTAACGCAAATTACCGTCTTCCCCTTGCCATTGTCTTGTTTTTAGCCTGCCTTCCACATAAACTTTATCCCCTTTACTAAGGTACTTTTCACAAACTTCTGCAGCCTTATTTCGTACCACAATGTTATGCCATTCGGTATTGGAAACACGCTCACCAGTTTGTCTGTTGGTATAATTTTCGTTGGTAGCCAAAGGGAAACGCCCAATACAGTTACCCCCTTCAAAATAATTCATCTTAACATCGTCTCCAAGGTGACCGATTAACATTACTTTATTTAAAGTTCCACTCATATTATTATATCTTAAAAAACTATTCGTTAATCTATAAATGTATTAAAAATTACCAAATTTTCATCGTAAAAAATAGTAATTTAAAGGGATTTATCGGTTTATCAGACTACTTTTAAAAATCTTATTTTAAATCTACGCAGCTCCAAATCCCTTAAAAACCAAAATCTTCTACGAAATTGGCAACTAGCACTGGCACAGGATAATCTTTCACCTTTTTATTATCTATCCCAGTTTTTAATTTATCCTGCAAAGTTACAATCCAAAATCGAGTATATATGTGTTGATGCGATAATTTGTGCAATTTCGATTCTTGGTTATAAAGATTGAGTTCAAAAAGACTCCCTTCCGTTAAATTTTTAAAATCTTGGTGCTCCAAAAGTTTCTCATGGTTAATTTCTTCGGAAGTTTCAATTAAAGGAAATTCATACAAATGCTGCCAAATATCTTTTTTGGTGCGTTGCTGAAGGATGGTTTTTTCATCGTCTGTTAAAATTATATAGTTGAAGAAACGTTTTCTAACCTTCGTCTTTTTAAGTTTTACAGGCAAATCTGCTATCTTATTTTCAGAAAAAGCATAACAACCATGCTGAAGCGGGCAATTATTACAATCGGGTGACTGCGGCTTGCACTGTTTGGCGCCAAATTCCATCAACGCTTGGTTATAGGTGCCAGGATCTTTATGGTCTATTAATTCTTCCGCTAACTCTTTAAAATATTTTACACCCTCCGTACTGTTTATGGCAAGGCTTATGCCATAGTAGCGCGATAATACCCTGTACACATTTCCGTCTACCACAGGTGCCGCCTCGTTAAAACAAATGGAAGCAATGGCGCTTGCGGTATAATCGCCAATGCCTTTCAGCTTTTTTAAATCTGAATAATTATCAGGAAATTCTCCATTAAAATCCACCGCCACTTTTTTAGCAGTTTCGTGAAGATTTCGCGCTCTGGAATAGTACCCAAGGCCCTGCCAAAGTTTAAGAACCTCCTCTTGTTTTGCTTGGGCAAGATCGAAAACCGTTGGATATGTAGAGATAAATTTTAAATAATAAGGCAGTCCTTGCTCTACTCTTGTTTGCTGAAGCATAATTTCTGAAAGCCATATATTATAGGGATTCTTGGTTGTTCTCCATGGTAAATCCCGTTTATTTTTTTCATACCAATGTATGATCTGCCCTTTAAAATCCATATGTTTCCGATAGAATTCAAAAATAATAGCTTTATTTAGTTAAATTTTAATTATTTACACTTTATTTATTGCGTAATTAATTTATATATTTGCATCCCCTAAATTTATAACACTGTAAACAAATATATAAAAATGACTAAAGCAGACATTGTAGCTAAGATTTCAGAGAAACTTGGCATGGAAAAGGGAGATGTACAGGCAACTGTTGAATCTTTTATGGAAGAGGTGAAAAACTCACTAGAAAGCGGTGATAATGTTTACCTAAGAGGTTTTGGTAGTTTCATCATTAAAACAAGAGCAGAAAAAACAGGAAGAAACATTTCTAAGAACACGACAATTAAAATTCCTGCTCACAATATTCCAGCTTTCAAACCCGCAAAAGTATTTGTAGAGGGTGTTAAAACTAGCGTAGAAGTAAAATAATTATTAATATAAAAACATTGAGTCGATGCCAAGTGGTAAAAAAAGAAAAAGACATAAGGTAGCTACGCACAAGCGTAAGAAAAGAAGAAGAGCTAACCGTCATAAGAAAAAGTAGTTAGATAACTACTTTTTCTTTTTTAAGTTATTGTATACTTAACATACAAAACGTTCATTGAAAAAGAAATTTAATCAAAACCTAGGGTTTTAGATTTAATTTCGTTGGGTTTATTCAAAAAAAACCTGTAGTAAAAATTTATCTTATCTTAATTGATAGGACGAATTTATTGTTTAATCCATCGGTTCTGCAGATATATATTTGTAGGACAGATAAAAATTCATTCAGAGTGAATAAAGAATTAATTGTAAGATCTAGTTCCTCTGACGTTGATTTTGCCATATTAAAGGATGGAAAACTTATTGAATTACACAAGGAAGAAGAAAGCAGTAATTTCTCTGTGGGAGATATCATGCTTGCAAAAGTGCGTAAGCCGGTTACCGGCCTTAACGCAGCTTTTGTAAATGTAGGGTACGAAAAAGATGCATTTTTGCATTACCACGATTTAGGGCCGCAATTAAGTTCTTTGTTGAAATTCATTAAACGTGTAAGCACAGGTAAATTAAAAGATTTCTCTTTAAAAAATTTCCCATTTGAAAAAGATATAGATAAAAATGGCGTTATAAACAACGTTTTAAAAGCCAATCAATCTATACTTGTACAAATTGTAAAAGAGCCTATTTCCACAAAAGGACCACGAATAAGTTCTGAGCTATCAATAGCCGGAAGATATTTGGTTCTTGTTCCTTTTTCAGACCGCGTTTCTGTTTCTCAAAAAATAGAAAGCAAAGAAGAAAAAGACCGTTTAAAAAGGCTTGTACAAAGCATTCGACCCAAAGGGTTTGGTGTAATTGTACGCACAGTGGCAGAAGGCAAAAAAGTCGCCGAACTAGACAAAGATTTAAACAACCTGTTAGCAAAATGGACAGCGTTGTGTAAAAAAATTTATAAAGCTAGTTATCCATCTAAAGTTTTGAGTGAAATGAATCGTGCCGCCTCTATTTTAAGAGATGTGTTCAACGACGACTTTACTGGGATTTATGTAGATGACGAAACGCTTTATTTTCAAATTAAAGATTACTTGCATGAAATTGCGCCAGAGAAAGAATCTATTGTAAAATTGTATGACTCGAATGTTCCTATTTTTGAAAAATACGGAATTGAGAGACAAATTAAAACTTCTTTTGGACGAACAGTATCCTCTAGTAAAGGAGCATATTTGGTTATAGAACATACCGAAGCATTGCATGTTATAGATGTAAACAGCGGTAACCGTTCTAACAAGGCGAAATCTCAAGAAGATACCGCACTGGAAGTAAACCTTATTGCAGCTAGCGAAGTAGCTAGACAGTTAAGATTACGGGATATGGGTGGTATTATTGTTGTAGATTTTATCGATATGTCTAATGCAGACAACCGCAGAAAACTATTCGACCATTTAAGAGAAGAAATGCGAGACGATAGAGCCAAACACAAAATCCTCCCTCCAAGTAAGTTTGGCCTCATACAAATTACTAGACAGCGCGTAAGGCCAGAGATGAATATTAAAACCCGTGAGGAAAACCCGAACGGTAACGATGGTGAAGTAGAAGCACCAATAGTTTTAATAAATAAAATTACTTTCGATCTCGAGCGAATAATTAAAAGCAAAAATGGCAATAATGGAATTGTTTTAAATGCACACCCGTTTATTGCCGCTTATTTAACAAAAGGATTTCCATCCGTACGTTCTAAATGGTTTTTAGAACACAAAAAATGGGTCAAGATTTTACCAAGAGATGCTTACACATACCTAGAATACCGTTTTAAAGATAAAAACGGGAAAATCTTAAAATAATCAACAAAAACCACGCTCAAAAGGCGTGGTTTTTTTGTTTTTAACACTTTGCTCTTTCATTATTAACCTCAGTTAATTTTCAGCCACCAAAGAAAATGTAACTTGGATAAAAATTTAAAACAAATTGTTATGACTGAAGTTAAAGCATATGCAGCTCATGAAAGTGAAGCTGACTTAGTTCCATATAAGATTGAAAGAAGAGAAACCAAAGACATAGACGTAAAAATAGAAATCGATTTTTGCGGTGTTTGCCATAGCGACATCCATCAAGTACAGAACGATTGGAAGAATTCGAAATACCCGGTTGTTCCAGGTCACGAAATTATCGGCCATGTTACAGAAGTTGGTTCTAAAGTCTCCAAGTTTAAAGTAGGCGATCTTGTTGGTGTGGGCTGTCTAGTAGACTCCTGTAAAGAATGTAATTCCTGTAAAGATAATTTAGAGCAATACTGTGAAAATGGTGCGGTTGCCACCTATAATGGTGCCGATAAACACTTGGGTGGCCATACATTCGGTGGATACTCCGAACAAATTACAGTGCGTGAAGATTTTGTTTTAAAAATACCAGAAAACATAGATACAAAAGCAGCTGCACCACTATTGTGCGCTGGGATAACCACTTGGTCTCCTTTACGCGAATGGAACGTTAAAAAAGGTGATAAAGTTGGTGTAATTGGTCTGGGCGGACTCGGGCATATGGGAATTAAATTTGCGCATGCTTTAGGCGCTGAGGTAGTTATGATAACCACTTCCCCAGAAAAAGCAGAAGATGCAAAATCCTTGGGGGCAGATAGTGTTTTAATTTCTAAAGATAAAGACCAAATGAAAGAGCAGGCTTCTAGTTTCGATTTTCTTTTGAATACCATTCCAGTTGGCCACGATATCAATCCATACCTTGGTTTATTGAAAAGAGATGGAACCATGGTTTTAGTGGGTGCCATTGAACCAATAGACCCTGTTCATGGCGGCGCACTAGTTATGGGAAGAAAACGAGTAGCCGGCTCTATGATAGGTGGTATAAAAGAAACACAAGAGATGTTAGATTTTTGCGGGGAGCACAATATCGTTTCTGATGTTGAAATGATCGATATACAGAACATTAATGATGCCTTCGATCGCGTTGTAAAATCTGATGTTAAGTATCGATTTGTAATAGATATGAAATCGCTTAAAAAATAATATATAGCTGTCAAACTGAGCTTGTCGAAGTTTTAAAAAACAAACACTCATGAGAATTCTTCGACAAGCTCAGGACGACATTTAGAGCTTAGATACTTTTTAAATAGCTTTTTTTTGGTGTAAGCTTTCTTGAATCAATTAGAAATAAATGGAGTTAATTTAAAGGAAGATCTTTTACAGGTCTTCCTTTTTTTGTGTGCTGTCATTCTTTTCAAACCGATTTATTAATTTTCACCATTTAAATACTAGCTTTGCAAACAAACCATACCAGTTATTAACTGATATTACTGCAATATTGATAAGTAAATGGTATTATGTAGATGACCTAGCAATGAATAACAAAATAGCCATTACGGCCCTTTCATCCATTTCTGCTTTAGGAAGTAACACCAAAACAGTTTGGGAAAATTATTTAAAAGCCGATCATTTTTTAAAAGAACAAGATTTCAAAACACATAAGGCATTGGTCGCGGCTATTTCTAAAGACGACCAAAAAGAAATTTCTGATTTAAGGAATTCCGATTTAAAATATAAAAACCTAGACAATTCGGTTTTATACGCCATGTACATCGCTCGAAAAGCGGTAAAAGAAGCTGGATGGCAAGCTGGGGACAACTTTGGTATTAATATAGGGTCGTCCCGTGGCGCAACTGCACTCTTTGAAAAATACCACCAAGAATATTTAGAAAATCAACAATCGAGCACCTTGGCCTCTCCTACGACCACTCTAGGGAATATTTCTTCTTGGTTGGCTCACGACCTACGATCGCAAGGCCCAGAGCTTTCCCATTCCATCACTTGTTCTACCGCGCTTCATGCTCTTACCAATGGGGTTGCTTGGCTAAACAGCGGTATGAGCAATAAATTTTTGGTAGGGGGAAGCGAAGCCAGTTTAACTCCGTTTACCATTGCGCAAATAAAGGCGTTGAAAATTTATGCTGAAAACGCTTCAGAAGAATATCCCTGTAAAGCGTTGGACCTCAACAAAACCAGAAATAGTATGGTTTTAGGAGAAGGTGCTGGAGTAATTTGCATGGAAACCAACCCTTCAAAAGCAGCACTGGCGTATATTGAAGGTGTGGGGTATGCCACGGAAATTTTAAAACATAACATTTCCATTTCTGAAGATGCAGAATGCTTTCAGAAATCAATGAAAATGGCTTTGAAGAATACAAATCCAAACGAAGTCGACGTTATTGTAATGCACGCGCCAGGAACACGAAAAGGAGATAGCACCGAAATGAAAGCTATCGAAAAAGTATTCGGTAGCAAAACACCTGCCTTAACAACCAATAAATGGAAAATTGGGCATACTTTTGGCGCCTCTGGAATTCTAAGCTTGGAGTTGGCGATATTAATGATGCAGCAACAACATTTTATTCCTGTACCATACCTGCGAGAGACAACCAAACCCAAACAAATTAAAAAAGTATTGGTAAATGCCGTAGGTTTTGGTGGAAATGCGGTAAGTGTATTGCTATCTTCGGAGGCTTAAAAATGAAACTTCCACTAATAAATTGCAATTAGTAGTAAGGCGAACCAAATGGAATTACTATTTTTGAAATTATAAAACAGAATCGATTTAGGGATCGGACTTGCTTTCTAGCCAAAAACAAGTCCTTTCGATGAAGAATATTGGGCACCTGCCCTTAATATGGTTTTTATGAGTGAGATAAGACATAACTGGACACAAGAAGAAATTTTAGAGATTTACAACAAGCCTTTAATGGAGCTATTGTACGAAGCCGCTACGGTACACAGGAAACATCACGACCCAAATACCGTTCAAGTTTCCACGCTCTTATCGATAAAAACAGGAGGATGTCCAGAAGACTGCGGTTATTGCCCTCAAGCAGCTCGTTATCATACAGACATTGAAGGAAACGATTTAATGACAGTTCCCCATGTAAAAGCACAGGCTTTACGTGCCAAGGAAGCAGGGAGTTCCCGCGTTTGTATGGGTGCCGCTTGGAGAAACGTAAAAGACGGCCCAGAATTTGACCAAGTTTTAGAAATGGTTCGTACCATTAACAAGCTCGACATGGAAGTTTGTTGTACACTGGGGATGATTACAGAAAACCAAGCACAACGTCTTGCAGAAGCAGGATTGTATGCTTATAATCATAATCTGGATACTTCAGAAGAATATTATAAAGAAGTAATTTCTACCAGAGGTTTCGTAGACCGCTTGGAAACCATAGACAACGTAAGAAAAACAAATGTTACTGTTTGTAGCGGTGGTATTATTGGTATGGGAGAAAAAATAGAAGACCGCGCCGGTATGTTGGTCGCTCTTTCCACTTTGAGTCCGCAACCAGAATCTGTACCTATCAACGCCTTGGTGGCCGTAGATGGTACGCCAATGGAAGACGAAAAACCAGTAGAAATATGGGAAATGGTTAGAATGGTAGCCACTACCAGAATTGTTATGCCACAAACACAGGTAAGGCTCTCCGCAGGGCGCACCCAAATGAGCAGGGAAGGTCAAGCGATGTGCTTTTTTGCAGGAGCAAATTCAATTTTTGCAGGAGACAAACTCTTAACCACTCCAAACCCTGATGTGAATGAGGACATGGAAATGTTTAAAATGCTGGGACTAAATCCACAAAAACCTTTCGTTAAAAAAGCGAAACCAGATACGGTGGAAGCATCAGAATCCAAATATCTGCCGTTGGGTGAAAAGCCTAAATGGTCCAGACCGGGACATACCATCGAAAAAAACGAATTAGCCAAAGAAAATGCCAAAAAGGCAAAATCCGTTTAATTAATACCTTATTTTAATTTCTTCCTCGTTGACTTTTTATGCCTACAGGAATTTTGTACAGTAGATTTACTTCTCAACAATGTGTAACTTTGTAAGGTTTATTTTGAATCTAATTTAAATGAAACCAATATGGGTAAAATAATCATCTTAACAATTCAATGACTTTTTAAGCCGTTATAGTTTACATGTGACCAATGAAGAACAATACAATAAACGCATGAAATTAAAGGAGATACCTCGCCTAAAAAATATATCAAAGCAAGACTTTATAAATAATTATGTAAAGTTACAAAAGCCCGTTGTTGTCGAGAAGATAACTGAAGATTGGCCTGCTTACAAAAAATGGCATCTCCACTACATTAAAGAAGTTGCAGGTGATAAAATAGTTCCTTTATACGACGACAGACCTGTTACCCATGAAGACGGGTTTAACGAGCCACATGCCAAAATGAAAATGTGTGAATACGTAGACCTTTTGGAAGCAAAACCTACGAATTACCGCATTTTTCTATATAATTTAATGAAGGAAGTGCCTTCTCTTCAAAATGATTTTAAGTGGCCAGACATCGGCTTAAAATTGGTAAAGCAATTGCCAATGTTGTTTTTTGGAGGACAGAACAGCAAGGTGTTTATGCATTTCGATATTGACTATTCAAATATTCTTCATTTTCATTTCCACGGAAAAAAGCAATGCATCATATTCCCTCCTGATCAAACTAAATATCTATACAAAGTACCACATTCTTTAATTTCCCGGGAAGATATAGACTTCGACAACCCCGATTACACCAAATGGCCGGCCCTTAAAGAGGCAGAGGGTTTTATTACCCACTTAAACCATGGTGAAATGCTTTACATGCCCGAAGGGTATTGGCATTATATGAAATATGAAACCCCAGGTTTTTCTATGAGTTTGCGTTCCCTTCCGAAGAAACCGTCGCATTTTTTTAAAGCGGCGTACAACGTTTTTATAATGCGTAACTTTGATAATTTGATGCGCAAATGGAAAGGGCAAGCTTGGATAAATGAAAAAAACAGAAAAGCGATCACCCAAACCCATGAAAAACTAGGTATTGAATCCTGAGCTATGAATTATTACGTTCTAAATTATAAAACGGCAGACGATTATCTGGAAAAACGACCCAAATACAGGGAGGAACATTTAGAATTGGCGCAGGAATATTTGGATAAAGGTTTTCTTGTTCTTGGTGGCGCGATGGATAATCCAGCCGATGAGGCTTTACTCATATTTAAATGTGAAAGCGAGGTGGAAGTTAAAAGCTTCGTTGCAAAGGATCCGTATGTAAAAAATGGATTAGTAAAAGAATGGAAAATAAGGAAATGGAATGTAGTTATTGAAAAAAATTAAATTTAGTCTTTCATTAAATAGCACTCAAAGCTGGCTATAAATAATTTCACACCAACTCATTCACCTTTTCATACACCAAACTGGATTCCCAGCCCCTGTACAGAAGATAATCGGCAAGTTTTTTTTTCTTTTTTACAGGACTCTTCTCGGTGATTTGGTTTGCTCTTTTTTCAGCTAAATCATGAAAAGTGGCGTAGTAAGCGTCGTCAGGGATTTCTTTTAAGGCTGTTTGAATATTGAATCTAGAAATCCCTCTAAATTTTAATTCTCTAACAATTCTGTTTTTGCCCCATTTTTTTATGCGGAATTTACCTCTAGCGAAGCTTTTGGCAAACCGCTCTTCATTCAAAAAATTGTGTTCAATAAGATGTGCAACAATGGTATCGACGGCAAGTGGAATCATATTCATATTTTGAAGCTTGGTAACAACTTCTTTATGGCAACGGTCTTGGTAAGCACAGTAACTCTCAAGCTTTCGCTTGGCTTCTTCAAGGGTATATGATTTTGCATGATTCACCTCGTAAAGAAACAAAATCTAAAAGATTAAATAAAAATAAACTGAAAACATAAATTCGTTTAAGTTGTATTCCGAAAAGTGATTTAAAAAGGTTTGTGCAGATTTCTTTATATTTAACCAAATAAATGAAACAACCGCCAAACGAATATGATTAAATTTACTTCCTTTTTTACACTGCTCCTACTTTTTAGTTTCAATATTTCATCGCAAAACGCTCCAAACGTCATCATTTTTATCGGAGATGATATTAGTTGGGATGATTTTGGATGCTACGGAAATCCTTACGTGCAAACCCCAAATATTGACAAACTGGCTGCTGAGGGTATTAAGTTCAACAATTTTTATTTGACTGCCAGTTCCTGCAGTCCCAGTAGAAATAGTATTATTACCGGAAGATATCCGCACAATACTGGTGCTGCTGAATTACATACCGAACCTCCTATTTGGATGAAGTCTTTTCCTGAAATCTTAAAAGAAAACGATTACTATACCGCACAAGCTGGTAAATTTCACATTGGAGAATACGCCAAGCGTGGTTTTAGCAAAGTGTCCTTAAAAGAAAATGGTGACGGAGGGGAGCGCAAATGGGTAGAATTTCTGCAAGACCGACCAAAGGATAAACCCTTTTTTATGTGGTTTGCTGCTTTTGATGCCCACCGTGGATGGGGAGAAAATGAATTTTCAAATACCCATAATCCAAAAGATATCGAACCTCCTTTTTATTTAGCAGATTCCGATTCCACAAAAGTGGATCTCGCCAGATACTACGATGAGATAAAACGGTTCGATCATTATATAGGAAAGGTTGTTGACGAGCTAGAGAATCAGGATGAGCTGGATAATACACTTATTATTGTCATGGCAGATAACGGTCGCCCATTCCCACACAGTAAAACCCGTGTAAACGACCGTGGGATGAAAAGTCCGTTTATTGTTTTTGGTCCGAAGAATTTAGTAAAACGAAACGCTGAATCCAATGCGTTGGTAAGCGCCATCGATATCGCCCCTACTATTTTAGATTTTGCCAAAGCACCCATAGATGAACAGTTTCAGGGTGTTAGCTTTAAAAAAGTTTTGAAGAAACCATCAACAGCTTTTAGAAATCATGTTTTTGCTGAACATAATTGGCATGATTATGAAGCTTACGAACGGATGGTACGGACAAAAGACTTTATGTATATTTTCAATGCACGACCTGAATTTCCGCAATCCGGCCCCGCCGATGCCGTTGGGAGTCCGTCTTACAAAGACTTACTTCAGTTGAAGGAAAACAGGGAGCTTTCCGCAATCCAAGCTGATATTTTTGTTACGCCAAGGCCTTCAGAAGAACTTTATGATATGAAAACAGATTCGATTCAGTTATTAAATGTAGCGTCGGTTCCTTCCTATAAAAATGAATTGCAGAAAATGAAAACTGCTTTAAAAATGTGGATGGAAACCACTGGCGACAATATTCCAAAAAACTTAACAAAGGATTGGTACGAGCGAAAACCTGATTATGTAAAAACACCTGCTTTTGAAGTTCGTGGCGAAATGCCCGGAAGCGCTACGGAAGCCATTAAAAACAACAACAAAGGAGCATTTTAAACAAAAAAGATTTTTATGCCATTAGTTACCGTAATTCTGGGGATTATTTTATTATTTATTCTTATCGCAAAGTTTAAGCTCAACGCTTTTATTGCCTTCATCATTGTGGCTTTATTTGTAGGAATCGCTGGAGGAATGGATCTAAATACCGTAGTTGATTCAATTCAAAAGGGAATTGGTAATACCTTAGGATTTTTAGTATTGATACTTGGACTGGGGGCAATGCTGGGAAAGTTGGTTGCAGATAGTGGTGCCGCTCAACAAATAACCTCTAAGCTCATAGAAAAATTTGGCAAAAAAAATATCCAATGGGCAGTAGTTCTCACTGGATTCATCGTGGGTATTCCTATGTTTTATTCTGTTGGTTTTGTAATATTAATCCCTTTGGTATTTACGGTGGCGGTCTCTACCGGAATGCCGCTTTTGTATGTGGGACTTCCCATGCTCGCTTCCTTATCTGTTACTCATGGATACCTGCCACCACACCCTGCGCCCACTGTTATTGCAGATCAATTTAATGCCGACATTGGGAAAACGCTGCTGTATGGAATTATCATCGCCATTCCTGCTATTATTGCTGCCGGCCCATTGCTTGCCCGAACCAAATTAATCACTCGAATTAATGCCACTCCTTTAAAAGAATTTTACAATCCAACTATAATCAACGAAGACAAACTACCCGGAATGGGAGTTAGTATTTTTACTGCTTTATTACCAGTTATTTTAATTGGTGTGGCAACTTTGGCAAACCATTTTCTCTCTGAAGAGAATTATCTTTTAACCCTAATTAATTTTATCGGAAATCCAGTTATTGCCATGCTCATTGCGGTACTTACAGCTATTTATACCTTAGGAGTTGCCAGAGGAAAGAAAATGACCGAAGTTATGAATTCCCTCTCTGCTTCGGTGTCCAGCATTACAATGGTATTACTTATTATAGCAGGAGCAGGAGCCTTAAAACAAATAATGGTAGATAGCGGGGTAAGTACTTACATTGCAGATTTAATAAAAGGATCTAACCTATCCCCATTATTTCTAGCCTGGTTTATTGCCACAATAATCAGAGTTTGTGTGGGCTCTGCTACAGTAGCCGGACTTACCACGGCAGGTATAGTTGGATCTTTAGCTCAAATCGACGGTGTAAATGCTGAACTTATGGTTTTAGCTATCGGCTCGGGAAGTCTCATGCTTTCTCATGTAAACGATAGCGGATTTTGGCTATTCAAGGAGTATTTCAACCTATCGGTTAAGGAAACATTAAAAAGCTGGACAGTCATGGAAACAACTGTTGGAGTTATGGGTTTAATCGGTGTCTTGATTCTTAACTTTTTCCTTTAATATTTTCTAATTCTTTGAGCGTTTAGTTGTGCAATAGCCATCAGAAGAAACAATGAAAATATCACCCATGAAAAAGGAATATCTTTATCCAGCATCCAACCAACTATTAACGGCCCTAAAGCGGTGCTCAAAACCATAAACATAGTAAACAAACTTCTTATGGTGCCCATTTGTTTAGTTCCATAAATTTCAGCAATTACCGCAGTCTTAACAGTTCCTGCAACACCAACGGTAATTCCGGAGAGGATTAAGAAAATTAATGCACCCACTATACTATCTATAAAAGCCAGAGCCAACAAACCAAAACACATAGGGATAAGATAGATTCTAAAAAGCCTTTTTGCCGTATATTTATCTACCCAAAATCCGCCTGCAATAGACAGGACAAATCTCGTAATAGCGTAAGCTGTAAAGAATGAAGCATATAGGGTAAGCGACCAACCCTTTTCTTCCACAAACACATATTGATAAAAGAAAATAGCGGTGGAAATAAATCCGGTTGAAAAGCTCGCCGGCATCATTATAAAAAATCGTTTGTCGCTAATTACTTCTTTAAACTGTCCTAAAAGCAAACCTGCGGAAGCTTTTTTATTTATATCTAGATTGGCATCGAAATGTTTCAGTTTTACAAATTTTAACCTAATTAGATAAAATAATAGAAAGAAGCCACTTGCCATTGCTGCCAATTCATAATCGTACCACAAAATCAACGTGGAAATTGCCAAAGGAAATAAGGCCTCCCCGACCGAGTATCCCAAAGATGAGATACTCAATGCTTTTCCTCTATCTGCGGAAAAATACTTAGACATTACCGTAAAACTAATATGACTCAACAAGCCTTGACCGCATAAGCGCATTCCAGTAAAAGCAATAAATAACAGAGCAATGTGATGGTGTGAGAAACCAAGAACAAAACAAGAAGATGCCAACCCTAAAACAGTAAAAGCGGTTACTTTTTTAACAGGTTTATGATCTACCGTATGTCCAACGGTTAGCATAATAACAGAAGAAATTACGGTACATATAGCGTAAATACTTCCAAAGCTCCCTTTAGAAAGTTCAAAAGTCTTCAATATCTCCGGAACATATAAAGAAATTAAAAATGTTTGTCCGAAACTCGATAAAAAAGTAAGCCCCCACCCAAAACTAATTTCTTGCTTATAATCTTTTAAAAACTGAAGGAAGTTTTTCAAAATATGAATCTATTCTTGTATTAAGAATCGTAAAGCTAAGAAGAATTTTTTGCTGAAATTTATATCTGTTATCTAATTTCTTGACATAGAGAGGGAAAAGTTCTAACAACCTCACCCATAAACTACCTCAGCGTTTTCGTTTTTAAGAATGTATTGCTGAACAATTTTTACTACGTCGCTATTATTTTTTTGAAGTTTTATATAATCTCTAAATTCTTCAAATTCAGAAATAGAAATTGTTTCATCCAAAAACCCGAAACCTTTATAGATTCCATTTTCAATCAACACCACGGCCTTTTCAGAAAGAGTTTTTCCCTTGGTAATAATCGCAAAGCTTTTATTTTCAATTTTAATGGAATTCAGGGCTTCTTCAACTCTTTTATTGTAATGTTCAACGGCTTCCTTTTCTTCGCAGATACCTTTGCAATTTGTAAGTCGGTAATGCTTACATTTCCCAGCTGCAGTTCCTGAAGAAATTAGTTGGGTGTATTTCGGACAAAGTTGAAAGGTTTCGGTTATTGATTCTAAAAACTGCATGCATTCGTTCACCGTGAAAAATAATGCAATAGGATTTAAAACCAAATTAGATTTGTTGAAACCAAGCTGTACAATCCCTTTCCTATTAGTATATGCTAGAATTGCGTAACCTTTATTACTTACCTTTTGTGCTCTATTATATTTGGGGTAATGATGTTTAATAGCTGCAGATTCCATAAGCAAAGCCACCAACTCCGATCCCGATTCTTCGAAATCGATGTGTGAAGTTTCCCTGCATAAGGCTATTTCTTTTGCTTTTTTATCGTAAAAATGACTAAGAACACGCTTTTTGATGTTAATGGCCTTCCCCACGTATATAATTTCCCCATTGGCGTTTTTAAAATAATAGATCCCTGGTCTTTCGGGTAAGTTGTAGTAGGTTTCTTTTGCCAAAAGAGCGGGCAGCGAAGCTTCTCCATTTCTGCTTTTCAGTTGTTTCCCTATCTCCCCTTGACTATCATTTTTAAGCAGCATTTCAAATAAAATAACGGTCGCATCGGTATCTCCTTTGGCTCGATGCCTATCGAAAAGTGGGATTTCTAAATAATTGCATAGCTTACCTAAACTGTAAGAACGCAATCCTGGGAAAACCTTTCTGGAGAGCCTCACCGTACATAATTTTTTTCTGCTGAAATCTACACCCAGACTTTTAAATTCATTGCGGATAACATTGTAATCGAAGTTTACATTATGAGCCACAAAAACGCAATCTTTGGTAAGTTCGAATACCTCTGATGCAATTTCCTTAAAAGTAGGCGCGGTAGCTACCATTTCATTATCGATACCCGTTAAACCTACAACATGCCTGGTTATTAAAGCCTCTGGATTAACCAAGGTATGGTATTCATTCACTATTCTTTTTCCATCGTGAATAACAATAGCGATTTCGGTAGTTTTATTACCGCTTCCACTTAAACCTGTAGTTTCAACATCTATTATGGCAAACTTCATTTGTAACTCCTTTCAATATTCTCTAAAAAATTAAAAATCGAATTTTAGTTGTACCGAAACTGTTTTATTAATTGTCTTATCCGTTTCAGTCTTTTCTGTATTTAAATTGGCCAAAGAAATTCCCAGTAAGCGCACCGAGTTATTTAAATTTTCTTGGTACAACAATTCTTTTGCCGTTTCTAGAATTAAACTTTTATCCGCAATAAAATAATCAAGCGTTTTACTTCGCGTCTGCAATTTAAAATCGCTATACTTGATTTTTAGTGTAATTGTTTTTCCAGCAATTTTATTCTTTTTAAGTCGGCGTTCAAGCTCTATAGCTATATTCTCCAATCTTTCCAGCATAAAAATTTCACTGCTCAGGTTTTCGCTAAACGTTCTTTCTGCCCCAACCGACTTTGGTATGCGATTTGGTTTTACCGTACTTAAATGAATTCCTCGAACCACATTATAGTAAAAAGACCCACTTTTACCAAAATGTGTAATTAAATATTCTAAGGATTTCAACTTTAGATCCTTTCCGGTAAAAATACCTAGCTGATACATTTTTTGAGTGGTCACTTTACCAACACCATAGAATTTTCGTATTTCCAAATTTTCCAAAAATGGCAATACATCATCTGGCTCCACGGTTTTTTGTCCGTTTGGTTTGTTGTAATCACTTGCCACTTTGGCAATAAATTTGTTTACTGAAATTCCTGCGGAAGCTGTTAACCCAACCTCTTCTAAAATACGCTGACGAATTTCCCTAGCGATATTACTGGCCGACGGGTTTCCCTTTTTATTTTCGGTAACGTCGAGATAAGCTTCATCCAAAGAAAGCGGCTCCACCAAATCGGTATATTCCAAAAAAATACCTCTAATCTTGGTTGATATTTCTTTATATCGATCAAAACGCGGACGAACAAAAATAAGTTCTGGACAATTTTTTTTGGCCAAGTAGCCACTCATGGCGCTTTTTACACCAAATTTACGGGCTTCGTAGCTTGCTGCAGCTACCACTCCCCGCTTCTCACTTCCTCCAACTGCTAAGGGCTTTCCCTTTAACTCAGGATTATCCATTTGCTCTACAGACGCATAAAATGCATCCATGTCGACATGGATAATTTTTTTAAGGGGAAATGAATTTTGCATGTACAAATTTAGTTGAAAATCGGTTTAGGACTTCATCAGACTTCAAAATTATAAGTAACTTAGAGAACATAATTTTAACCAAAAGAAATTAGAAAACGCATGAGCACTAAAAAAACAGCTATTATTTTAGGGGCAACCGGCCTTACAGGAGGCATTTTATTAAAAAAACTCCTTAAAGACAGTCGCTATGAAAAAATCATACTGTTTTCTAGAAGTTCAGTAAATAATGCACATTCGAAAATTGAAGAACATTTAGTGGATCTTTTTGATCTTAAACTACATCACAAAAAATTTATTGCCGACGAGGTTTATTGTTGCATCGGCACGACCAAATCTAAAACCCCAGATAAAAGCAAATACAAGGCCATAGATTACGGCATTCCCGTTGCCGCCGCCATGCTTTGCGAACAAAACATCATCCCAACTTTTACTGTTATTTCTGCACTGGGAGCCAATCCAGATAGTACGATATTTTACAATAGAGTAAAAGGAAAAATGGAAGAAGAGGTTTTAAATTTGGCTATCCCAAATATTTATATTCTCCAACCTTCATTAATAAGCGGTAAGCGAAATGAAAAACGAACAGGCGAATGGATTTTCAAACAATTAATGAAAGGTTTGAACTATATTATGATTGGCCCTTTAAAAAAATACAAATCGGTTACCCCAAAAACGATTGTAAAAGCAATGATTAAATTAGCCAATGGAAATTATCCATCTGGCAGGATTGAAAACGATAAAATAAAAGAAATCGCTCAAAGTAAATGATTGAAATAGAACGCAAATTTCTCGTAAGCTCTAACGAATATGTCACAGAGGCACAGAACAAATTACGCATTGTTCAGGGCTTTTTAAATACACATCCAGAACGAACAGTGCGTGTTCGTATCATGGGGAAGCAAGGATTTTTAACCGTAAAAGGAATTTCCAACACTTCTGGAACATCCCGTTTTGAATGGGAAAAAGAAATAAGCGTGATGGAAGCAGCCTCCTTATTAGCTATCTGTGAAAAAGGTATTATCGATAAAAACCGATATAAAGTTGTAGTAGAAAATCATCTTTTTGAAGTTGATGAATTTTTAGGGGATAACCAAGGCCTTATCGTTGCAGAAATAGAACTCTCTTCAGAAGACGAAAAATTTGTTAAGCCAAAATGGTTGGGAAAAGAAGTTACTGGAGAAGCCAAATATTACAACTCGCAACTGAGCCAGAAACCCTTTAAGGATTGGTAAAATAATCTTTTATGAAAAAGTTTTTAATGGCAGCCATAGTTCTATTGTTTATTACACCAATTTATAGTCAAAATGTGGGCAGAAGTATTAGGGCAATTAGTAGAACGGCAAGAACCATAAAGCATTATACAGAGGACAAACAAAAAAATTACGGTTACAATAAAATGGAGAAAAGTGCTATGGAGCCTTACCATATGCTATATTTAGAAGATTCACAACCGTTAACAGCAGCAATGGACTCAATAAACAAGGAGTTCCTACTGGAGATGGCAACCCATCCAGACATCAAAGTTTATAAGAAAACTGGTCGTGCGAGAAAAGTAATCTTCGCAAAACATTTTGAAAAAGAAAGAATAGTTGAATTAATCGAGTGCAATCCCATGGTGCGGGATAACTTTATAGACTATCATATTTTTTATATTGAAAACTAATTTTAGGACTATGAAAATACTTGGCTATATTTTTTTAGTATTTGGAATATTGAGTTGCGAAACAAACTCAACGAATACAACACCCGAAATATCTTCGGAAGGGAAGGCACAACAAGACACCCTGACCTCTATTTTAAAAATTAAGGAACGTCTTAACAGTGAAGGTTTTCAAACTTTCGATTATGTAGATGAAAAATCTGGAGATACTATTTTAATGCAGCAATATTTTATTGCTTTTCTGAAAAGGGGAGAAAGCAGATCCCAAAGCAAAGAGGAAGCAGACAGTATTCAAAAATTGCATCTGGCTCATTTGGGGAAAATGTATGAAGAAGGTTATGCTGATATTTCAGGGCCTTTTGGCGATGATGGAGAGATCCGGGGAATTACCATTTACAATGTTCCAACTTTACAAATGGCAGATAGCTTGGCAAATTCTGATCCTGCAGTAAAAGCAGGCAGGCTTCAAATTGAAATCCATCCATGGTGGGCCGCTAAAGGCTTTCCTTTAAGATGATTTACCAGCGTATTTCTTATAAATAAACTCCATTAAAAAACATACCAAAACAATTCCCAAAGAAATGCTTATCCCCAATGGGTTCGCTCCATATTGCTGAATAATAAGCGTTACAGAAGCGATGCAACACAATAGGAAACCTATTAGTGTAATTATTTTTCGGGCATTTATTTCTGATGCTTTTTTATATCCCACCAAATTGACTGCCGCAAAAATCAGTAAAAACCCTACACTACCAGCAGTCGAAATGCTTTCCAATTCCAATAAATTTACAATAACCAGCGTTAATACGGCTGTTATTAATAATCCTATAGGTTGGTTCCAAAAAGAACTTGTAAGCTCATGTGGTAATTCGTCGTCTGCAGCAATTTCATAACTTACCCTGCTTCCTCCGTAAAGCGTGGCGTTAATTGCCGAAAATGTAGAAATTAAAGCTGCCACGGTAATTATAGTAAAACCGGCCTGCCCTAACATGGGCTTGGCTGCTTCTGCCAATACATAATCTTCGGCATCGGCTATTTTGGAAAAAGCAAGAGAGCCAACGGTAACAATAGCTATGATGATATATAAAAATATGACGAACGATACCGCATAAAAGTATGCCTTTGGAACATTCTTTTCAGGATTCTTAAGATCGGAAACCGAATTGGCGATTAGCTCAAAACCTTCATAAGCCACAAAAATTACCATTCCTCCTGTAAAAAGTTGCAGCGGTTTTTCCCAATTGGAAAATGCCAATTGGTCGAGGTGCGAGCTGTCCTTTAATCCGTAGAGACCAATAACTACAAAGGCAATTAAAATAAAAAGTTTAATAATTACCGCATAATCTTCTATTTTCCCAACTATTTTAATGCTGTAGTAATTAATTACAGTAGCAAATATTACTATCGCACTGGAATAAAGATGGGTGTCTAAGGAAGTCTCTCCTGTAATTTTAAAGAGGTTTGGCGCATACGAACCAAAGGCCGATGCGTATAGTGCCAGCATAATGATGTAACTTACCCAGAGGAGATTATTAATGCCACCGCTAAAAACGCCCTTACCAAAACCTTCATTAATAAATTTTACGGTTCCTCCACGGTCTGGATATGCCAAGGACAACTTAACATAACTATATGAGGTAAACAAAGCGATAATTCCTGCTATTAAAAAGGCTACGGGGGTTCCTCCTTTGGCTAAAGAAACAGCCAAACCGAGGACAGCGAAAATCCCACCTCCTACCATACCACCGATACCGATAGAGATTGCCTCTTTTAATCCAATTTTATCGCTCATCCAATCATTAAATAACTTTCTTTAAGATACTCAAAAATCATCAACTTTTTTATACGCTTCAATCACTGCTAATTCTCCTTCCCTACCAGAAATAGAATTTCCATGTTCCATTCCCAATACTCCATCAAAACTTTTACTGTGAATGTATTTGAAGATATTCTTATAATTAATCTCCCCGGTTGTCGGTTCTTTCCGTCCGGGATTATCCCCCATTTGAAAATAAGCAATCTCATCCCAACACGCTTCTATGTTTGGGATTAAATTTCCTTCAGTAATCTGCTGATGGTAGATATCAAAAAGAATTTTACACGATGGCGAGCCTACGGCTTTACATATTTCAAAAGCTTGGGCCGATCCCTTTAAAAACAGGCCAGGATGATCCCTGAAATTTAAAGGTTCTAAGACCATGGTAATGCCGTGTGGCTCTAAAATAGCAGATGCTTGTTTTAACGATTCTATTACATTGGCGGTTTGGTAGCCTAGATCCAAACGCAAATCTACATGCCCTGGTACTACGGTTACCCATTTAGCATTTACCCTTTTAGCCACCTCTACGGCCTCTTTTATGGATGTTAAAAATTCGGTTCTTAGGTTTTCATCACCATTTGCGAGATTGGGTTCTTTCCAGTAAATTTTATGAGCCACAAATACCCCCATGGTCATACCGCGCTGCTCCATTACCTTTGCCATGGCTTCTTGCTCTTTTATAGAGCGCTTCATCATATTATTATCTTCAAAAGCCGTAAAGCCATTATCGGCCATAAAGTTGAGTTGATCTACAACATCTTCCCCTGCGAGGTTCTTGAACATGCCAATATGCGGGGCATATTTCAGTTTAAAATTATTTTTTTTTACTTTTTCTGAAGATGTGGAAAAAGCAAAGGCTCCAGTACTTAATACTGAAGCCCCTACGGTTGTTTTTATGGTATTATGAAGAAATTTTCTCCTTTGCATTTCAATTGGTTTTAAGAATAAAGGTTAAATATACTAAAAAAACCAACATACAATTACAGGTGTTAATCCCTTGTAATTTCCAGTATTTCAAATTTTAAAATTCCATTTGGTACTTTCACCTCTGCTATTTCTCCTACCGATTTCCCTAAAAGTCCTTTCCCAATTGGAGAATTCACAGAAATTTTTCCGCTTTTTAAATCAGCTTCGCTTTCTGCTACCAATTTGTATTTCATCTCCATACCATTGTTCAAGTTCTTAATCTTTACATTGGAAAGCGCTAAAACTTTGGAGGTGTCTAATTGCGATTCGTCTATAACCCTGGCATTGGCCAATGTTTCTTCCATCTTAGAAATTCTCATCTCCAACAATCCTTGTGCTTCCTTCGCGGCATCATATTCTGCATTTTCAGATAAATCCCCTTTATCCCTTGCTTCTGCTATTGCCTGAGATGCCTTTGGGCGTTCCACGCTTTTTAATTGCTCTAATTCTGCTCTTAATTTTTTTATGCCCTCTTCTGTGTAATAAGATACTTTACTCATAACTTCATCGTTTATAAATACAAAAAATCCCCTTTGTCCAAAGAGGATTCACACAAATATACAAATTTTTAGTAAACGTTTAACCAGTATCTTGCATGTAAAAACACATTATTTTTGAAAACTATTGTACATTGCAACTCTTAATTTTTATAAAAATGAAATACCTTATTTATAACATATTGGCGCTAATTATATTCACGGGTTGCAGCGGAGACGATACCTCTTTCGACAACCCTAATTTAATAGAACCTGGGTTTAGCTACACCATAAATCTCAATCTTCCGCAATATGCAAGCCTGTCGAATCCTGGAACGGCGGTTTATGTAAATAATTCTAACGTGGGCATTCGTGGGGTTTTTGTATTTAATACAGGCAGTGGTTCTTACGTAGCTTGGGAAGCGAGTTGCCCTAATCACCGACCAAACGATTGCTCGACCATGCAATTGGTAGATGGGGTTTTTTGCGAATGCAGCTGCGAAGATTATAAATATGAACTTGCTGGCGGTGCTTTGGTAACCGAGTTTAAAGGAGAAGGTAGAGCCTATACTTTACAACCTTATCGTGTTACCACAAATAATAATATTATAAAGATCTCGAATTAATTCATATAATATAAAAACCCCAAAAAACATCAATTCTTTGGGGTTTTAAAAAATGCTATTTATCTTTAACTTGATGCGCTGGTTTTAATAAATCTACCACCGTTTTAACAGGGTTAAATGTAGTTAATGGTACTTCTACAAAAATAGTGTTCCAAAAAGCCATTCCACCATTCCACAAGCCCGGTAATTCCAGTGCCTTTAGTTCTTTGCCTTCTTTGGTTTTGGTGGTAATAAAAGCTTGTTGTGGATTCACATAATCTAAAAGGTTGTACTTTTCCCCTTTATAATTTTTAATACTACAAACAATATCGACAGGATTAAAGTGTGTGGCCCCTTTTACAATATCCAATTGAAACTTATTATTGGTATCTATTTGTGGGGTTTCTACAATTTGTAAAGAAATATTTCCATCTTCATCTTTAATCCAAAAAGGTCCCCCTCCGGGTTCTCCTTCATTTTTTACCATTCCGCAGATACGTATGGGAGCGTTTAATTTTTCTTTTAAAAATTCTATTTGGTAAACCTCTTTGTATTTATCCACGTCTGGTTTTACATGAACATTTAATTCCTTTTTCAGGAATTCTTTTATTTCATCAATCTTTTTCTCATCGGGGGTAGTTTCATCCAATAACCTAGCATATTCGAAGGCCTTTTCTTGAACTTCCAACAGTTTTCCCGCTAATACTTTTTTGTACTCTGCAACTTCGTGCTTGTATTTGTAAACTACAACATTGTCGATATTCTTTATAAAAATAATATCGGCATCTTGATCGTTTAAATTTTCTATCAACGCACCATGACCTCCTGGTCTAAATAAAATTTCACCTGTTTCCAAACGAAAAGGTTCGTTCTTCATAGTTACGGCAATAGTATCTGTAGATTCCTTCTGAAAAGAAAAGGTGGTATCGAAAGAAACACCTGTTTTTTCTTTTACCCGATTCTGAATCTTATCCATTTCATCATCAAAATCGTTATTGTGTTCCTTGGAAATGGTAAAATGAAGTTTTGCCGTTCCATTGGACTCATCGTACAAAGCAGCCTCGTACATATGTTCTTCAAAAGCTGTCGCCGGATGGGTTTTATATTTATGAAAAGGCAGCAACCCTTTCGGACTCGAACCATAATCGAATTCATCTTGATCCAAGAGGATTTTGATAAAATAATATTTCTGAAAATGATCTGGCAAGTTTAAAAAGTCGGGATGTTTTTCCACAAAACGCTTAATAACCGACTCGTAGAATGGAAACTTTTCCACCCCGATAAAAAATGTTCTAATGATATCTGCCTTTTCCCTATTTACGTAAGCATTAATGGTTTCATTGGCAGGGTTATAATTGTTTAAAAACTGAAAAAGAGCTTTAAACATTCTAGTAGCCGCTCCAGATGCAGGAACAAATTTTAATAAGTTAAGTGCATCTTTTTTACTTTCAAAAAGCGCTATGTATTTTTTCTTTTCCTTATCAGAAAATTTATGAATCCCATGATCTATGGTGGCTGCCGCAATAAGATTTACAAATGGAATCCCTTTTTTAAAAGTTTCTATTTGTTCTTTTACTCGTTTTACCTCAATTCCTTTTTCTTTTAATTGCTTTTTATCGGCTTCGGTGAGTGTCATCATTCTTTTTAATAAGTTTTTCTACATGATTAATAGCTGTCTGCATTCGGGTTTTGAAGTCCCCTGTTAGCAGCACATAATTTAAATTGTTGGTTTTGAGGGCACTTTCAAACTTGGAAAACATTGCTTCGCGATCGTTAGGTTTATCTCGAAGATCGTCCTTTTCCCAAGGAACATCAATATACGTTAAAAAATACAAATCGTATTTATGTTGCAGCGCATATTTTTCAATTATTGGTTCGCAAAACCCATTGTAATATGCTTCTGAATATACTTTTAGTTCCAACAAGTTAGTATCGCAAAAAAGGATATTTTGAGCACTATTAGAGATTTTATTTTCTAAAGCAACCTGTCCTTTGGCGATGGGGAGCATGTCTTTTGGTTCACAAACCTTTTTTTCGTTATCCCATTTTTCTTGCAAATAGCTACGCATAAATTCAGGAACCCATTGGGTATGGTAGTGTTTTGCCAGCGCTTGCGCCAAAGTGGTCTTCCCCGTAGATTCGGGGCCGAACATCACTACTTTAATAAGGTCTCCGGATTTTTGTTTAAGTTCTTCTTCCATGCTATGTAACCGTAAATTGCAATAACTGTAAAAATAAGGTATTGCAAGCTTGTAAATGCCAACCCTTTGTAAAGATAGAGCGGCACAGAAATTATATCCCCAATAATCCAATACAACCAATTTTCCAATTTCTTTTTTGCCATAAGCCACATCCCAACAAAGAAAATAGCTGTGGTAAGGATATCGACGTAAGACACCCACGATTCCCATTTATTAAAAAACTCGTACACCATATACACAAAAACCATGGTGGCAATAAACAACACGATAGATATGCGCTTTTCTTTTCCAGTTGTGGTGGTTATAGCAATAAAATGCGTGGCATCTACTTTACGCGTCCATACATACCACCCGTAGATGCTCATGGAGAAATAGTATGCATTAATCATCATATCCCCCAACAGGCCATAGTTGTAAAGAATATAAACAAATATGGCGGTACTGATAATCCCAGTTGGATAGACTAAAATATTTTCCCGTTTGGAGTACCAAACGCTAAGGAAACCAAAAACCACCCCAATAATTTCTAGGACTACGTAGTGAGCTGGCACCCCATCGTATTGAGAAAAAAGCCAATCAAAAATGAGGTTCATACGCGCTGCGATCGGATTTTACGATTTTCATATACAAAAGTCCTTTATCAATCATTTCAAAAGCTTCTTTTATTTCGGTTGTTAGCACCTTCATAACTTCATCGTAATCTCCGTAAACTTGGGTACTCAATGGATTTTCCAACACTGTGAGTCCGCTTTCACGCATCTTTTTTATAAAATGAATTATAGAAGGTTCAAAATCGTCTTGAATAGGTGTTAGCGTTAATTCTACTGATATTTTCATCGTTTTATATTTTGTTAATTTCTACGTTAACTTCATGGCATAAGCGCAAGTAAATTCATCAAACTCCAAAAATTCGACCTTGTATTTTTCCACTTTCGCTTCATAAAAAATCCAACCAAATGCTTTTTTATCATCCATATTAAATGGGATTACTTTGGTATGTTGTTTAAAACTCATTCCTTCCGTAGCAAAAACCTTGTAAAGACTTTCTTTAATACACCAAACTACGGTAAGCCTACGAACATCTGCATCTGTTAAAAAATTGTATTCGTAATTTATAAACTTATGAGCAATCACACTTATCTTGTCTCGACGCTTTTCAATATCGATGCCTATATGGGTGTCGCTACTAATAATAATCCCCGAAAAGGTAAAAGAATGTGTTATGGAGATCGCATTTCCATCTTTTAGATGTGGTTTTCCAGCTCGGTCGTAATACAAATCGGAGGTAACATAACCTGCGGCCTTTAAAAGATGCCGAACACTTAAAAAACCTCTTTGGTGGATTTCCGATTTCATATGAGACAATCGCTCTTTACAATTCTCGGTAAGTTCTATGCCTTCACTTAAATTATCAAAAGATTCTTCTATCTTCCAAATCAGCACTTTAGTATTCTCGGAAGGCGTTATAGTTTTGTAAAGAGGCATGAATAATACAAGTTATTTATGTAACTTTGCACTGATTTTTTCAGTGAAAAATTGTTATTTTAATACAAAAAATTGCTTAACGAACGTAAAAATAAGAAATGAGGATAAACTAAGTTAATTATTAACTGGATAACCGTAATAATTAATTTTTTACCCAAAAGTGAAACAGTTCTTTCCATGCAAACAATATTTATTTTTTGCGTGGAGAACAAAATAAAAATTTTAAATAGATAAAAATAATATGAGTACTAAAACAATTCCTTACGTAGCTTATAAAGTAAAAGATATTTCTTTGGCCGATTGGGGAAGAAAAGAAATAGAATTGGCCGAGGCAGAAATGCCAGGTTTGATGTCGTTGCGCGAAGAATATAAAAATGAGCAACCCCTTAAAGGAGCTCGTATTGCAGGATGTTTGCACATGACAGTTCAAACTGCAGTTTTAATTGAAACCTTAATTTCCCTTGGTGCGGAAGTTACCTGGAGCTCTTGTAACATTTATTCCACCCAAGACGAGGCTGCTGCTGCAATCGCCGCTGCTGGAATTTCTGTTTATGCATGGAAAGGCATGATCGAAGAAGAATTTGATTGGTGTATCGAGCAGACACTTTTCTTTGGGGAAGACAGAAAACCATTGAATATGATTTTAGACGATGGTGGAGACCTTACCAACATGGTACTGGACAAGTATCCAGAATTGGCTGCGGGGGTAAAAGGTTTATCAGAAGAGACCACCACAGGAGTTCACCGACTGTACGAACGTATGAAGAATGGAACCTTGCCGATGCCTGCCATTAACGTAAACGATTCGGTAACAAAGTCGAAGTTTGATAATAAGTACGGATGTCGCGAAAGTGCAGTAGATGCCATTAGAAGAGCAACAGACGTTATGTTGGCCGGTAAGCGTGTTGTAGTTTGTGGGTACGGAGATGTAGGTAAAGGTACTGCCGCTTCTTTTAGAGGTGCAGGTTCTATTGTTACCGTTACCGAAATAGACCCAATTTGTGCTTTGCAAGCCGCTATGGACGGTTTTGAAGTAAAAAAATTGGAAACTGTAGTAGAAAAAGCAGATATTGTTATTACCACCACTGGAAATAAGGATATTGTTACAAGCAAGCATTTCGCAAAAATGAAAGATAAGACGATTGTGTGTAATATCGGTCATTTTGACAACGAGATTGATGTAGCATGGCTCAATAAAAACTACGGCAACCATAAAATAAATATTAAACCTCAGGTAGATAAGTATACGATCGATGGAAAAGATATTATTCTATTGGCGCAAGGTAGATTGGTAAATTTAGGTTGTGCTACAGGACACCCAAGTTTTGTAATGAGCAACTCCTTTACAAACCAGACCTTAGCTCAAATCGAACTTTGGAACCACACAGACAAGTACGAGAACGAGGTTTATATGCTTCCTAAGCATCTCGATGAAAAAGTAGCTAAGTTGCACCTAGAAAAAATTGGTGTAGAGCTTACAGAGCTAAACGAAGAGCAAGCCAAATATATTGGTGTGGAAGTAGAAGGACCTTTTAAGCCAGAATACTACAGATACTAAAATTTACGAAATGTCAGCCTGAGCTTGTCGAAGGTCAATCGAAGATAACTTCTAAATATGCTTCGACAGGCTCAGCATGACATTTTACTTTCCTCCTATTTTTAAAGTATTTCTTGGGCAATTGCTACGCACCAGGCTTTCCGCTATTAGTTTTGGCAAATCTTAAACCATAATTTACCAAAAGCTAGCCGCTGCAATCCTTATTGCAAAATGAGAGATCCATTTAAATAATACACTACCTATCAATAACTTGAATATCTTTCAATAATTTCATAGCTTGATACTGTTTATGGATTATAGTAAAGAAAAAATTAAAGTGCCTCGGCTTAATGAGGAGAGCGGTTTTTATACTACCAAAAGGCGTTCTAAAATCATGTCCCGGATAAAAGGTAAAAATTCCAAGCCAGAAATGATCTTCCGCCGGGCTCTTTGGGCTAAAGGTATCCGTTATAGAATCAACAATAAGAATCTGCCAGGAAAACCAGATATTTCCATTAAAAAATACAAACTAGCCATTTTTATCGATGGGGAGTTCTGGCACGGTTATAACTGGGATGTAAAGAAGAATACTATTAAAAGCAACCGTGGCTTTTGGATCCCTAAAATAGAAAGGAACATCCAACGCGACAAAGAAGTCAATAAGCAGTTAGAGGAAATGGGATATACGGTTTTAAGGTTCTGGGAAAAGGAAGTGAAAACCAACCTTAAAAAATGCATAAACGATGTGTTGGTTTATTTACAAACTGGCTCTTTGGATTGGTAATTGAAGTTGGCATACCAAGAACAGGAACTAAAATTGGTTTATGTTCTAAGTTCTTGGGGAATCTGGCTCTTGCTCATTCAAGTGTCAGCTTCAGTATACTCTAAAGCGCAAATAGTAGTGCTAAAAGGATAAGCAAGTTCAGGTGGTTGCCACGCTCCACTGCGTTTCGCTCGCAACGACTGCAAGCATTTTAAATCGTTATAGGATAATAAATTAATTTACGTTTCAACATATTATCAAAAAAAAGACCCCTTTTTGCAAAGAGGTCTTTTATATATCTTACTTGAATACTTCTATTAGTGATTCAGTTCTTCTTCATTTTCTTGTAATGGTACCGTCTGCGGCACAAAGTCTTGTCCAGGAATAACATACTCCCCATCCTCATTGGTTTTACTGTAATCGTAAGCCCATCTGTGAACTTCTGGAATTGCTCCTGGCCAGTTTCCGTGGATGTGTTCTACAGGTGTTGTCCACTCAATAGTATTGGAGTTCCATGGGTTTTGAGGTGCTCTTTTTCCGTAGAAAATACTGTGAACAAAGTTCCAGGCAAATACCAACTGTGCAGCTCCAGCAATTAAAGCGAAAACCGTCATCACCACCTGTACGTTTGTTAAATCGTCAAACATCGGGAAATTCGTATTGGTATAATAACGTCTAGGTACCCCAGCCATTCCAACAAAGTGCATAGGGAAGAAAACTCCGTAAGCACAAATTGCTGTTATCCAGAAATGGATATAACCAAGGTTTTTGTTCATCATACGTCCAAACATCTTAGGGAACCAGTGGTAAATACCAGCAAACATTCCATAAAGTGCAGAAATTCCCATTACTAAGTGGAAGTGAGCAACCACAAAGTACGTATCGTGTACATTAATGTCTAACGCACTATCCCCTAAAATAATTCCTGTTAAACCTCCAGTAATAAAAGTTGAAACCAAACCAATGGAAAACAACATCGCTGGATTCAGCTGTAAGTTACCCTTCCAAAGGGTGGTAATATAATTAAAAGCTTTTACCGCAGATGGAATCGCAATTAGTAATGTTGTAAAAGTAAATACCGATCCCAAAAATGGATTCATCCCTGATACAAACATGTGGTGACCCCATACAATTGTAGACAAAAATGCAATTGCAAGAATAGATGCTACCATTGCTCGGTAACCAAAGATAGGTTTTCTAGAGTTGGTTGCAATAATTTCTGAGGTAATCCCAAGTGCAGGTAACAATACAATGTAAACCTCTGGGTGACCCAAGAACCAGAAAAGGTGCTCGAACAATACAGGAGATCCTCCCTGATAATGTAATACTTCTCCTTGAATAAATATATCTGAAAGGAAGAACGATGTACCAAAGCTTCTATCCATAATTAATAGCAATGCAGCTGATAAAAGTACCGGGAAAGAAACGATACCGATAATAGCGGTTACAAAGAAAGCCCAGATTGTAAGTGGCAATCTCGTCATCGACATTCCTTTTGTACGAAGGTTGATAACGGTAACTACATAATTTAGCGATCCTAATAATGAAGAAGCAATAAAAATAGCCATGGAAACCAACCATAAGGTCATCCCCAATCCAGATCCTCCTTGAGCTTGTGGTAATGCACTTAAAGGCGGATAGATTGTCCAACCAGCTGCTGCGGGTCCTGCTTCAACAAATAAGGAAATAACCATTACAACACTGGATACAAAGAACATCCAATAAGAAACCATGTTCATAAATCCAGATGCCATATCCCTTGCACCAATCTGCAATGGAATTAAAAGGTTACTAAACGTACCACTAAGTCCCTGTGTTAACACAAAGAATACCATGATAGTACCGTGAATAGTCACTAATGCCAAATAAATGTTAGGATCCATTACTCCTTCTGGAGCCCATTTCCCCAATAACACTTCAAATATTTTAAAAGACTCTCCAGGCCATGCAATCTGCATTCTAAAAAGCAAAGACATTGCAATTCCAATAACACCCATTATCAAACCGGTAATAAGGTATTGTTTTGAAATCATTTTATGATCCTGACTGAATATATACTTCGTTATAAACGTCTCTTTATGATGATGCCCATGATCATGTGCATGATCTTCTACGTGTGCCTGTGATGCTGTTGCTGACATAATCCTCTTTCCTTTAATATTTTAATATAACTTACTAAATATCTATTATTCTGCTGATGCAATTGTTTGTTTGAACGTTTTCTGTTCTTTTATCCATGCATCAAACTCCTTCTGTGTTTCCACTACAATCTTCATCTGCATATTGTAGTGAGAAGAACCACAAATTTTATTACAAAGTAGAACGTAATCAAACTCCCATGCATCTGCATTATCATCTCCATTAGCTCTTCTTTCAGCTCTAATTTTGTTAATCTTTTGAACCTTTTCTGAAATATCTGGATCCAATCTCATTTCTTCAGTAGTCACTGTTGGTGTAAATGAGAACTGAGTGATCATTCCAGGAACACAGTTCATTTGTGCTCTAAAGTGTGGCATATAAGCAGAGTGAAGCACATCTTGAGAACGCATCTTAAAGATAATCTTTCTTCCTACTGGTAAGTGTAATTCTGTTTGAGAAACTACATCGTCTTCCCCGTAAGGATCTGCTTCGTCTATACCAATAACATTGTTCTTATTAATATCAATAAGTCTTACGTTTGCCTGTCCTAATACATTATCATCTCCAGCATAGCGTGCTTTCCAGTTAAACTGTTGTGCATACAACTCGATTATAATAGGATCTCCCTCTTCTTCATCGATATCCATTAAGGTTGTCCATGTAAACAATCCGTAAAGGATTAAACCAGCTAAAGTAATAACAGGTATAATAGTCCAAATAAACTCTAACTTATCATTATCGGCATAAAATAACGCCTTTTTACCTTTCTGCCCTCTGTACTTATAAGCAAAGTAATACAGCAATGCCTGCGTTACAATCTGCACAAAGAAGATAAGCGCCATGGAAATTCCCATAAGGTTATCGTACTCTGGCCCATGCTCCGAAGCTGGTGTACCTAACAGCACATCACCCCATGCATAGAAAGAATAGATAGTTAAAAGGTAGATGAAGATTAAAAATCCAAACATCAAATACCCATTGATCTTGTTGTCTTTGTCATTAGCAATCTGAGAGTCATCACTGCCGGCTTGCGACAATTCAAAAATCTTAGTCATTTGCCAAATGGCAATGGCAACAAGTAGAAGAACAATTATTGTTAATAAAGCAGTCATCGTATATATCCTGTTTACTTTTTAAAATTTAATTAATAATGAAAGTGCTTACTTTCTTCAACAAATGGGTTTCTTTTCACCACAAAAGATGGTGTTTTTGCAAGTGCACTAAACACAACAAAGATAAACAACCCTAAGAAGAAAAGTATACTTCCAACTTCCGGTACTCCAAAACTCCATAATTCACCCACGGTAGACGGCATCACTATTTGGAAAATATCCATGTAGTGACCAATCAAAATACTAATCCCGGCGATCATTACAAACCAATTTACACGTTTAAAGTCGCTATTCATCAATACCAAGAACGGGAACACAAAGTTAAACAAAAGCATTCCAAAGAATACTAAATTATAATGTTCTATTCTGGTAAGGAAATATCCAGCTTCTTCTGGTATATTGGCATACCAAATAAGCATAAATTGACCAAACCAAAGATACGTCCAGAAAATACTCAACCCGAACATAAACTTAGCTAAATCGTGTAAATGGCTATCGTTTACATATTCCAAAAGCCCTTTAGACTTAAGATACATTGTAACCATTGCAATAACAGTAACTGCAGATACAAACATGCTTGCAAATACATACCATGCAAAAAGTGTACTATACCAATGTGGCTCTAACCCCATAAACCAGTCCCATGCCATGATAGATTCCGTTACGAAAAAGAACAATAAGAAAAATACAGATATTTTAAAGTTCTTTCTGTAATACGTATTATCCTTAGCTTCATCTTGAGCATAAGAATTCTTAACCGCAAAGTGTCTATAAAGTATCCATCCAGCTAAAAAGATGGTAGATCTAATCAAGAAAAATGGTATGTTTAAATATCCTTGCTTTAGTTGTAATATTCCATCATGCGCCATTACTTCAGGATCCATCCAAATATATAAATGGTTTAAATGGAACGCAGAGGTAAGAACGAAAAACACATATAATATTAAGGCCCCAGGAAACAAATAAGCACTTATAGCTTCCATTACCCTAAAAAGCAAAGGAGACCAACCTACCTGCGCCACATGCTGTATTGCATAAAAAACCAATGCTCCCAAAGCAAGCATAAAAAAGAAAAAACCTGCTATTAAAAAAGCTGCCCATGGGCGATTTTGTAATTTACTTAGCGTATGCTCGTCGTGAGACTGGTGTACAGCTGCATCTTGGCCATGCGCTGATCCAGCTTCATGATGGTTCTCTTCTACACTTTCATGATGCGTTACTTTTGGCTCATGGTGTGTTCCCACTTCTTCATGATGTGCCTCTGCTTCTCCATGACCTCCATGAGCATCTGCGGCAACCATAGCTTTCGCTTCTTCAATGGTAGACGGAGCACTTATAAAACCGTATCCTATCCCAAGAATCCCAACTATCATTAAAATGATAGATGTTATCTTTAATCTATTTGAAAACGTGTACATATCTTGATATCTTCTTTTTGATAGTTGATTTTAATTATTTACTCTCTAAGTCTGCCTTAAGGGTCATTACATATTCTGTAACTTGCCAACGTTCTTCCTCGTTAAGTTGATTGGCATAAGACCCCATTGAATTCAACCCATAACGTATAACATGGTAAACGCTACCTTCTGTTATAGCTCTTCCGGCATCGTCGTAACTTGGCACCCCTAAAATCTTTTCACGATCTACCAGTATACCTTTACCATTACCTTTTTCTCCGTGACAAACCGCACAATAGATATTGAACAGGTCTTCTCCTTTTCTAAGATAATCTTCGGTTACTGTAGAATCTGCATTCCTATATGCATCAAATGGCAACGGATTTCTAAGGTTTACCTTCGCCTCACTGTATCCTTCTAATGTGTTAGGATAATCGTATGGTATATGTCCTCTTGCCACAGTTCCTTCTACTGGTAGCTGTCCTTCTTTTCCATTTCTAAATGCATCTGTTTCCTGGTAGGTTTCGTAACCTACAGGCTCATACATATTAGGCATGTACTGATAATTTGGCGTCGATTTATTCTGGCATGATACTGCCATGGCAGCCATCCCTAAAACAATCCCTATTTTTACAAAAACTCTCATTTCGAATTATTAGTGCTTTTCTGAAACTTTAACTTCTATCGCTCCTGTATCTACCAAGAGTTTCGTTAGTTCGTCTTCATTATCGTTTAAGGCTATTTCCATTAAAAAATGGTCGTCTGTTGTTCTTACATCTGGATTTTCAGCCTTTTTAAATGGCCACAATCTACTTCTCATGTAAAAAGTAATCACCATTAAGTGAGCTGCAAAAAATACCGTCATCTCAAACATAATTGGAACGAAAGCAGGCATGTTTTCAATAAAACTAAAGCTTGGCTTCCCTCCAATGTTTTGCGGCCAATCTTGAATCATAATAAAATTCATCATTACAACAGCTACGGTAATTCCTACACATCCATACATAAAAGAGGTAATGGCAATTCTTGTAGGTGCTAAGCCCATAGCCTTATCGAGTCCGTGAACTGGAAATGGCGTATAAATTTCTTCAATATGATGATGTGCCTCTTTAACACGCTTTACAGCCAACATAAGAATGTCGTCATCATTGTATATCGCTTGTATAACTTTTGAAGCCATAAATTATTTTATTAAATTTTTTGCTTGACCTGCCCAATCATCTCTTTGCGCCCTACCAGGAAACTTCCCTGTAATAGCATCTAAGAGATTGTATTCTTTTTCAGACATTCTACTTACTTGCTCGTATGTATAGATTCCAATTTGGTTAAGTGTATTTTCCATAACCGGACCGATACCATCTATTTTTTTAAGATCATCTGCCTTATCCTCTTCAGGGTTAAATCTTCCTAAGGAAGCAATTAAATGTTCCTGCTTTTCTGCATCTATCACCAATTTTTCAGATGAAGTTTCCTTCGTCACTTCAGCAATATCTGATGTTCTATGATCTGCTGCCGTTCCAACTAGGCTATTCCCGCTATCTCTTAAACGCTTGTAACGCTCTCCTGAAGACTTTAGGATTGTTTTTACCTCTGCCTGTGCAATTACAGGGAAAGTTCTAGCGTATAATAAGAACAATACAAAAAAGAATCCTATGGTTCCCAAGAAAATACCGATATCTACAAAAGTTGGAGAGAACATAGACCAAGAAGATGGTAAGTGACCCTTACTTAAGTTAATAACAATAATGTCGAAACGCTCAAACCACATTCCAATATTGATAATGATCGATACGATGAAAGACCACATAAAGTTTCTTCGTAATTTTTTAATCCAAAGGGTTTGCGGCACTACAAAGTTACAGATAATAAGTGCCCAGAATGCCCACCAATAAGGTCCAGTAGCAGCACCTATAGAAAGATAGGTATAATCTTCGTAATTACTTCCAGAATACCAGGCTATAAAAAACTCTGTAATATAAGCAACACTTACAATACCACCTGTTAACAAGATTACCTTGTTCATATACTCAATATGAGCTCTGGTAATGTAATCTTCAAGGTTAGAAACTTTACGCATTATTATAAGCAGCGTAAGTACCATGGCAAATCCTGAGAAAATCGCTCCTGCAACAAAGTAAGGAGGATAAATGGTACTGTGCCATCCTGGAATTACCGATGTAGCAAAGTCAAAAGATACAATAGTGTGTACCGAAAGTACCAGTGGGGTCGCCAAACCGGCCAATACCAAAGAAACTTCTTCAAAACGTTGCCAGTCTTTTGCTCTACCTGTCCAACCAAAACTTAAAAGACTATATATCTTTTTCTGAAATGGTTTTACCGCTCTATCTCTAAGCATTGCAAAATCTGGAAGTAAACCGGTCCACCAGAAAACCAATGAAACCGAAAGGTACGTAGAGATTGCAAATACATCCCAAAGTAGTGGAGAGTTAAAGTTTACCCATAAAGAACCAAATTGGTTAGGAATTGGTAATACCCAATATGCCAACCATGGTCTCCCCATGTGAATAATTGGAAACAAACCTGCCTGCACTACTGAGAAAATGGTCATTGCCTCTGCAGAACGGTTAACTGCCATTCTCCATTTTTGACGGAATAACAATAATACCGCAGAAATTAGGGTTCCCGCGTGACCGATACCTACCCACCATACAAAGTTGGTAATATCCCAGGCCCATCCAACGGTTTTATTCAATCCCCATACTCCAATACCGGTTGATATTGTATATATAATACAGCCTATTCCCCAAAGAAAGGCCACTAAAGCTATTGAAAAGACAATCCACCATTGTTTATTCGCTCTTCCCTCTACAGGAGCAGCAACGTCTACAGTAACATCATGGTAAGATTTTTCTCCCGTTACTAAAGGTTCACGTATAGGTGCTTCGTAATGCGACGCCATAATACTTTATATAATTATTCTTATTAATTTTTTTTAAGCTTCTTCTGTATTTCTCACTTTAGTGTGATAGAATACATTTGGTCTGGTTCCTTTAAAACCAAGTAAGTGATACATACGGTTGTCTTCTTTCAACTCAACAATTTCACTTTCTTTGTCGTTTACATCCCCAAACTTGATTGCCCCTGTACTACAAGCAGCAGAACATGCGGTTTTAAACTCACCATCTTTAATTGTTCTACCCTCTCTTTTGGCGTCTAAGATTGTTTTCTGTGTCATTTGAATACACATAGAACACTTCTCCATAACCCCTCTAGAACGTACGGTTACATCTGGATTTAATACCATTCTTCCTAAATCGTCATTCATATGGAAATCGAACTCATCGTTCTCATTGTACAAGAACCAGTTGAAACGACGCACTTTATAAGGACAGTTGTTAGCACAATAACGCGTACCTACACAACGGTTGTAAATCATTTGGTTTTGACCTTGCTTACCATGAGAACTTGCCGCAACTGGACAAACCGTTTCACATGGAGCATGATTACAATGCTGACACATAACTGGCTGGAACGCTACCTGAGGATTCTCAGACGGGTGCTCCAATTCGTGATATGTGCTTATTGAGTTTGGAGCCGCTTCAACTTTTGCTGCATCTCCATCGAAAGTTTCTTCCGAAGAATAATATCTATCGATACGCAACCAGTGCATATCCCTGTATTTTCTCACTTCACTTTTACCAACAACTGGAACATTGTTTTCTGCATGACATGCAATAACACAAGCCCCACAACCAGTACAAGCATTTAAATCGATCGATAAGTTAAAATGATGCCCAATACTAGAGTCGAATTCAGTCCATAAATCGGCTTCTGCGATTGGCACTTCCTGGTGGTTTACAGAAACCTCAGGTTGCGGATTCCAAACATGCGAATTCTTAGTATTGAAAATCTCTAAAGAAGTTTCCCTTAAGATATCATTTCTTCCATCCATTGTACTCTTCATCTGCACGGATGCAAACTCATGGGTACCTGAAACTTTTTCAATTTTAACTTCCTGTGTATTATTGAAACCTAGGTAAAGCGGATATGCATTTACACCGGTTTTCATCTCTTCTTTAACCCCTAATTCCCGGCCGTAACCAAAAGCTAAACCAACTGTTCCTTTCGCTTGACCTGGCTGAATTAAAGCTGGAACCTTATCTAAGGTCACCCCATTTACGGTAAGCTTTACATAATCTCCATTTAAACCACCGTTGGAAACCGTATAGTTTTCTAGATCTAACGCTTCCGCATCAGCTAAAGAGATCGTTAAGTAATTATCCCACGTATTTCTAGTGATTGGATCTGGCAATTCTTGTAACCATGGGTTGTTTGCTTGTTGTCCATCCCCCATAGAGGTTTTAGGATACAATACTAACTCCATCCCGTTTCCTGCGGCCCCTGCAAGTTTTCTTACTGCTGCAGCCACAGAAGCTACTGCCGCTTCGGCATTAACCGTATTTACTGGTTCTGCATCTGCACTTTCAACAGTTTCTTCTGAAGATGATCCTTCAACAACCTCTTCCTGAGCCATCATCTCCCCGGAGCCAACAAATACACCATCGTGCAATGCGCTGTTCCAAGAAGACCCACCCAAAATTGAAGAAGTCCATGTTTGTTTTATATAATCGTGGTAACCAACATCACTACCCATCCACGTCAATAAAGAATCTTGAAACTGTCTTGTATTGAACAAAGGACGAATGGTAGGTTGCATTAAACCATAATGATCTTTTTTAATTTCTACATCCCCCCAAGACTCTAAATAGTGAGGAGCCGCAGCAATATAAGCCGACTTAACAGCAGTTTCGTCTTCTTTTAAGCTATACGCTATAGAAAGACCTACTTTTTGAAGTCCAGCCTCAAACTCTGCTGCATTTGGTAATGAGTAAAGCGGATTAACACCACTTATAACCAAAGCACCAACGTTACCAGCATTCATATCTTTTACCAAAGCATCTACCTGCTTTGTATTTCCTTGGCGTGTAAATCGAGGGTTTTCGGTGTCTACTACAACACTTCCAATGCTCTTATTAATCGCTAAAGTTACATTTTGAGCATCCACATCGTTGATCCCTGTAACCACAACTGCATTCCTACCAGCTCTCGCCACTTGTGCAGCTGCATTTTTAACAGCTTCATCAATTTTAGCAGGCAATTCTCCACTAATCGACTTACCGTTTAGGTAACCGTAAAACTTAGCCAGTGCCACTTTCTGCTGAGAAGCAGTTAAAGGAATCCTTTTATCTGCACTCGCCCCTGTAAGGCTTAAATTAGATTCAAACTGAATATGACGGGACATTTTTCCTTCCGAAGGAATTCTACCTTTCGCATACCCTGTATCGAAACCTCCACCTTGCCAATCCCCTAAGAAATCGGCGCCGAAAGAAACAATAACTTCTGCTTTAGAAAAATCGTAGTCTGCCAACGCTCGAACTCCATAAGAAGCTTCAAAAGCATTCAAGGCAGCATCTTCAGAAATGGCATCATACTGAACATGTTTTACGTTTCCATATTTCGCAGAAAATTCAGCTATCAACTTTTTGGTAGACGGACTCGCATATGTTTGCGTTAATAAAACGATTTGCTTTCCAGAAGCTTTAGCAGCATTCAATCCAGCAATTACATTTTTATCTAAGTCATCCCAAGTGATATACTCACCTTTTGCCTTAGGCCCTTGCACACGTAAACTGTCGTACAATCCTAAAATAGACGCATGAACTCTTGCATTAGCCCCTCCATTAATCTTAGCGTCGGTGTTACTCTCTACTTTTATTGGTCGACCCTCACGAGTTTTAATCAATATGCTTGCAAAATCGTATCCATCTGCAATCGTAGTTGCATAGTAATTCGCTTTTCCAGGAATAATGTTTTCCGGCTGAACCACATATGGGATCGATTTTTTTACAGGCCCCTCACAAGCCGCCAAAGAAGCAGCCGCCGTAGAAAACCCTACATATTTAAGAAAATCACGTCTACTTGTAGACGAAGAACCCAACGAATCTTTATCTCCTAAAAATTCATCGTTCGGGATTTCCTCAACAAACTCATTCTGTTTAAGCGTCTCAGCGATAGAGCTATTTGGATTTAGCTCCTCAACACTTGACCAGTATTTTTTGTTTGATGCCATGTTATATATAACTATTTTAAATCAACCTGCCTTAACAGGCTCTTCTTAAATTCTTATTTGTACCTCTCTTCAACGAGATTATTTTTATTAATAGTGACACTTAGCACATTCGATACCACCCATTTGAGCAGCTGTCACTTCCTCTACACCATATTTCTTAGAAAGTTCTTCGTGTATTTTCTTATAATACTCATTCCCTTCCATCTTCACATTCGTCTTACGGTGACAATCTATACACCAACCCATGGTTAATGGAGCATGTTGATACATAACTTCCATTTCCTGCACAGGACCATGACATTCTTGACATGCAATCCTACCCACCGTTACGTGTTGTGAGTGGTTGAAGTATGCGAAATCTGGCAAGTTATGAATACGCACCCATTCTACAGGCTGTGTTTCTCCGGTATAGGCCTGCTTTTCAACATCCCAACCAACAGCCTTATAAAGTTTGGCAATTTCACCATCGTAAAATTCTTTTGAATATTCTGCTGTTGCAGTTTCTTCTGAAACTTCTGCAATATTTTTATGACAGTTCATACAAATATTTAATGAAGGAATTCCAGAATGCTTAGAAGTTCTTGCGGAAGAGTGACAATACTTACAATCGATACCGTTATCTCCAGCGTGAATTCTGTGCGAATAATGTATCGGCTGAATTGGTTGATACCCCTGATCTACCCCTATCTGCATAAAATAACCGTATGCAAAGTAGGCAGAAGCCAACAACAAGAAAACAACAGACACCAATACTAAAAATTGGTTTTGAACGAACGCTTTCCACAAAGGCAATCTTTTTTCCTGCTCTGGAAAAACAACACCATTAGCTTCCGCAATCCTTCTCAATGTTTTATTAACTAAAAACAACATTACGACAAGAACTCCAAATACTAAAATAAGCGCCCCTAAGATTATTTCGTTTCCTACACCCCCAGAAGAACCGCCAGCTTGCTCGCCTCCAGCCTGCGCTGTAGCAGCATCTGCTTTTTTCTCTTCTTTAGGCTGCATGGTATATGCAATAATATTATCGATATCCTCATTGCTCAACTGAGGAAAAGCCGTCATCACAGAAGGCTTATATTCTTCCCAAAGCTTTACGGCTTCTTCATCACCCGACTTAATTAACGCCTGACTGTTTTTTATCCACTTATACAACCATTCTTTCTCATGCTTATCCCCAATTCCTCTCAAAGCAGGACCCGTCATGTTTCTATCTAGATTATGACAAGCAGCACAATAAGTATTAAACAAAGATTTCCCAGCAGCTGGGTCACCCGATGCTTCATCTTGAGCATATACAGAAGTTGTAAATGATAGCAGAAGCGCTAATCCGATACCTAAAATTCGTGAAATTGAATTACGGCGTATCACCTTTTTCATATTGAAATATGTATTTTCTATCATAAAATTGGCACGGTTTTTATACTAAAATGGTAATAAACCGTTTTTCTAATCCGAGCACAAAAATACGACATAGACTCGATTTGGGAAATGTTACAGAAGCGTTAATACATAATTTATACCAATTCTAAATAAAAAAAATTAGACTTTAAAAAAATAATACAAGTACATTTGCATAAAACAGCATTCATTATGAGAATATTAGGTTACAAAGAAAGTATATCACTATCCATTTTTGCCCTGGTTTTTAGCGGAATTAGCTTCGCTCAAAGCAGTGTTAAAACTTCACAGCCAGAAGGAAAAATCAATATAGAACAAGATGCCCGCATCGAAAAGTTGGTAGCGTACAAAACCAAACTGAATAAAACTGAAACTGAAAAGAGGTATCGAATTCAAATTTACAACGGAACTTTAGAAGGTGCCGAGAAGGCAAAGCGTGATTTTAACGGAGATTTTAAGGATCTGACGAGCGAAATTGTTTTTGAAACGCCCAACTATAAAGTCCGTGTTGGTAAATTTAGAACAAGACTGGAAGCCGACAGGTATTTAATTGAAGTGAAAGAAGAATACCCCAGCGCATTTCTCCTACAGCCTTAAAAAGGAATTAAACGCATAAAAAAAAGCGACTCCGATAAAGAGTCGCTTTTTTATTTATATGATGTTGAACTTTACTTCAACTTTTTCTTAACCTCTACTTCACGGAAGCTTTCTACTACATCGCCTTCTTGAATGTCGTTGTAGTTTTTAATTTGAAGTCCGCAATCGTATCCTTTAGAAACTTCTTTCACATCGTCCTTGAAACGTTTTAAGGAAGCCAGTTCCCCGGTATATATTACCACACCGTCACGGATTAAACGAACTCCAGAATTTCTGTAAATCTTACCATCGGTTACCATACAACCAGCAATCGTTCCGATCTTGGAAATCTTGAAGGTTTCACGAATCTCTGCCGTACCTGTAATCTCTTCTTTAAGCTCTGGAGACAACATTCCTTCCATTGCATCTTTAAGATCATTTATGGCATCGTAGATGATAGAATAAGTTCGGATATCGATTTCTTCTTTATCTGCAATCGATCTGGCATTACCCATTGGCCTAACGTTAAATCCGATAATAATCGCATCGGAAGCCGAAGCCAATAGCACATCAGACTCTGTAATTGGCCCTACTGCTTTATGAATAATATTGATATGTATTTCTTCCGTAGATAGTTTTTGGAAAGAATCCGTCAACGCTTCCACAGAACCATCAACATCCCCTTTCAGGATAATGTTAAGTTCTTTAAAGTCTCCAAGTGCAATACGTCTTCCAATTTCATCCAACGTAATATGACGTTGCGTTCTAACTGACTGTTCACGCTGCAATTGTGTACGTTTGGCAGCAATTTGCTTCGCTTCACGCTCATCTTCGTATACGCTAAACTTATCTCCTGCCTGTGGCGCTCCATCCAATCCTAAAATTGAAATTGGTGTTGAAGGTCCGGCTACTTTTATGTCCTTTCCACGTTCATCCTGCATTGCCTTTACCTTACCACTATGAGTCCCAGCAAGAACGTAGTCTCCTATTTTTAAGGTACCAGCTTGCACCAACACCGTAGAAACATATCCTCTACCCTTATCTAAATAAGCCTCAACAACAGTACCGTTGGCAATTTTATTCGGATTCGCTTTTAGCTCTAAAATTTCAGCCTCCAGCAATACTTTCTCCAACAATTCTTGAACACCTTGTCCTGTTTTAGCCGAAATATCCTGGGATTGAATTTTACCTCCCCAATCTTCTACCAAAAGATTCATTTGTGCCAAGCTTTCTTTAATCTTATCTGGGTTTGCAGTTGGCTTATCCACTTTATTGATAGCAAAAACTATTGGAACTCCAGCCGCTTGTGCGTGACTGATAGCCTCCTTTGTTTGAGGCATTACATCGTCGTCTGCCGCTACCACAATAATTGCAAGGTCGGTTACCTGCGCCCCACGTGCACGCATTGCCGTAAAGGCCTCGTGACCAGGAGTATCTAAAAATGCAATTTTTTGGCCATTTTTTAAGCTCACCCCGTAAGCACCGATATGTTGGGTAATTCCCCCACTCTCACCAGCAATTACGTTTTCTTCCCTAATATAATCCAGCAATGAAGTTTTACCATGATCTACGTGACCCATTACCGTAACAATAGGCGCACGATCTTGTAGATCTTTCGGATCGTCTACCACTTCCTCTACATCCTCTTCAATATCTGTGGTTATAAACTCAACTTCATATCCAAATTCATCAGCGATGATCGTTAAGGTTTCAGCATCTAAACGCTGATTCATGGTTACCATCATACCCAAAGACATACACGCTGAAATAATTTGGGTAACAGAAACATCCATAAGTGTAGCAACCTCACTAACCGTAACAAATTCAGTTACCTTAATTACTTTACTTTCTGCCTCTTGTTGCGCAAGTTCTTTCTCAGATTTCTGTCTATGGAAGTCCCTTTTCTCACGACGGTACTTCGCCCCTTTGGATTTATTGGATTTTCCTTGAAGTTTTTCAAGAGTTTCCCGTACTTGTTTTTGTACTTCTTCTTCTGTTGGCTCTACCTTTTCCACTGGAGCATTTCTTCTACCTTTACCTCTTTGGTTACGGTCTTTAGAAAATCTTCCGCCGCCAGTATTATTTGGTCTTGGCCCTTTGTTATTGTCTTTGCTTATTCTACGACGACGTTTTTTCTTATCGTCTCCAGGTTTGGCACCTTTTTTATCTCCAGCTTTCGCGTCTTCCTTCTTCTTCTTAGGCTTATTAAACTGGGAAAGATCTATTTTCTCCCCTGTAAAATTAGGACCAGAAAGTTTGGTGTATTTGGTTTTTACCTGTTCAGAATCTACCTCTTCCCCATCTACGATCACTTTCTTGGTTTCATTCGGAGCAACCGTTTCTTTCTTCTCGGTAGGCTTTACTTCTTCTTTAGGTTTTTGCTTCTGTTCTTTAGGAGCTTCCTGTTTAGGTTTTGCAGGCGCCTCTTGCTTAGTCTCTGCTTTAGCCTCTACAGGCTTTTTATCTTCCGCTTTAGCAACTTCTTCCTTCTTCTCTACAGGTTTTGGTGATTCCTTTGGAGTTTCTTGCTTCTGCTCTTGCTTAGGCTCAGCTGCATTGTCGGCTTTCTTTTCTTCTTTCTTTTTAGAAGAAGCCTGCTCCTCTTTCTTCCCGTCGAGGTCTATCTTTCCAACAGTTTTTGGACCCGCCAAATTCGCTTTTGCCTTCACAACTTCTTGCTCTTCTTGCTTTTGGCGTTTTAGCTCATTTTCTTTCTCCAATTCCTGCCTAATAGCTTCTTTCTCTTTACGCTTTTCTTCCCCAACTTCTTTGGAAGCAACTTTTTTACTCCTATCGGTTTGAAATTCGTCTAAGAGCACATTGTAAACCTCATTGGTAATTTTTGCGGTAGGGCGTGCCTCCACTTCATGACCTTTAGACGATAGATATTCTACCGCTCGGTCCAACGAAATGTTTAATTCTCTTAAAACTTTATTTAGCCTCAATTTTGCGCTTTCAGCCATACAATATTTGTTATCCTAAATTTTATTTACTCACTCTGTGAGTTGTGCTTTTGCCTTTATCCCTTTTTATTGGGAAATTGCAATCGCTACATTATTAACCTATAAATACCTCGCAGGCAAGCCCAGAAGTTGCAACCTTCTATAAAGTTAGTCTTCGAATTCTTCTTTTAAAATTCTCACCACTTCTTCAATGGTTTCCACTTCAAGATCAGTTCTCTTAACTAAGTCGCTCACCTCTTGGTCTAGGACACTTTTAGCAGTATCCAAACCTATTTTTCTAAACTCTTCTATAATCCACGCTTCAATTTCGTCTGAGAATTCTGTTAACTCAACATCTTCCTCAACACCTTCACGAAGCACGTCTATTTCGTAACCGGTTAATTGACCGGCCAAACGTATGTTAAAACCTCCTTTACCAATTGCCTTAGAAACCTCTTCTGGTTTTAAAAGCACTTCGGCATGTTTAGTTTCATCGTTCAAAGTTACTAAACTTACTCTAGCCGGACTCAATGCACGGCTAATAAACAATTGTGGATTGTTTGTAAAGTTAATAACATCTATGTTTTCATTTCCTAATTCGCGCACAATCCCATGAATCCTAGAACCCTTCATCCCCACACAAGCTCCAACAGGATCTATTCTATCATCGTAAGAATCCACCGCTACTTTTGCCTTTTCACCTGGGATCCTCACTACTTTTTTAACGGTAATAAGTCCGTCGAATACCTCAGGGATTTCCTGTTCAAATAACTTTTCAAGGAACTCAGGAGCAGTTCTAGACATTATAATCATGGGCTTGTTACCCTTCAACTCTACACCTTCGATAATACCTCTTACATTTTCCCCTTTTCTGAAAAAATCTGAAGGTATTTGTTTATCCTTCGGAAGAATAATTTCATTCCCTTCATCATCTAGCAAAATAACCGCTTTATGACGAATATGATGCACCTCTGCCGTATAAATCTCCCCTATAAGATCTTTAAACTGCTTATAGATAGTGGTGTTATCGTGCTCGTGAATTTTAGATATTAGATTTTGTCTTAAAGCCAAAATGGACCTTCTACCTAAATCGATTAGCTTTACTTCTTCAGATACATCCTCTCCAACTTCAAAATCTGGTTCGATTTTTCTAGCTTCTGTTAAAGAAATTTCTTGGTTATCATCCTCCACTTCATCATCAGCAACCACAATTCGGTTTCTCCAAATCTCTAAATCTCCTTTGTCTGGGTTTATAATGATATCAAAATTATCATCAGATCCAAACTTTTTCTTAAGGGCATTTCTGAATACATCTTCTAAAATGGCCATTAACGTTACACGATCTATGAGTTTATCGTCTTTAAACTCAGAAAATGATTCGATCAATGCAAGATTCTCCATGTCAATTTCTTAATTAAAATGTTATCATCACTTTAGCTTCCTCTATATCCGCAAAAGGGATTTCTTTTTCGTACTTTACAGTTACCTTTCCTTTACCTACCGGTTTGGGCTCCCTGGCTTTCCATTTTAATTGGATACCAGTTTCGGTTACCGCTGTTAGTTCTCCTTCAAATTTATCTTCAGCAGTCTTTACTTGAAATTTTCTACCAATACTTTTTTTGTACTGCCTGTTGTTAACTACAGGCTCCGTAGCTCCCGGGGAAGTAACTTCTAGGGAAAAATCTTGCTCTTCCCTATCTAAGTTGTGTTCTACATGCCTGCTTACTGCCATGCAATCTTTCAAAGAAACTCCTTTATCGCCATCAACAATTACTTTGATTTTATTATCGGGAGTTATCGAGAAATCAATCAAAAAAAGCGACTTATTCTCGTCAAAAACTTCATTTAAAAGTGCTGTTACTCTTTCCTTCAACATCTAATATTTGTATAAAAAGAGGGGACTTTTTGTCCCCTCTGAAATAGATTATTCACTTTCAACGGTGCAAATATACAATTTTTTTTAAACCTATAAACACTTCTAATAAAGTAATTTATTATAGGAATGCATCGCTCCAGTTTAACAGTGAAATTAAATTTTTTTGGCAACAAAAAACCCACACAATAAGTATGGGTTTTCCTTGTTTTCCGTTGGCCTACTAGGACTCGAACCTAGAACGACTGGACCAAAACCAGCTGTGTTGCCAATTACACCATAGGCCATTAAACCTTGCTTGTTTGGACTCTCATCCGTAAAAGCAGGTGCAAATTTATAACAAACTTTGATATGCGCAAACATTTTTTTGAAATTTTTTATTTTGCCCAAAATTCGCCCTGTTAACATTTTTGAAAAGTGGGGTACTTTCCCTTAATATTTATTAAATTCGCCTGCTATATACGAAAAACAGTTACATGTCTGCAAATCAATTTAAAAAATGGGATACTATCCTAGGTTGGGTAGTTTTTTTAATTGCACTTATTACCTATCACCTAACAGTAGAACCTACTTCGAGCTTTTGGGATGCCGGTGAGTATATTGCCACCTCTGCTAAATTACAGGTTGGGCACCCTCCTGGGGCTCCCTTCTTCCAAATGATTGGTGCTTTTTTTGCGATGTTCGCCCCAGATGCTGAGGCTATCGCTGTTACCGTAAACCACATGTCGGTTTTCTCTAGCGCCTTTACCATATTATTTATGTTTTGGTCCATTACCAACATTACACGAAAACTCGCCCTAAAAAACGGAGAACTTACAGTAAACGAACTCTCCACTGGTAATTACATTGCCATTTTAGGAAGCGGATTTGTGGGGGCTTTAGCCTTTACATTTTCTGATAGTTTTTGGTTTAATGCTGTAGAAGCCGAAGTATATGCCATGGCCATGCTCCTTACTTCCCTTATGGTGTGGTTGGGATTAAAATGGGCAGACGAAATGCATACCCCTCGCGGAAATAGATGGCTGGTGCTTATTTCTTTGGTAGTTGGACTTTCTTTCGGGGTTCATTTTATGGCTCTGCTAACGATCCCTTCCTTGGGAATGATTTACTATTTTAAAAATTATAAAGATTACAATGCGAAATCGTTTATCCTTGCCAATGTAATCTCTATTGCCATACTCCTGTTTATTTTCAAACTACTGCTTCCTAATGTAATGAAGTTATTTGCTTATTTGGAGGTTTTCTTCGTGAACAGTATTGGTTTACCGTTTAACTCGGGAACTATAATAGCGGGACTCTTAATTATTGCTTTGTTTTACTTCGGATTGAGTTATACCCGCAAGAAAAATTACAACCTATTAAATACCATTGTTTTAAGTGTGATGTTTATCCTTATCGGGTTTTCCACTTGGATGATGGTTCCCATACGTGCCAATGCTGGAACGGTAATTAACGAAAACAGCCCCACAGATGCACGCCAGCTTCTAGCTTATTACAACTTAGAGCAATATCCAGAAACCCATCTTTTCTATGGTCCAATGTATACCGATGCATTTGCAGGACAAGATCCAGACAATCCTTATAAAGATGACAAACCGAAATATGAAAGAGATTACAAAACAGGTAAATATGTCATCGTAAACAACTTTAAGAACTCCCGTGTAGCTCCCAATAGTTCGCAAGAAGGATTTTTACCGAGAATGTGGAGCAGTGAGCACGCCGCTAATTATATGAAGATTACAGGCCCCGTAAATATAAAGGTAAAGCCACAGTACAGTAGCGAGAAACAACTTAAAGGAGCCATTAGTAAATTTAAGAGGGACCTAGAAAATGGCACCATCGATGAAGAAGAATATTTAAACTTTATAAAGCAATTCAACGAGTTTCTAATTATTGAAAAGCCGACCTTCTGGCAAAATATGCATTACCTTTTTGAATTTCAAATGGGGTACATGTACTGGCGTTATTTCATGTGGAATTTTACTGGGCGCCAAGACGATATTCAAGGAAAACTGGATAACCACGGAAACTGGTTGAGCGGTATAAAATTTATAGATGAATGGAGATTGGGCTCTCAAGACAACCTTCCATCGGATGTATTGAACAACAAAGCCCGAAACACCTATTTCTTTTTGCCTTTAATTTTGGGGCTTATCGGATTTATTTTTATTCTGAAGTCCAACAAGCAACAATTTTGGGTGCTTTTTACCCTTTTCCTCTTTATGGGGCTCGCCCTTAAAATTTACTTGAACGAACGTCCTTTTGAACCCCGCGAACGGGATTATGCGCTTGTAGGTTCTTTCTTCGTTTTTTCTATGTGGATTGGAATGGGAGTGTATGCACTTTTTGAGGAGTTTAAAAAATACCTTCAGCCAAAAGTATTGGCCCCACTAATTACCGTGGTTTGTTTTTTAGCAGTACCCACGGTAATGGCGTACCAAAATTGGGACGACCATGATCGTTCCGATAGGTATACGGCACAATCCATGGCAAAATCCTATTTAGATTCCATAGAGGAAGATAAAGACGCCATACTCTTTACTATTGGAGATAACGATACATTTTCTTTATGGTATGCGCAGGAAATAGAAGGATACCGCACAGATGTACGAACGATCAATACTAGTTTATTCGCTACGGATTGGTATATCGACCAAATGAAGCGAACTGCGTACCAGAGCAAACCCATTCCGTCTCAACTTACCCACGATAAATATGCCTATGGTGTTCGTGATGCTGTGTATTACCAGCAATTAACAGATGAACGTTGGGACATTAAAAAATTCATGGACTGGATAAGCAACGATGACAATACGATAAGAAACCTTATTAAAAAACGGGGCGGGGACATTTCTCAATATCCAGAAAGCTATCTAAACTTGCCTTTCTACCCCACAAATAAAATCCGTGTACCTGTAAATAAAGGAACTGTTCTTAAAAACGGATTGGTAAAAGAAAAAGACTCTGCTAAAATTGTGGATTATATAGACATTGACCTTCCTAAAAGTGCCTTGCCGAAGAACCGTATATTAATGTTGGATATTTTGGCAAACAATAATTGGGAGCGTCCAATATACTTTACAGGAGGAAGTTTCGATCCTGCGGAATATCTTTGGATGAAAGATTACTTGCAACTAGACGGTCTTGTATATAAGTTAGTGCCTATTGAAACCCCGATTGATAAAAACAATCCGTATGAAATGGGCCGCATTGACGAAGACCTTATGTATAATATTGTAATGGACTGGGATTGGGGGAATTCCGAATCTCCTGATATTTACCACGATCCAGAAACACGCAAAAACAGTATCTCGTACCGTGGGAATTTGGCGCGATTAACTGAAAAGTTAATTAGAACCGATAAAACCCAAAAAGCTAAAGACGTATTGGATTTAGCGATGGAGAAAATGCCATTTGGCTACTTTGGTTATTATGTTTTCTTAGAACCATACGTAGAAGGTTATTATAAAGTAGGGGAAACTGAAAAAGCTAGGGAACTTTATAAGAACATTGCCAAGAAATACCAAGAAAGCTTAAACTATTACAGTAATCTAGATATCGATACCCAATATAATTATGCTTCAGACATCGTAAGCGATGTGGAGAGGTACCGAAGTTTACTTGATATTGTTGTTGGTAATGACAATAAAGAGTTTGCACTTCCGGAGACAAAAACTTTTAACGACTATCTGGAGCGTTTCAGTCATTTTTATCAAAGACCGGGTGCTGCGCAACCAAATCAGGTGCCTCAAGGACAACCTGCCATAGACGACAATGTAAAGCCTATGGAAGAAATTGATTCTGCCATTAACGATGGAGAAGCTCCTATTAATCCATTAGAGGATGGGACTGTTATAGAATAAAACTGAATCGAAATAAAAAGACTGGGCGTAATACAATAAAATTGTATTACGCCCATTTTTTATGCAACTAACTCAATTTGAATAATTAAGGTTCTAAATTTACACTTTTGGCATTGACTATTTCTGAATAAAATCGGGTAGTTATTACACACTTTCTTTGCGGCTTTCACAGTGTTTTACTCACTTCCATATGGAATTATTTTTTCTCGAAACGAATTAAAATACTGATTATCAGTTAATTAGTATTTAACAGAACTATGCTAACGACCTTGGTATAGAAATGGCTATTTAATAAGTGAAAACAATTAATAATAATCATAAAAACATTTATATCATGAAAAAGTTAGTTTTAGCATCCGTTTTAGCATTAGGTAGTTTAACAGCATTTGCAGCTACCCCAGTAGTTTTAGAAAATAACAATGAAACTGTTAACACCATTCAAGAAGAATATCAAGAAATTGATGTAGCAGAGGTTCCACAAGCGGTAACTGATGCCCTAGCAGCAGATTTCCCAGGAGCCGAAATTTCTAAAGCATATAAAAATGAAGCTTCAGAATATAAGTTGGACGTAATGGTAGGAGAGGAAACAACTACTTTATATGCCAACGAGAACGGAGATTGGATACAGAAATAATAAGCAATAAGCTTCGTTTATTTTAATTACGTTTGAGAAAAAGGCTTGTCAATTTATTGGCAAGTCTTTTTTGCTTTCCCACGCGGCACCAAATTCTATTCCCTACCTGACGAGAATTGAACGATAACTCTCCAGTAAGATTAAAATTTTATCTGTAAAAACGGATCCAAATGACTAAAATCAGTCTGAAAAAACGCCCTTTACTTATATAACAGCTGTGTACCCCGGTACACAAATTACTCACTTTTGTATTCAAATTATACAGTTTTAAACAGCTTCTCTTAGTCAAAATAATCTGCATTTGACTGTAACTAATTGAATATTAAAATATTAAGTGATTCACCCTAAATGTGGTATAAAATTGGTTTTATAAACTGTAAACGATTTAAGTTTAAGTAAAACATAAAAAAAGAAAAAGATATGAGAAAGTTAGTATTAGCATCAGCAATGGCATTAGGTAGTTTTGCATCTTTTGCAACAACCCCAGTAATTTTTCACGACGGAATTGCAGAAGAAATTTACGCAGACCAAGATGAGTATACACCTATAGATGCCACAGAACTTCCAACAGCCATAACAGATGCCTTGGAAGCCGATTTCCCAGGAATTGAAGTTTCAAAAGCGTTTAAAAATGACGCAGACGAATACAAAATCCAAGTGGAAGTTGGAGGACAAACATCCAACCTATATGCCACCGCAGATGGGGAATGGATTCAGAAATAATTTTGTTTCAGTTCATGAAAAGTTAATTTAAAGAATTCAAGTTTTAAACAAAGTCATATTTTGTTTGGGGATGGTGAAAGCCGTCCCTTTTTTTATGATTTTTTTAGGTGGTAGCTTCTAATAACTTTCTATTTTTGTAGAAAGTCAGTTATAGAATGCCAAAGATCTTATTAATAGAAGATGATGTTACGTTTTCGGCGATGTTGGAACGTTTTTTAAAAAAAAATGATTTCACGGTAGAGACCAGTTATTCATCGGAAGAAGCTCAAAAAAAGCTCTCCAATACTTCGTATGATTTAGTTTTTACAGATCTCAGGCTTCCTGACGATGATGGAATTACCATACTTACCAAAGTAAAAGAAAAGCATCCCGATACACCCGTTATTTTAATGACCGGTTATGCTGAAGTTTCCACCGCTGTAAAAGCGATGAAAAAGGGCGCTTTTGACTATATTTCCAAGCCATTTAATCAAGATGAAGTTCTTATCGTGATACAAAATGCGCTTAAAGGAGAAAAAAAGACTTCCACACCAGTGGAAGAGACCACTGCTAAAGCACCTTCTAAAACGTCCAAGACAAAACCCTTGTCTGCCAAAAAACCGGTTTCTGGAATTAGCAGTGCTTCCATTAAATTAAATGAATACATTAAATTGGTTGCCCCCACCGACATGTCGGTTTTAATTACGGGAGATAGCGGTACTGGAAAAGAAGTGGTAGCCAAACGCATTCACGATAATAGTAGAAGAAAGAATTTTAGTTTTATAGCCGTTGATTGTGGGGCCATCCCAAAAGAAATCGCGGCCAGTGAATTTTTCGGACACGTAAAAGGTTCTTTCACGGGAGCCGTTAATAATAAAATTGGCCATTTTGAAGCTGCCAATGGTGGAACGATATTTTTAGATGAAGTAGGTAATTTGTCCTATGAAAATCAGATTCAACTTTTACGGGCGCTACAAGAACGAAAAATAAAACCTATAGGAAGCAACCAAGAGATTGATGTAGACATCCGTTTGATAACCGCCACCAACGAAGATCTGCTCCAAGCCGTGGAAAAAGGACAGTTTCGCGAAGACCTTTACCATAGACTCAATGAGTTTTCCATAAAAGTGCCCAATTTACACGAACGCCAGGAAGACCTTTTGCTTTTTGCCGATCATTTTTTGAATATGGCTAACGAACAGCTCAACAAAAATGTTTTAGGATTTTCGGACGAGGTTATTAAAATTTTTCAAAAGTATAAATGGCCCGGTAACTTACGTGAAATGTCGAATGTAATTAAACGTTCGGCTTTACTTACACAAGGAGAGCTCATCGAAAAGAACGTCTTACCCATGGAAATTACCAGTCCACCGAAGGAAACTGCCAATCAAGTAAAGTCGTTCTCCACTAAAGACAATGAGCGCGACCTTATAATAAACGCATTAAATGAGGTTGGCAACAACAAATCTAAAGCTGCGCGTTTACTAAATATTACCCGAAAAACACTTTACAATAAAATTAAAGAATACGAGATCGAGGCTTAAAGCCATTTGGTATTCATACGAAACAAATTTTGATAGTCCAACAAAATGTACTTACTTTGTAATAACATTTATTAATTATGGAAACATCAATAATTAAAATTGGAAATTCAAAAGGACTTCGTTTAAGCAAGACCATTCTGGATAAATATAATATTAAAGACAAGGTTGAACTCATCTTGGAAAAAGAACAAATAGTTCTTAAGCCAATCGCTTCACCAAGAAAAAATTGGGAAAAGGAGTTTAAGAAAATGAGCGAAATCGGAGATGACAAGCTACTTATGAACGATGTCTTCGACGATGAAAACCTCGAGGAATGGATTTAAAACAATACTCAATTGTTCTTGTAAATCTTGACCCTACAATTGGTAGTGAAATAAAAAAGACAAGACCTTGCGTTATCGTTTCACCAAATGAAATGAATAAATTCTTAAAAACAATCGTACTTGCGCCAATGACGACGTCCCTAAAAAAATACCCGACTAGAGTTTCTGTAAAACACAACGGAAAAAAGGGGATGATTGCAATCGACCAAATTCGAACCGTAGATAAAACAAGAATCATCCGAGTTTTTGAAAGTCTGACAAAATCGGAAATTGAAAAATGTAAAGAAGTAATAAAAGAGACCTTTGTAGACTAAAAAAATACTATTGCCAATATAGGAAAATATGCCCTAATTTACTTTAGAGAACTTAAAATCAGCCCGAATAAAAATCTCACAAAACCGAACGAAATGTAGGCAGATAAATCACGAGGATTGTCAATGTTACTGAAGCGTCGGCATTCAGTATTTTTGTGCTTGTTAAGACCCGTGCCAACCTACGTAACAATTCTTTCACAACTCCTTTCATATGGATTCTCGACCTCTCTTGTTATAAATAAAAACTCGCTTCACGGTTCTCGGGAGGGGCAATAAGGTTTGCGGGAAAGGCTACTCCGTTACATAAAACCCTACCAAGCTTGCGGGAAAGCTTATATATCCATCGGGAAACCTTTGAACTTACCGAATTAAAGCTCATTCTCTCTCGGGATATTTAGAGATAAACTTTTATGCTAAACACAGTCATTGCTATTTTAAATTTTTATCCACAGCTTTAAACGTGAGCTTTATATTTTTCTTTAGCGCCTTATAATTTTCAGGTAACTGCTTTTGCTCTTCATCTTTAAAATGTTCCAAAAAGTTAAGAATAGGTATTACTGTTTGCGCACTTATTTGCTTAAACATAGTTTGCATTTTGTGGGCAATCTTCCGAACACCTTCCAAATCTGATTCTTTAATCATAATTTTTAGATCCTTTAGATCTTCAACCGTAGTTTCTTTAAAAACATCTATGATTTCTAGCACAGCTTCTTTGTCATTTAAAAAAGAACTCAAAGAGGTTAGGTCAAAAAGTTCGTTGGCAGCGGCCGATTTTTCTGGTGGGGCTTCTTCCATTTCCGGGGTTTGGTTTTCATGGTTTACAACTTGGGCAATCTTATTCAGCAATATTTTAGGTTCGTATGGTTTGTAGAGAAACTCTGCGAAACCAGCTTCAATATAACTTTTTTTATTTAAATCTTTTCTTCCCGTAACGGCAATTATAGGTTGATTGTTGTAACGGTATTGCTCGTCTGATCTCAGTGTTTCAGCAAAATAGAATCCGTTGAAGGACGGCAATTGTATATCGGTAATTATAAAATCGTACGCAATATTACTTATTTCTTCCAAAGCCTTTTTTCCGCTATTAAAAGTAAATACTTCAAAATTATTATTTTCCAATACTTCCCGGTTCAAACTCAATAAAGTTTCGTCATCATCTATTACAATGGCCGTGAATCTTTTGTTGGAAACTGGCAACTCCTCTTTGGTTTCTGGTTTTTTCGCTATTTCCTGATTGCTAAATTCCGCAGGAAAAACAAATGAAAAGGTACTCCCTTTCCCCTCCTTACTTTCTAGGTATAAATTTCCACCGAGTAATTTTGCCAGCTTTCTGGAAATGGTAAGACCTAAACCGCTACCGCCATATTTCTTTTCGGTGTCACCGCCTTCGGCTTGAGTAAACTCTTCAAAAATGATATCTTGTTTCTCCTTTTTAATGCCAATTCCCGTATCTATTACAGCTAGCGAAACAAGCTGTTTGCCATCGCTCGTTCTCTTTAAACGCGCTTTAATGGCTATACTTCCTTCTTCTGTAAATTTAAAAGCATTCCCTACAAGGTTGGATAAAATTTGTTTTACCCGAAAAGGGTCTCCCAAAAGGAGTTTATCTATTGCCGGATCAATATCTATAACCAGTTCGATATTTTTAGAAGCATAAATCGATTGTACGCTTTCGGCGGTTTCTTTTACAAGGTTAGCAAGATCGAAAGACACACGTTCTATATTAATTTTCCCTGCCTCCAGTTTACTAAAGTCAAGCAGGTCTTCTACAAGCTGGGTTACATATTTCGAGGCATTCTTTATACTATCGGTGTAATGTGATTCCTTTTCGTTTAAATCGGCTTCCTTTAGTAATTCGGTATAGCCAACAATGGTGCTCAAAGGTGTTCTTAGATCGTGACTCACCATGGATATAAGCTGCTCCCTGCTTTTTAATAAAAGCTTATTGTGCTCGTTGGACCTTTCTATTTGTTTTTTGTATTGTTGGCTTTTCCATGAGTCACGCAGAATTATTAACGAAAACAACACCACTAAAATCCCTCCAATTATAGCAGCTACGGAAACTACTCGAATACTTCTTTGAAGCACTTTTTCCCGTTCTGCATTAAGCTGTCTTGAATTTGAAATAAACTCATCTTCAAACGCCGTTAAAATTTGCCGAAGCTGTTGCGAGGTATTAAGGTCGTTTTTTAACAACTGCCTTTCTTTAAACGCGTAATACAATTTTTGGGATGAAGCCTCTTCTTTTACATTTTGAAGCATTTCTCGAGAGGCCGTTACAATAGAATCCAACGTTTTTTGATCCACCGAATTTGTAGAATCACGTGGAATGTAGCGGTTATAAATCTCGATGCGCTGTTGCAGCAAATTCTTGGTATCTTCATCTAGGTTTTCAGGATCTTCCACAAAGTCCTTAAGGGAAAGCCTCCCCAATTGATCCTCTATATTGGATAACTTTTCAATAGCCGTTTCAATATTTTTTTCTGAAGTATCGTTGAGACGGAGCTCCCGTAATTCACTAATGTTTTTTATTTTCTGCTGAAGCAAGTAATTTACACTGTCCAATAATTTAGACTGGTATGGCTCATTGATCAATAATTTTAAGGAATCTATTTGAGCCGATATGGAATCGTTCTTCCTAATAAACCGAAGGTATGGCTCCCTGTTGTTGGATTGTACGGCAGAACGGGCAAAACTTTCGCTTTCGTACATTAAAGTGAGTAGCTTCCCTATGCGTAACACTTTATCCTTCTCGATGGTTTCGTCCCGTTGTGCTTGGGTAAACGAGCTCAACTCGTTATAAACCATCCATCCAACTACTACTACCAGCGACACCAGCGCCAAGTAACTAAGGAATACTTTTAAAGGAATTCTACTCTTGGATTCTTTCATTTATTTGTATCGTTTATTTAAAAGTCAAGGCTGTTATATAACAATTTTTAAAGGTAAATAAAGTGATTGAAAAGCATATCAAACTTTTATCAAAATATTTGCATGATTAAATAAGCGTTTTGTAGCTTTGCGGCATCTCAAAAGGGGTGCTTTTTTTAATGATTAGATCATCATTAAAACAGGCTGAGATTATACCCATGGAACCTAGAACAGGTAATGCTGTTTAGGGAGGGCCGAACAACAAAAAAATGTTTGGTTGTTATCTTAATAGACTTCATTAGGTCAACAAATAGATTACAACCAAAGCATTTACAAAGGCAAACAATCAATTTAACAAACAAACAAGAATAACAACCCCTTTTATTCGTAAAACAATTACGAATGAAGTTTTTATTCATCTTTTTTAGTTTATTACTGTGTTCTGCAGGCATAACCAATGCTCAGGAATTTCAAGTTTCCGGAGTTTTTACAGATCAAGAAAATGTGCCCATTCCCGGTGCTACCGTTTTGCACAAAGAAAGTGATGCGGGTACACAAACCGATGCAAATGGTTATTACGAGTTAACGGTTCCCAAGGGAAAACAAACAATTACCTTTAATTTTTCGGGGCAAAAACCTATTATAAAAACCCTTCAAGTTTCCAAAGACACCGAATTGAATGTCCAAATTTCTGAAAAAGACGTTATGCTGGACGAAGTGTTGGTTTCTGCCATAAGGGTAAGCGGGGATGCGCCGGTAACCTATTCCAATCTAACGGCGGAAGAAATGGCGCCAAGGAATTTAGGACAGGACATTCCTGTGCTTATGAGCTATATGCCTTCGGTGGTTACTACGTCTGATGCTGGAGCGGGCGTTGGATATACGGGTATTCGTGTACGAGGTAGCGACGCGACACGTGTTAATGTTACCATCAATGGGATCCCTTACAACGATTCGGAATCCCATGGGACGTTTTGGGTGAACATGCCTGACTTCGCTTCTTCCACAGAAAATTTACAATTACAGCGCGGTGTGGGAACTTCTACCAATGGAGCAGGGGCTTTTGGTGCCAGTTTAAACTTGCTTACCGATGCTATTTCCCAGGATCCCTATGCAGAAATTTCAGGTTCGATCGGAAGTTTCGATACGCGCAGAGCCAACATAAAATTCAGTACAGGTAAATTAAACGATCATATTGAGGTTTCCGGAAGATTGTCCCGAATAAAATCCGACGGTTATATCGACAGGGCTTCATCAGATCTTGAGTCTTATTTCTTACAAGGTGCTTATGTAGATGAAAATACCTTGATAAAAGCACTGGTTTTTGGAGGACAAGAAAAAACCTATCAATCTTGGAACGGTGTAGAGCAGTATCAAATAGATGCTTATGGTAGAACTTTTAACAGTGCGGGTGCTATCTATGACGCCGAAGGGAATATTGTAGACTATTACGATAATGAGGTGGACGATTACAAGCAAGACCATTTTCAACTGCATTGGAACGAGCGCTTAAACCAAAACTGGAGTACCAATCTTGCTATCCATTACACCAAAGGAAGAGGTTTCTTTGAGCAGTATCGCCAAGACGATGATTTTGCCACCTATGGTTTCGACCCGATTACCGTCAATGGAGACACCATAAACACCACCGATTTAATTAGAAGAAGATGGTTGGATAACGATTTCTACGGAACAACTTTTTCTGCGGAATACAAAAACGAAAAAATTGAATTCATAGCCGGTGGGGCCTTGAACAAATATGAAGGCGACCATTTTGGGGAGATTATTTGGGCAAGATATGCTACCGATAGTGAAATTAGAGACCGGTATTATGATGATAACTCAACTAAAACCGACTTTAATAGCTACGCCAAACTCATCTATTCGGTTACTGATAATCTGAGTTTGTATGGAGACATGCAATACCGCCGGGTGTCTTACCAAGCTAATGGGAACGAAACTGGTTTGGTGGACGACGACTTCAACTTTTTTAATCCGAAAGCCGGACTTACTTACCATCTAAATGAAGATAACAGTCTTTATTTCTCTTATGCCAGAGCCAACAGAGAACCCAACCGTAATGATTATGAAAGTGGCGATCCAGAGCCGGAAACCCTTAACGATTTTGAGCTGGGTTGGCGCTACGCAAAACCAAACATTAAAATAAATGCCAATACGTATTACATGCGTTATAAAAACCAATTGGTGCTTACTGGGGAGCTTAACGATGTAGGGGCGCCACTACGTGAGAATGTGGGAGACAGCTACCGTTTAGGGTTGGAAGTGGATGCAACCTTCCGTTTTGCAGAGAAATTCTTTCTTCAGCCTAATTTTGCTTTGAGCAGTAACAAAAACGTAGATTTCGTAACACAAATAGACGGAGAGCTACAAGAACTGGGCAACACCAACATTTCCTACTCCCCTAATTTTATAGCGGGCAACAACTTTACCTACACTCCAACAAAAAGCCTACAGTTTTCTTTCCTATCAAAATATGTCTCAGAACAATATCTGGGAAATACCGATGCCGAAAATTCTAAATTAAGTGCTTATTTCGTGAACGACTTAAATCTACAATACACTTTAAAAACCAACAGTTTCTTTAAGTCGATTGTACTAAGTGGTTTGGTCAACAACATTTTTGATGTGGAATACATCTCCAATGGATACTATTATACCTATGATGTTTCCAACAACGATGGATCTGTGTCTACTTTGAACGGAACTGGTTATTATCCTCAGGCGGGGATTAACTTTTTAGTGGGAGCCACGGTAACATTTTAAAAAACAAAAAGGTTGTTCAAAAAGTAAATTGAGCTTTCTTTTAGAGCTTAGCCGAGAAATTCATGATTTCGACTACGCTCAATTAGACAGAAATGTTCTCCAGATAACTTTTTGAACAACCTCTATATTTAATCCGCTACCTTGAGATAAGCTTATCTTCCGAAGATTGATCAGGCAGATTTAGCTTTCAATGATGGCTTAAAACAGTTTTATTATTTGGTTTTCATCAACCAATTTCTAATATCTACTTCCTTCGAAACAATATCTCTTAGCTCGCTAATCTTAACTCGCTTTTGTTCCATAGTATCCCGGTGTCTTATGGTAACCGTTTTATCTTCTAGAGTATCGTGGTCTACAGTTACACAAAAAGGTGTTCCTGCCGCATCTTGGCGTCGGTACCTTCTTCCTACCGCATCTTTCTCATCGTAAGTTACGTTGAAATCCCATTTCAATTCTTCAAAAATCTCCCTGGCTACTTCCGGCAATCCATCTTTTTTAACCAAAGGCAGAATAGCTACTTTAGTTGGCGCCAATACAGAAGGGAGTTTTAAAACCGTTCTCGTAGAACCATTTTCCAATTCTTCTTCTTGTAAGGCGTTCGAAAATACAGCTAAGAACATTCTATCCAAACCTATCGATGTTTCTAATACATAAGGAACATAACTCTTATTTTCTTCCGGATCGAAATACTGTAATTTTTTATTGCTGAATTTTTCATGTTGTGCCAAATCGAAATCGGTTCTGGAATGAATTCCTTCCAATTCCTTGAACCCGAAAGGGAATCTAAATTCAATATCCGAAGCGGCATCAGCGTAATGAGCCAATTTCTCATGATCGTGGAAACGGTAATTATCTGCTCCCATCCCTAATGACAAATGCCATTTCAATCGGGTTTCTTTCCAGTAATCGTACCATTCTTTTTGGGTTCCAGGCTTGATAAAGAATTGCATTTCCATTTGTTCAAACTCACGCATACGAAATATAAACTGTCTGGCTACAATTTCATTCCTAAAGGCTTTTCCTGTTTGGGCAATCCCGAAAGGAATTTTCATACGCCCTGTTTTCTGAACATTTAAAAAGTTCACGAAAATACCTTGAGCGGTTTCTGGACGCAGGTATAAATCCATCGCAGAATCTGCAGAAGCACCCAATTTGGTGCCAAACATTAAATTGAACTGCTTTACTTCCGTCCAATTTTTGCTTCCCGTTTCTGGATCGGCAATTTCCAGCTCTTCAATAAGCGCTTTCACATCGGCTAAATCTTCTTTTTCCAACGATTGTCCCAATCGCTTTAAAATAGCCTGTGCCTGTTCGTTATATTTTACAACACGCGGGTTGGTAGCTACAAACTGCTCCTTATCGAAAGCATCGCCAAATCTTTTTTCAGCTTTGGTCACCTCTTTTTCTATTTTAGCTTCAATTTTGGCGACATAATCTTCCACCAAAACATCGGCACGGTATCTCTTCTTGGAATCCTTGTTATCGATTAAAGGATCGTTAAAAGCATCTACGTGGCCAGAGGCTTTCCAAGTGGTAGGGTGCATTAAAATAGAAGCATCTATTCCCACAATATTATCGTGCATTTGCACCATTGCCTTCCACCAATATTCACGAATATTTTTTTTGAGTTCAGTTCCGTTTTGAGCGTAATCGTAAACAGCACTTAAACCGTCGTAAATTTCACTTGAAGGAAAAATATACCCATACTCTTTGGCATGGGAAATTACTTTCTTGAATTGATCATCTTGATTTGCCATGTCGCAAAAATATACTTTTTAGAAGAATTAGAATTTTATTTGAGCTTAAAAACAGAAGATGCCAGCAAATTTTCTTGATAGAAAATATTTACCCGATAATCGCCTTCCTTTTCGAGTCCGCCAACGATAATATAATCGCAAATACCCATAGGTTTATTCTCGTAGTCGATTACGATTTTTTTGCTGTAAATAAGCTTTTTGTTATTGAAGGTAACAGCGCTTCGGCTGCCTAAAATATTATTATTTGGATCTATAAACTGAATATAGAATTCTTTTTCCCCAGGTTTTAAAAGTGTTCCGGGTGCAATATTAAAACATGCTCGCAGTCGCTCGGCTTTATTGACACGGTTGGTCTCAATAACCTTTCCGTTATTTCTCACCTTATAAGCAATGCCTGCCAAATTAGAAACTTTCAAAGAGGGGTTTTTATCTATTTGTCTGGACAGCGCAATATTCTCGTTGATTAAAGAATCTGTAAACTGTGTTAGATTCTCATTGGCGCTTTTTAAAGCATTGGAATACCGTTCCAACTCGATATATCTAAGTTTTGTACTGTCTATTTCCTTGGAAAGCAAGAAATTTTGCTTTTTTATGGAGTCGGTAATTTTGTGTAGTTCTTTATTATCTTTTCGTATTTCTGCCAACTCCCTTCGGTAACGCCCCAAGATTTGGTAATCTACTTCCAGTAGCTTTATAGAGTCCATAAGCATGGCAATTCGCTTTCTGCTGTAATCAATTTCCTTGATGTGCGATTCATTCTCTTTGGCTAAATCATTCAAATCGTTTTGTATACTTTCAAGGTCTTCAACAATCATCCCTTTTGCGTTTTCTAAAAACGACACTTTCTCTTCACTTTCAACATAATTAAAGTAAGAGAATCCGGTAAGGGCGGCGATACATAAAAGTAAAACTCCTAATATTATTTTTTGACCAAGTTGCTTTTTTTGAGCACTCATTTAAATTAGTTAAATTCGAATATAACTTCAACTACTAGAATTGATTAAAAGGGTAAAGATAGTAAATGATCTTGAAAATTTATTTTTTCCATCCACTTGTTTAGGCTGTATGGAAATTATACCAAATGATGCATCTTTCCTTTGTGTTTCATGCAGACATGAATTACCAATTACAAATTTTATAAATGAAAACGACAACCCAGCCGAAAAAATTTTGTTTGGAAGGGTAAAAATTGAAAATGGCGCTTCCTTTTTGCGATATTACAAAAAAGGAATCGTTCAGCAGCTTATTCACCATTTAAAATACAAAAATCGAGAAGAGGTTGGCGTTTTTTTCGGGAAATGGATGGGACAGGAACTTGCCGCTTCAAAAAGGTTTCAGCATATAGATTTTGTAATTCCAGTTCCATTACATCCTAAAAAGCAAAAGCAGCGTGGTTACAATCAAGTTGCCAAATTTGGGAAAGAGATTGCCACACAATTGGGTGCTACCTATTCCGAAGAAATCCTTTTCAACACCACTTATACCACTACCCAAACTTTAAAAGACCGATTGTCTAGGAGCTCCCAAGAAAAAACGAAGTATGTGGTGCGCACCAAACTTGACTTATCTAACAAGCATGTGCTTTTGGTAGATGATGTAATTACTACCGGTGCCACTCTCGAAAGCTGTGCTAGGGCTTTTACTGCGGACGAAAGCACAAAAATTAGCATTGCCACCATTGCCATTACCGCATAATTATTTTTCTGGGTTTATAACTTTACGCAACTTGTCTGGGTTTTGTCTACTATCCCAAATGGTTAAAATAGAAATCAACTCATTTTCAAATTCGTAAACGATGTAATAGTCCCTCACAATTTTAAGTCTAATATTGGGTTTACTGGTTGGTTTTCCTATATCAGGATATAAGGAAATTAATTGAACGGCTTCTTGAAAAAGATTGTTAAGTTTTTTGCTGAATTCTTTAGATTTATTCCTTTCTGCCCAATAGCTTAATATTTCTTTTCTTTTAGACTGAGCGGTTGGAAGACCAAATTATTCGTTTAGCCATTTCTCAATATCCTTGTTAGCCTTTTTATTGGATAAATAATGTCCTTCTTTTATTTGAAGACGTGCAGCTTCTATTTCGGTCTTTTGCGCTTCATTCAATTGAAATACTTCTTCTAATTCATTTTCCTTATTTAAAAAATAATAAAGCTCTTCCAAAAGGTTACTATTTTTTGAAAGGTTAACTTCTTGAATAAGTTTCTTTCTAATATCTATAGTTTTCATAAAGCAATCTTTTTTACTAATATAAGCATTTATCAAATTAAGTATAAATTCAAACGGCTATAATCTAGTCATTTTTTAATTCGGTAGTTTCTGCATAACAGATACGCTGCTATTTAAAAATCTTATTCTTTACAATGACATCTTATTTTCAACGTTACTAAAAATAATCGTTAATTTGCAGCTTTAATTGGGTATTATGAGCATTAAAAGCCTTTTAAGTTATAGTTTATTTTTTGGCATTATTATCTGTTTAATTAGTTGTGCTAGAAGAGGCACCCCTCAAGGAGGACCTAAAGATGTAGATCCGCCATACATAACCTCTTCCGATCCAGAAAACAACACTACAAACTTTAGCGAAGATAAAATTAGAATTACCTTCGACGAATATATCAAACTGAAGGATTTACAAAAACAGCTTATTGTATCTCCCCCATTGAAAAACCAACCTTATATTTTTCCGCAATCAGGGGCCAGCAAATATTTGGAGATCGAATTATTGGATACCTTAAAGGAAAACACCACCTATGTTTTTAATTTTGGGCAAAGTGTGGTCGACAATACCGAAGAAAATCCCTATTCGTTCTTTACCTATGCTTTTTCCACGGGTGACTATTTAGATTCTTTGGAGGTGGAAGGGTTTGTGGTGGATGCCGTTCAAAAAAAACCAGACCCCTTTATTTCTGTAATGCTATATGAGGTGGATACCGCTTATACCGACTCTACCATCTACCAAAAACCACCAAATTACATAACCAATACCCTCGACAGCTCTACCAATTTTAGGCTCACCTATTTAAAAGAAGGGCTGTACAGAATGGTGGCCATAAAAGACAAAGCCAATAATTATAAATTCGACCCCAAGACCGATAAAATTGGATTTATAGACCACTTTATAAAAATCCCGACAGATTCCATCTATGGTATAAGTTTGTTCAAAGAAGTTCCTGCATTTAAACCCGACAGACCTTCATTAATTGCCAAAAATAAAATCTATTTTGGGTTTGAAGGAAATCCAGAAGGCATGGAGATAGAATTGTTATCTGAAAGGCCAGCTGATTACGATTATCGGGTTTTTAAAGACATGAAAACCGATACCCTTAATTATTTCTTTACTCCCTTTGAAGCCGACTCTTTGGTTTTTAAGGTTGGGAAAGAACAAACCATAGATACCTTTACCGTTCGTGTAAAAGAATTGTATGCCGATACGCTGGTAGTTGCCCAAGTAAATAAGAAATTTAGTTTAAACGATTCTTTAAAGCTTCATGCTTCCACTCCAATGGAAACCCTCAATAAAGAATTGATATCTGTAATGAATAAAGATTCTGCTTTTTTAGATTTTACAAGCAACTTAAACAAAACCGATAATATTTTAAGTGTGAAGTGGGATACAGAACCAGATCAAAAATACCAAGTTAAGTTACTGCCCGGAGCGATAACCGATTTTTACAATGATGTAAACGATACATTAACCTATAATACGTCTACTAAAAGCTTGGCGGATTTAGGGAGCATGCGCGTCAACCTTAAAAACGTAGAGCAATACCCGATAATTTTGCAGCTTACGGATAATAATGGAGAGGTAAAACAGGAAATGTTCATCAAAGAAAAAAAGTACGCTTACGAATTTAGGAATATAGATCCCGCTACCTACTTGATTAGGGTTATTCACGATAGCAATGGCAACGGAAAATGGGATACTGGGAATTACCTCAAAAAAATTCAGCCCGAACGTATTAGTTATTACCCAGACCCGGTGGAATTACGTGCGAACTGGGAAATCGAACAGACGTTTATTCTGCAGTAGTTTAAGATGGATCCGGGAAGTTAATTCTTTCTGGTTTAAGATTTAAAGATCCTAGTTTGGTAAAATTACTGATATTTTGAAGGCAACCACTTTCCTGCCCTCAATACCTCAATAACTCAACACCCTCAATCCAACAATCTAAACCTATCGCGATCATCCAAGAATTTGAGTCCGCTTCTGTATTTTTCGATGGTCGATTTTTCTAATGTGGCGTATAGTAATTCCTCGTTCTCACTGTAAACCAATGATTCCCCTAAAGGATCGTACACGGCCGAATGCCCACTATATTCAAAGTTATTTCCATCCAAACCAATTCGGTTTACGCCTACCACATAGCACATATTTTCAATCGCACGGGCTTGCAATAATACATCCCAAGCATTGACACGTTTATTGGGCCAATTGGCTACATAAATCATTGCATCGTAATCTTCCACATTCCTTGCGAAAACCGGAAACCGCAGATCGTAACACACCTGTAAACACAAATGCCAACCATTATATTTTACAATTACTTTTTCCTTTCCAGCGGTATATACTTTGTCCTCCCCAGCCAATGTAAAGGTATGCCGTTTATCGTACTTAAATACTTCTCCCGATGGGGTTACAAAAAACATTCGGTTGTAAAAATTAGAATTCTCCTTAAAAGCAATGCTTCCCGTAATTGCCATGTTTTTTTCTGAAGCCAATTGTGTTAACCATGCCAAAGTCTTCCCATCATTATCTTCCGCAACCGTTTCTGCATTCATGGTAAAACCGCTAGTAAACATCTCTGGAAGCACAATTAAATCGACATTTTCAACCATTTGAATTTTCTCCTGAAGCAACTCTCTGTTTGCACTGGGGTTTTCCCAAACCAATGAGGTCTGTATCGCTGCTATTTTTAGTGAATCTGGCATATGGTAAAGATAAAAACTATCTGATAATTAATCGAAGGTGTTTTGGAAACTATGCGTTATTTGCTACAATCCTTTAATCTCACCTAATCCCAGCACTAAAATCCTGGGGTGCTTGCTGTGGTAAATTGGTTGTTCCGGCCGCTCCGGTATCGTTATAAATAGTCCATTCTGAAAAAGTGTACACACTGTTATTTCTTATCACGGAAGTATTACGCACCGCTCTCCCATCTTCAAATTCGTGATTGGTTCCAGATCCGTCTTCCCCAGGAACTCCAAAAACATCTACTACCACACCATTGCCATCCAGCAATTCTATGTTATCGTCCCCATTAGAATCGGCTGCACCTCCTGTTCCCCCTTCCAAATCTGGTTTGAAGCCGTAAACCGACTCAAACGCGAGGGAATCGGCGGCAATTAGGAAAGTACTTCCTGAGGAAATTCGGTTGCCTGAAAGATCTATTACACTTCGTTCGGTAAACTCTGTATTATCATTGGTGTATCGACGCAACTGCCAACCATTTAAATCTACCTCCTCGCTGGAAGCATTATACAATTCAATAAACCTCAAATTACTAGCGGTCGAAGTATTATCGGGGTCTGCTATTTCTGAAATAAACACAAACTCGCTGGTATACTGCAGTGAACAATCTTCATAAGGTTTATCCAACTTAAAATCAGCTTCATTTCGCACATACAACCGATCCCTTAAAGGAATAAAAACCACATTCCCGCTTCCAGATTTGACGTTTGTTCCTATAAAACTACTTTCGGGAAATAATGAAATAGTAAAAGAAATTTCGCAATTGGTCAACACATTGTTTTCGGCATACACTTGTGTTAGGTCTTCGAATTGAAAATTGTTAACTTGAACCAATATATTATTGTAATTATACGATGAAACTTCATTTAAACTTATCGATATAGGTTCTACAACGGCACCTTCTTCCACAGCAAGCACTTGACTGTTTGGAATATTACTAATAACCATCCCAAGTTCATCATACTCCAATACAGCTCCTCTCAACGCTATTTCTATTGAGCTATGAAGCGGGATGTTATGTGGAGCAGTCAATCTAATTTCCGCTCCCGTGCTTTCCTCCTGAAGAATTAATGTATTCGCTGAAATATTTCCTGTAGTGGCATCGGAGGTTACGATACCCTTAATTTTAATATTATCTTCTATCGTTTCTAGACTTGCCGCGTATTGCTGTAATTCATCAATAGAAACCAGCGAGGCGTTTTCCAGAACATTACAACGCTCTGCTTCCATGCCCTCAACATCAGTTGTTGTTCTAATACGAATATAAAATCCATCATTGTATTGTAAAATCCCGATGATACTACCATTGAATGTTGGTAAAGTATTTTCGCCTTCTTTAAATCTCCGTGAGGTTATCATGGGTATTTCTTCAGCAAAACAATTGGTTAAAATTGCTTCGGTATCTTTGTTATTTACCACATAACTACCTTCTTCAACAAATTGAACGTCGTCTAGCTGTATGAGTTGACCAACATCCTCTCCCTTTAAGTTATTTATGGAAACAACACTCGGCGTTGTTTCCAATGTGCTTTCTTCCGCATAGAAAAAGCGGTAAAATTGCTCTTCTTTGATGCCTGTGAGATCCCCTTCTTTAGAGATAGTGCCCAACACCAATTCCCCATCGACATCTCCCAAGGTCATTCCACTTACCGCTATGGCAAATTGTTCCCCGATCTTAAACCCTTTTTCGAAGAGTTTGGTTTCATCAATCAAAATCTTAATGCCTGCTGTCTCATCCTGAACATAAATTTCCTTATAAAAATTACCCGAGGCATCATCAGCCGTTACGATTCCAGCGAACACCATTTTTTCAGTAATCGCTATGGGCGTATCGTCATATAAATTTTTAATGGCTTTTATGGAAGTATTAATCTCTGGGGCATCACAATAATATTCAATCTCTCCGCACCGGGGATTGTTAAGAGCTACATCTTCCAAGTTTCGTATGGTAATAATATACTCACTTTTATTTTTGGTGAGAATACCGGTAACTGTTCCATTCCCCAATGGCATTACCACCGATTGAAAATCGGCATATCCACTGGTTTCCATTAATAAAACATTGGTTTCGCAATCGTTTAACGTTCGTAGTGTAGTTTCTTCGGGTTCCGCAAAGGTTTTGCAGAGGTCTTCAGGACTTATTTCAACATCGCTTATGCTCACCAAAGTATTTACCGCCGTGCTATCCAATTGCGAAAGGTTATATAATTTAGGGCGTACCGCTTGCGGACTTTCGCACGAGATAAATAGATGTTCGTTGATTTTGGTCGCGGGAAGCCGTCCTACGGAAGTATTCCCAAAAGCTGCGAAAACACCGCCCAATTTAAAAACTCCGTTATCGTCATCCAGATAGAGCCCTTTCACTTTCACCAATACTTTTTGACCAATTGGATAGAAAAGGTAAAGATCCCTTAAATCGAGATTCAACTCAAACCCATCGGTAGGATTTTCTTCTGTATTTTGAATGACAAGACGCCCGTAAAAATTATTATCCTCATCTGCAGATACAACGTATCCTTCAATTATTAAATCTTCTTGTATTTGCATTAATTCCCCTTGATACAGTGCTTTAATATCTTGAAAAGTGACATTTGACTGAATACTATTTTCAACACATATATCTTTAGGAGTTTTATAATCATCATTTTCTACACAGCCAATAGCCAGCCCTATAAAAGCAATCATAAAAACCGATATGTACTTTAGCTTTTTCATCTAAAAATTTACAGCAAGGTTTAAGAAAAATGTCCTCCCGTAACCGTACCAGTATTTATTCCCGAACAACGGTGCACCCCTTAAATCGTCGTTATAAGCTTGACCGAAATTTGCATTTCTGCTCTGTTCAAACCCTCCCGTTCGGTAAGTAACATCAAAAAGGTTGTTAAAGCTCCCGAATAGACTCACATATTTTTTCTTAATAAGCCAAGATTTTCCTGCTGTTAAGTTCAAGAGATATACCGGGGTTAATTTTTCCTGTCGCAACAGTTTATCCACTTCTTCATCTGTAGCATTGGGGAACGAACCTCCATCAGGGTTCTGCAAAAAACTTTCAGTTCTTTTTATGGCAGAAATATCCACATAATTATCGTCCATGTAATTGGCTGTCATCCCTATCCACCAATACTTTCTACTTCGGTATTCCACCCCTACAGAATACGCTTTTTGCGGACCTGTGGCAAGTCTATAGTCTTTTATAGCAGCTTTTCCTAAATCCAATTCTCCAATTAAGTTTATAAGTTCGTCTTCGGCTCCCACCGTATCAAAATTAATGGTAACGTTGGCGTTGTCGATATAGCGAAAATCTCCGTATGCAGCGACCGCGGTGAGTTTAATTTCTGAAGTTGCTTGGTAGGTGAAACCAAGCTCGCCCCCTAGGTGTCTTTTGGAAATATCAGTAACCACCTCTTGCACAAAATCACTCCCGACACCGGCATCCACATAGAAATAGTTAATATCGGTATCGTCCTCAAATTTTGTATAATAACCCGTGAGCTTTGCCGTAATTTTGGGGAGCCTTAGATGGTAAGTTAGGGTTCCCGAATAAATCGTGGTAGACTCCAAGCTATCTACAACCTTGTTATTTTCCCGCGCATTTACAAAAGAATTCTGAAGCGTGGGAGCATCTGTAAGATAGGTTGCCATGGCACTTACCACATGACGGTTGTTAAATTTGTAAGTAAACCCAGATTTTAGCCCATAATTGGTAAAAGAAAGTTGCTCACTTTTTCCTTTAGAAGTAAGTGGAAAACGCTCATTTAAAAAGAGTCCATTTCTTTGATATTTGGTTTGCGAAATCTGTACCGCACTAAAAAAACTAAGCTTTTCCAATTCTAAATTCGCTTGGAAAAATCCTTCATACCAACTGGAAGTCATTTCATAATTATACCCCATTCTATCATTTACAACCTTATTCAAATCTCCACTCGCATCGTTTCTAGTATTGGAAAAAGGATCTAAATCTTCATGAAAATCGCTTCCTAACAGATCTATTAGCAGCCCATAATTTTCTGAACTTGATAATTTCGCACGGGCACCAGCATCCAGTTTAAAGTATGGATTAAGTGCATAACTGCTGGAAAAGTTTAAAATAAACTGGTTTTCATCGGTAGTATCGTCGTAAAGCACATAAGAACTTTTCCCATTTTTTACTTCGGAAGAATTTGCTTGATACAAGGATGTCCATTGTAACTGAGGATCATTTTTAAACCCTTCTTCAGCTAAATTGGCATTCTCGAAATTGGCCCCTAGGGAATTATTGATATAAAAACTGGGCAAATAGCGGTAGTAATCCGGATTCGGACTCGGAGCGTCGTAATACCCCAGTCTACTGCTTGCAAACGTACCAAATTGATAGGCAGCACCTACTTTCAAAAAGAATTCATCTCCAGAAAAATCGTAGTTGAACATTGCAATGGGTTCTTCAATCTTACGAATTCTGGAATTACGAATTGCATCGTTCTGCTCCCCCCAATATGAATTGTATTTTCTTCCCACCAACTCAAAAACCTCCTCGGTTATGGGTGCAGATTTACCTCGGCGGTTTGGTGTATAAAATGCCGTGACAAATAAATTGTGCTTTTTGTTTATTTGATATCCTAAAGATGCAAAAACGGAATAAGCATCGTAGACCGTTCCATCCACATAACCTTCTTCCGCCCAGCGGCGGGAAGCAGATAAACTATATGAGAAGCCGCTCGTAGACAATCCCGAATTATAGGTAGCCATAAGCCTTCCAGCATAGGTTCTATTGGAAAAAGAAGACGACAACCGCAACCCTGGGCGCATTCCTGCAGGATTACTACTTATATTTGTAGTTCCCAGAATCCCACCAAAAGTATAGGGATTTGCTTCGAGTCCGTCGAAATATTCTTGATTTCTGAAAACATCGTTTAGTCCGCCCCAGTTATTCCATTGCGGCCTGCCATTAAACATTCTATTCATGGGCAATCCGTTAATCATTAAATCCCCGTACTTAGAATCGTAACCCTTAACCTTAAAGAAAGATTGACTAAAATCGAAAGCCGACCGTGTTAAAAATAAATCCCGAGTGGCCTGGAGCATCCCACTGGAAAAATCGGCATCCACATCGTCTATAAAATCATTTTCGGTAAGGGTTACCGTATTTTCATGCTGAAGTTCTTTAACATCTGGTTCCAAATAAATAGTTTTAAAATCTATAGTCTGACCATATTTCTTGGAAAAAGGCAACTTTTTTGGTTGGTAGCCCTCTTTGGTAATTACCATTAAATTATTACCACTAACCACCCCTTGAAGGTTAAAACTCCCGTCGTCTAAAGATCTGGTTTGCTGAAAAGTCTTTTCAATTTGAATCGAAGCATTCGCAATGGGCGTTTTTGTTCGGGCATCATAGAGAACACCTTTTAAATTTTCAGTTTGAGCAGATGAAAATTCAAAAATTAGAACAAACAATAATAGATATTTAGAACTCATTCTCTATTTTAAAGTGTTAAATATAAATTAAAAAAGTATATTTACTAATATAAATAGAAAATAAAATGGCGTCAAAACCTCTTTTACTTCTTTTTTTAAGTCTGAATATCAATATTTTAATAAGCCAACAACAGGAATATTCTGTTATTTCCGTTGTCTTTTACAACGTAGAGAATTTATATGACACAAAAAATGATACGCTTACCTTTGATGATGAACGCACCCCTGAAGGAAAGTATCAATGGAGCCGAGACCGATATAGCGATAAGCTGCAGAAGATTTCCAAAACTCTTGAAAATGTTACATTGGAGGTTGCCAAGAGCCCTCCAGATATTATAGGAATAGCTGAAATAGAAAACTTGGAAGTTTTAAAAGACTTGATTGCTACCCCTGCCTTACAAAACAGTAATTACGGAATTGTACACCGAGATTCTCCAGATGAAAGAGGCATTGACGTAGCTTTCCTTTATAAAAAGGATAAATTTATCCCGAACCATACTGCATTTAGAAAACTAATAATTTATAACGAGGAGGGTTTTTTAGATAAAACCAGGGATCAACTGGTTGTAGATGGCTATATAGATGGAGAACTTTTCTGCTTTGTAGTAAACCATTGGCCCTCGAGAAGTGGTGGTGAACAAAGAAGCAAACCGCTAAGGGAGGCGGCTGCGCGACTCAATAAAAAAATAATAGATTCTCTAAGGTGGAAAAACCCGGATATAAAAATTATAAGTATGGGAGATTTTAATGACAATCCCACTGACGATTCTTTTAAAAAAATTCTCCGCACGAAAGGTTCAAGAAATGAACTAATGGAAAATGACCTTTACAACCCTATGGAAAAATTATTTAAAAAGGGGATTGGTTCGCTTGCCTATCGCGATAAATGGAGTCTATTCGACCAGATATATATAACAGAAAACCTAATCCAACCACAGAGTTTTTTCCGTTTTTGGAAAGCAGGAGTCTACAATGCACCCTATTTGAAAACTAAAACCGGAAGGTACAAAGGATATCCCTTTCGAAGCTATGCATCGGGTGCTTACACCGCAGGATATTCAGACCACTTTCCGGTTTATATGTATTTGGTAAAAGAAGTTTCTAATAGAGACTAAAAAGTCTTTCTATACTATTTTAATCGAACCACAACATGTATGGAATTCTTAGTAAAATAAGGAAAAGCCCTAAGCCATAAAACAAGGCAATTTTACCAAATTTTCTTTTAGAGGTAGTTTCTTTCTTGTGCTTACTCCAGCCTATGGTAATTAAAGCAATAGCAATAATATTAATAAAGGGGTGCTCCACAAGGATTAAACGGAGTAAACTATTTCCCATAACATTCCCCGTTTGCCATGCTTTAAAACGTGGGGACACAAAGTAAAGAACCAAGCCAATAACCAATTGAATATGTGTAAAAATAAGGGCAAACAAACTTATACGAAGATCTTTAGCCATGCTAAAATCCTTGTTTTTAAAAAACCCAACCATGGCATTTAAAAAAGCAATCGCCAATACTAAAAGTGTAAAATAAGCCCAGTAGGAGTGTAACGCATTAACCGTAGAATACATGAGTTTGAATATTTTGTTAGTTTTTCAAAAATAAGAATTAAACCTTGATAAAACTTTAGAAAAGGCATAAAAAAATCCCGATGATGTTTTACCATATCGGGATTAATATTGTTGTATTTAATTTAATTAGAAATTAAATCGGAGACTTGCATTCCAGGTTCTACCAAAACCGAAGAAGACTCTATTAGCTGTCGATATTCCATTATAGGTATCGTCTCCGGGTTGTGCAAAGATGTTGGTATCAGACTCTGCAATGTAAGTTTCATCTAGAACGTTATTTACATTTACCCTAAAATTAAGTCTATATTCTTTTAGTACTGGAAGGTTTACCGTAAAACCTGCATCGAGTAAACCAAATGAAGGTAATTTAAGGGCTCCTTGGTCATCTATATCAGTGGCATCAAAATCTGCATATAGATTATCGGCAAAACGATAACCGGCATCAATAGTAAGCGCATCAAAAAGTTGATAATCGGCTCCTAAAAAAGCTGTTAGTTGAGCAGCATCACCTACTTTCACGCCATCCAGTGGTAAATTTTCCTCAGCTGGTTGACCGTTGATAATAATTGGATTTTGATCATTGTCAAAATAAGTGGCTTGTACGTCGTCTTTATACTCCCAATTCCCAAGAGAAAACATTCCGTTAATTCCTAAACGATCTAATTGCAATCTCCCATCGAATTCTACTCCCATGTGAACTTGTGTAATACCTAGCAGATTCGCAGTTCCTCTAATTTCATTTGGCTCACCAGCGTTAAACGTTGCAGAAACAGATTCGAAACGATCTGCCCAACTCGTTCTATAAAGGTTTACGTTTGCTCTAAATAATGAACTCCTATAGCCGTAACCCAATTCTATACCTGTAACTTTTTCATTAGTAAGATTTGGATTTACAGTATTTGAAAAGTTAATAAAAACTGCGTCAAATAAAGGTTGTTTTGAGTAATATCCTCCGTTAACAAACACATTATTATGAGCGTCAATATTCCAGTTAACTCCTCCTTTTATATTTCCACCCCAAATATTTTCATAATCTGTTTTCGCAGGCGGTACTTCATTAAAAAATTCTTCTCTAGAAAACCCTTGATTGGATAGTGCTCCCTGGATAAATCCAGTAACATTTTCAGTGAATTCATATTCCAATTGACCAAAAACACCTAACCAATTTACGTAACCTACATTGTAATAGTCTATTTTTTCCTCATCATCTATATTTCCAAAAACCCACCATGGTTGATTGGCGTCATATGTTTCAAAAAAGATGTTTGATTGAGATGGATCGTTAACGGGATTGTTGCGATCATCCGTTTGCTGGTAAGCGTCACCCCCTAAAAGGTCATTTACCCTACGATAATGGAAACCTTTGTAGTTTCTAAGATCGATACCGAAATCCAACGTTAGTTTATCATTGAGCTCTGTGCTTAAATTAGCGAGTATCCCATACCAGTTATGAGAATTTATGGAAGCTCTACGAGTAATTCCATTGGTGTTATTTTCATTAGGATTTAAATCGCTATTGTTTAAAAACAACCCGTCTATTCTTTCTCTTGGTTGAGGACTAAAGTCTGGTACCAGTCCACCACTATTGTAATTAACAATATCGTCTACCCTAACAAGTCCATCACTTGATCTAGGCAATTGAAATTGACGTTGGCCATTTATCTCTCCAATTTCACCAGTTCCTCCCCCTCTACCAAAGGAAGCATAGGTAGACGTTTCAAGTTTCATAGATGAATTTATATCCCATGACCAATTAAGACTTAAAATAGGTTTATGATAGAAATTTCTTCTGAAGTTATATTCTTCTCCATTTTTATATCCCCAATCACTATTGTACCTTCTATCTGGATCTGTTCCATTACCATATTGAATGTAGTCGCTTATGGAAGGAGCAAAAGATCTTTGGTGGTGCCATTGCGGCGCTCCTGTTACGGTAAATTCCAACTGATGATTATCTGCCGGCTGATATCCCAATGCAAAAAAGTAATTGTACCCTTCAAAATCACTTCCATCTACATACATGGCCCCTGCTGTGCGACTAAAAAGTGCAGAAGCAGACCAACCATTATCCATTAATCCTGTGGAATAAGCACCAATTGTTTTTAAATAATTATCATTTCCAACAGTACTGCCAATGAATCCTCCTTCTTTACGTAAAGAGCTCTTGGTTAGCACATTTATTGTTCCTCCTACGGAAGAGATAGCCAATTTGGAAGAACCTAGACCTCTTTGCACTTGAATAGCCGAGGCTACATCGCTCAATCCAGCCCAGTTACTCCAGTACACCTGTCCGTTCTCCATGTCGTTTACTGGAACTCCGTTAATCATTACGGCTGAATTTTGAGTGTCAAATCCACGAATATTTATTCTTGCATCACCAAAACCTCCCCCGGTTTTGGTAGCGTAAATAGATGGTGTGGTGTTTAATACCTCGGGAAATTCCTGAGAACCAAGCTTTTCCTGAATTTCGTTTGCTTTAATGGTAGAAACCGCCACTGGCGTTTTTCTATCTTTTGCAATATCCACAACTCCTGTAACCACAACTCCTTCTAATTCTTCGGCGTTTGCCTGTAAGCTAATTGTGCCCAAGTTTGCGGTTCCATTTGCAATGGTATACTTTACTTCCTGAGCTACAAAACCAATGTAAGAAACCACAACAGTTCCTGTGTTTTGAGTAACGTTTAAAGTAAAATTTCCATCGAAATCGGTTGAAGTTCCAGAAGTAGAACCCTTAACCATTACGTTTGCTCCAGGTAATGGTTCCTGAAGGCTTCCATCTACAACAGACCCTGTAATTGTTCCTTGTGAGAAGGCTGTTGTAGTAATCAATGCAATTACTGCTGTTAAAATCCAATTTTGAATTGTCTTCATTTTTTGTTTGATTTAATTTAACCCTGCAAAAGTCTTAGATAAATAAGACTCTTTGATTAAGGCATTGTTAAATAATTTAACACTAAGACAAAAATAAACAAAAAACGTAACAATGTAATATTGTGAAGATTACACGGCTACGTTTTATTGAATTTTAAAATATTGTTAACTCCTTTTATAAAATTCTAAAAGATTTAACGTGGAATTGTCGTGATTACTAACTTTTTCAGAATTTATATCTTTCAATATGGTAGAAGCCAATTGTTTTCCTAATTCTACCCCCCATTGATCGAAACTAAAAATATTCCAAATCACCCCTTGTACAAAAATTTTATGCTCGTACATCGCTATCAACTCTCCCAAAGCCTGTGGGGTTAATTTGTGAATCAATAATGAGTTTGTAGGTTTATTACCTTCAAAAAGTTTAAAAGGCAATAGTTTCTCTATTTCTTCTTCTGAAAGATTTTTTTCTTCCAATTCTGCCCTTACTTCAGCTTCTGTTTTACCGTTCAGCAAAGCTTCCGTTTGCGCAAAATAATTGGCCATTAATTTATCGTGATGGTCTTTATCTCCATGTAAAGATTCCGTAAAGCCAATAAAATCCGCTGGGATTAATTTAGTTCCTTGATGGATTAGTTGAAAGAAAGCATGTTGTGAATTGGTACCAGGTTCTCCCCAAATAATTGTTCCTGTTTGGTAGGTTACTTTTTCGCCATTTCTGTCCACACTTTTCCCGTTACTTTCCATAGTGCCTTGCTGTAAGTATGCGGATAATCTATGAAGGTATTGCGAATACGGAATTAACGCTTCGCTTTCTGCTCCATAAAAGTTATTGTACCATACACTCAATAGTGCCAAAATAACAGGGATATTTTTTTCGAATGGTGTTTCCTTAAAATGTTCGTCCATAGCATTTGCCCCGGCCAATAACTTATCGAAGTTGTCGTAACCAACGGCCAAGGCTATAGATAACCCCACAGCACTCCAAAGAGAAAAACGGCCTCCAACCCAATCTTTCATTGGGAAAACATTTTCGGAGTCGATCCCAAATTCTGCTATTTTTTCCAAATTTGTGGAAACTGCCACAAAATGCGCCGCAACATCTTTTTGTGAAGCCGACTTTAAAAACCAATTTTTAATGGTAGTAGCGTTGCTTAAGGTTTCTTGGGTTGTAAAGGTTTTGGAAACAATTACAAAAAGGGTTGTCTCTGGATCCAACTTTTTAATGACCTCATGCACGTGGTCTCCATCTACATTACTTACAAAATGAACGTTGAGATGGTTTTGATAATATTGAAGTGCTTCCGTTACCATCGCCGGACCAAGGTCTGAGCCACCAATACCTATATTTACCACATCGGTAAATGCCTTTCCTGTATGTCCTTTTTTAGTTCCAGAAATAATACTTTCAGTAAAGTTTTTTATCTTTTCTTTTACCTCATAAACTTCAGGTACCACATTTTCCCCATCAACAAATATTTTCTCCCTTTCCTTAGCCCTCAATGCCGTATGTAATACAGCTCTATTCTCTGTTTCGTTAATAAGGTCACCCGAAAAATACTTTTCGATAGCATCCTTAAGTTTTACCTCATCTGCTAATTGCAATAATAACTTATGCGTGGTATCGTCGATTCTATTTTTGGAATAATCCAAATAAAAATCATTCCATTGAATGGTATATTTGTTTGCTCTTTGGGAGTCTTGTGCAAATAAACTTTTTATTGTAGTATCCTGAAATGTATTGTAGTGTTCTTGTAGCTTTTTCCAAGCTTCTAATTTAGTTGGATTTATTGCTGCTAATGGCATTCTTCTGATTTAGTTCTGTTAAAAATTCTTCTTCATTGGTAGTTTCTTCACTAGGAAAAACTAAGGAATCCAATCTTGCTTTTATAGGCTCAATATGCGCAAGGTATTTTACTTTAAGGGAATCCCCAATGGGTTCTGCCTTTGGCAAATCTTGCTTAAAAGGATCTACCTGTCTTCCATTTTTCCAAAAACGGTAGCATACGTGAGGCCCGCTTGTATTCCCGGTCATACCTACCCAACCGATGACATCGCCTTGTTTTACATATTGACCAACATTCACTTTACGCTTGCTCATATGGAGGTATTGTGTGCTATAAGTACCGTTGTGTTTAACTTTTACATAGTTACCATTTCCCCCTCTTCTAGCAGACTCTACTACCGTACCATTTGCAGTAGACAGAATGGGTGTCCCTACGGGCGCGGCAAAATCTGTTCCTTTATGAGGTCTAATCTTATTTCCGTAGTAGGCAATTCTTCGTTTTAAATTGTAACGGGAAGATATTCTACTAAACTGCACTGGAGCCTTTAAAAATGCCCTTCTTAAATTCTTTGCATTTTCATCAAAATAATCTACAATATGTTTGGTAGAATCGGTTTCGAAACGGAACGAATAAATAGGTTCACCTTTATGTTCAAAATATGCTGCCTTAATTTTATCGACACCAGCGTAAATAGAATCATCGATATACTTTTCAGTAAAAATAACCTTGAAGCGATCTCCTTTTTGAATTCTGAAGAAGTCGATGGTCCATGCATACACATCAGACATTTTATAAGCTACAATTGGGCTCAAGCCTTGTTCTTGCAAGGTTTGGTATAGAGAACCATTAATGATTCCTGTTGCCTCCCGTTCTACTAATTTCACTTCTTTCTTCCCTTTTTTAACCAAAGTGGAATCAGCAAAATCGACCACTACGTAGTCGATGCTGTTCGGCTGGTAAATAAAACATTTTGGTACTTGAAGTGAATCTCCCTTAGTACATAAAAGGGTATAAGGTTTCCCTACTTGTAGACTAGCTATATTAAAAGAATCTTTAGCGCCTTCTACAATATTGTATATTTGTGGGTAGTCTAGATTATTTCGTTGTAGTATTTCACCAAAACTGTCTCCAGCCTTTACCGTATCCCTTACTACGTAATATTGGTTTAAATTGTATCCAAATTCCTTTACTTCAATAGGTTTTAGGTCCGCCGCTTTTACCACATTGGCCTCTTCTACCTTCTCTCTCTTCTCTTCTTTGCACGCTACGAAAGCCAATAAGGCTAAACATACAAGTGCGAATACATTCTTTGGCATTTAAAATTAATTTGTTTGAGGGTTAAACATATGCTCCACCCACTGCTTTCCCCAGTCGGCTTTCTCTGTTTCGCTCCAAATCTCAGGAAAAAATATTATTTTCTGAAAACTTGGTGGCAAATAATCTTTCCAATTTGTTCCTCCCGTAGCATCAATCGTTTGCTTGTCTTTGCTCAAATGTTTATAGGCGGCACCCATATGCATTAAGTTCCAATTAACGTTTGCATTTACATCTAGCTCTTTCATCGCGTTGATTAGCAACGGGTTATTTTTTACTTCGTCGGGCAAATTTAAGAATTTTTCGTAAATAGTAACACCTTTTACCTCATTTGCTATTCTCATGAATCTTGGCGTATACCTGTACTCAAACTGCTTTAAGGTAAGCGTTTTTTCATTGGTTTTAGTATCTACCGCACCTTTTTTCCAATAAATATTTTCGTAAAGCTCTTCAAGCGGGGCGTTTTCATCTAATTCTTGCTTTACATTTGCCGGAAGTAAATTGTATATGGGAGTAGAATAAATCTCTATCATCCTAAACTGTGCCGATTGAAATCCGCTTGCAGGAAGCAAGGCCATGCGGTACTTTAAAAACTGCGATCGATCCATTCCATTAATCATTACATTAAATGAATTGATCAAAATTTTATAATAATTATTGATGCGCTCAATTTTGGTAATTAAGAAGTCCAATTTCTGAACCTTGTCATCAATCAACTGCTTTTGCTCATGGATAATGAGTTTAAAATACAGTTCTGTAATTTGATGGTACATGATGAAGATTTCTTCATCTGGAAAATGCGTTCGCGGTATTTGCAAGCTCAAAAGCGTATCAAGATGAATGTAATCCCAATACGTTAAGTATTTTTCGTAAAGGAGTCCGTCTAAATAAGAGCTAAGATCTTGACCCGAATTTTTGTATTTCTCTTCAAGCTTTGCAATTTGCGCTTCAATTTCCGGCTTTATATCCATCAATCCATTATTATTTTAAACTGATTTTTAAGCCCTTTAAAAGCTTCCAAATCTGCTTTTATCGATCCCACCAAGATATCTGCCTTAATTCGGATAGGCATTTTATTATCATCATCAGAAACCCAAAGCGTTAAACTTTCCTCCTCTTCGAAAATACGTCCCGATTGCACGTACGGTCTAAATTTCAAACATTTAATCTTACCAAACTTAGTATTTAAGGTTTCCTTTCCTAAATATTTAAGCTTAAACTTAAAGAGGCCATCATCATCAAAAAGAATGTCTGAAACAAATTCTTGCCCTTTAGACAATTGGTGCCTGTCTACACGATTTCTCATATAGTAAAATGCAGAAATTAGGTCTTGAACGCCTTTATTGATTTCAAAACTTTGCTCGGTATCGTGTTTGTGATCTTCTAAGATGGCTTTCTTAGCGTCGTAGTCGAAGTTGATTTCTAGATCTTTGGTATGGCCACCTTCATCTATCTGCCTGATAAATTTATAAGGCTGACCGGTTTCTTTATCAAAGTAACTCTCGTAGTTGTCGTCTACCTTAAAAAACAGGCTTGCCAACCCAGTGGTTTGTCCTCTTCCTATAACATGATAGACTTCTCGCCCCTGTACATAATCGTTTTTTACTTCGAGGGTGGCATAACTGGCGTTAAAAATACCATAGTGAATACGGAATTTAAACCACTCTCCAGCTTGAAAGGAATCGGATTTAATTTCTTCACTTTGGTTAACAAATGCTGATAACCAAAATATGGTCAGGGCTAAGATAATCTTCTTCATACTTCAAGTTATTGATGTAAAAATAATAAATTCAATTACATTACGATTCTTTGTAATTACAATTAACAATTATTATTCCAAAAGTACCAAACATGACCAAAAGCAAAAAGCTCGACCGAAGTCGAGCTTTTTTCATTAACCAACCAAAACTTTAAATTATGAAAACTTTACTTAAAGTCTGCATAGGGCACCACCCCTATTGCGAGCGCAAAGTTAATACAATACAGATGTTATGCAAGCATAATAAATAAGTTTAACTTTTTTAACACTTAGATGATAAAATGTTTTAGCTGTAATTGATAATTTAACAAAAAAACGCCTTTTTTATAACGTACCTCTCATTTCCTGCTCTCGCTCTATAGCCTCAAACAGCGCCTTAAAGTTTCCTTTTCCAAAAGATTTGGCTCCTTTTCTTTGAATAATCTCGATAAACATGGTAGGCCTATCTAAAATGGGCTTTGTAAATAGTTGCAATAGGTACCCTTCGTCGTCCCTATCGATAAGAATCCCTAGTTCTTTTAAAGGTTCCAAAGATTCATCGATCTCCCCAACCCTATCTAAAACTGTATCGTAATAGGTATCTGGCACGTGAAGAAATTCTACACCCCTGTTTTTTAACTGCTTTACGGTTTCTATAATATTATCGGTAGCTAACGCAATGTGTTGTACGCCTGCTCCATTATAAAACTCTATATATTCTTCTATCTGCGATTTTTTCTTTCCTTCAGCAGGTTCGTTTATTGGGAACTTTATTCTTCCATTCCCATTACTCATCACCTTGCTCATTAACGCAGTATATTCCGTAGAAATATCCTTATCATCAAAAGATACCAATTGGGCAAACCCCATTACCTTGGCGTAAAATTCGCACCATTTTCTCATTTCATTCCAACCTACATTCCCTACCATGTGGTCTATGTATTTTAAACCAACCGGCGCCGGTTTATACGTTGGATTCCAAGCCTTAAAACCTGGCATAAATGCCCCATTATAATTAGAGCGTTCTACAAAAACGTGCACCGTTTCCCCATAGGTATGAATTCCAGAAAGAACTACTTTCCCGAGATCGTCTTCTATTGTTTTAGGCTCCATATAGCTTTGCGCACCCCTTTTGGTAGTTTCTTGGTAGCTTTTAGTTGCGTCATCTACCCAAAGCGCCACCACTTTTACTCCATCTCCATGTTTTTCTATATGCCTATTAATTTCCCCTCCTTGTTTTAAGGGTGAAGTAAGCACAATTCTTATTTTATCTTGCTGAAGAACATACGAAACACTGTCTTTACGACCTGTTTCCAAACCAGCGTAGGCCAATGGTTGAAAGCCCCAAGCTGCCTGATAATAATGTGCCGCTTGCTTTGCGTTTCCCACATAAAGCTCTACATAATCTGTTCCCAGTAATGGCAAAAAATCTTCTGCGGCCGCTACTTCCTTTTCAAGTTTTAATGATGTGGTATCTTGTGACATATTTTTTTAAATTAGATAATTTCAAATAATTATTTTCAATATTTTAGAAGGTTTCGACACCAATCTTTAATGCTCCAACCAAGATTGGTAGTAGGTGTCGTCGGCAATATCCATTGCCTCTTTTGTTAATTTTAGTGGTTTAAAGGTATCTACCATTACCGCCAATTCCTCCGTTTGCTTCTTTCCAATACTGCGTTCCACAGCCCCAGGATGTGGCCCATGGGGAATTCCTGCAGGATGCAAGGAAATATGGCCTTTTTCAATGTCATTCCGACTCATAAAATCACCGTCCACATAATACAAAACCTCATCGGAATCTATATTGCTGTGGTTATACGGTGCAGGAATACTCTCGGGATGGTAATCGTATAGCCTAGGCACAAAACTACAGACTACAAAAGCATCTGTTTCGAAAGTTTGGTGCACAGGTGGTGGTTGATGAATTCTACCTGTTATAGGTTCAAAATCGTGAATGCTCAAAGCATAAGGATAATTGAAGCCATCGTAGCCAACCACATCAAAAGGATGCGTGGCATAGACCATATCGAAAATCTCATCCTGTTTTTTAATTTTCATTAAAAACTCTCCTTTTTCGTCAAGAGTTTCCAATTCATTCGGGCGCCTAATATCACGCTCACAAAATGGAGAATGCTCTAAAAGTTGACCAAACCAATTCCTATATTTTTTAGGTGTATAAATAGGCCTTCGCGATTCTACTACAAACAACCTATTGTCTTCTGTTTCAAAATCTATTTTGTAGATAACACCTCTAGGGATAATTAAATAATCCCCATACTTAAAATCTATATTTCCAAGGTGAGTGCGTAACTTCCCATTTCCTTGATGAATAAAAATCATTTCATCGGCATCAGAATTTTTATAAAAATATTCTGAAGTGGATTTTTTGGGAGCCGCCAATTGTATAGTACAATCTGAATTTGTTAAAATAGACTTTCTGCTCTTTAGAAAATCAGCTTCAGGTTTAATTTTAAATCCGTGAAAACGATACGACTGAATATTATTGGGAACTGCAATCTCTGGAGCTACATTTACCTGCGATTTTATCTCTTTAACCTGTGTAGGCCTATGCACGTGGTAGAGATTGGAAGACATGCCATCGAAACCTATGGTTCCAAATAGTTGCTCGTAATACAAGCTTCCATCTGGTTTTTTAAAGATGGTGTGTCTTTTATGTGGTATTTTTCCAAGTTTATGATAAAAAGGCATAGCGAAAACGTTTGAATACTACAAATATCGTAATAATTTATGGAGATTTCCGCTAAGGAATTCTTAAAACCAAAACCCAACACTTACATACAGCCAATTATCGCCTGTTTCTGGGGAATAAGAAAATTTTGCTTGAAGCGGACCGATTATAGATTCGTAGCCATAGCCTACAGAATATCCTGTATAATCGGGCAAAGTAAACCACTCCCCTTTTTCGAAAATATCATCTCCCGCATTGGCAATGTTGGCAGATATATTAAAATGGTTCTGTTTAACAAATTCCCAATCGGCATTAAATGTTGCCTTTACAAAGCTATCCCCACCAAAGCTTAAATAATCGTACCCTAAAAAAGGAGTAATATTATTTATAAAATCGTTTCCAAAACCGCCAAGCACAAAATCGAAAGCCTGTACATTGGTATTTTCAATTTTAAATCCGCCTTCCGTAAAGAAATCCATCGAAAAGTTTTTGGCAATAGGTACTGCAAAGCCCATTTTGGCCTTAGCGATTGAAAAATTATCTGATTTTTCTTCAAAACCACTGGAAAATAGATATAAATGGAAATCGCCGTCGAAAAACATTCCCTTGGAAGGAAAGTATTTGTCATCCAGCGTATCAAACTTTAAATACCCGTAAGTACTAAAATAGTTATCGTTTTCCAATACCACCTCTTTTCCGTCGCTATCTGTAATGGTTTCTGTTTCAATCTTCAAATATTTATGCTCTAAACCGAGCCCAAAAGTAAACTCTTCTTTCCAAACCGTTTGCGCATATAGCTGATTGGTAAAATCTGATATTTCGATATCAAGTTTATTTACATCCGGCAATTCTTCCTGAACCGTTCCCTGCACAAAATCGAATTCCACATCCTTAGCAAAAGAATTATAACGGGATTTGAAACCGAAGCTCCAATAAAAACCTTTGTCCAAATAATATTCAAAATTATACCTGATAAAATCTCCAACTATAAAATCGAAATACACCACATCGTCGTCAAAGAACAAATGTTTCTTGGTAATATTTACCAGTCCTGCGGTTTTATACAAGCCGTCGTAATGAACCCCTAGTTTTAGAAACATATCAGTATTCCTTTCTATTATAGGAACCGACAGTTTATACCCCTCTTTATTTGGGCGAATCTCATAGCGTACACTATTAAAGTTATTGGTTGCCGAGAGATTGCTCATCCCTTGATCGATCTTATCAAAATTGATATATTCTTCAGTTGTATAGCGCAATTTCCCTTTGAGGTATGCTCTTGTGAACTTGTCGTTACCTTCAAAAGAAAGACGGTCTATTAAAAAGGTATCTACAGCTTCCCCTGGATATTGTTTAATCGGTGGCTTTTTTTGAAGCTTCGCAACACTATCCAAAGAACTTATCTTTAATTCTCCCGCTTCATAACCGCTTTCAATAATTTTCTCCCCTTCCCCAAATGATAAAATATTAAAGGGCTCAATATTCGGTTTGATATAAACATCTGTCTTTTTCAGCTTCTCTTCCATATCGTTTACCGTATTGTAATAATTTATCTGTACGAGCACGTCGGTAGCCGATTTTAGTTTATCCCGCTTCAGTAAAGGGTCTTGAACATCCACACCAATGATTATATCGGCCCCTAAGTCTAGAACCTCATCTACAGGATAATTATTTTGTACTCCTCCATCTACCAAAAGTTTATCTTCATAGGGAACCGGTTCAAAAAAGGAAGGAATGGCGGCACTCGCAGAAAGCGCCCTTGGAAGATAACCTTTATCTAAAATTACTTGTTCTCCCGTTTCCACATCGGTAGCCATACAGAAAAAAGGAATGGGAAGATCGTTAAAATTTTCTACCCCATTCACATTAAACAACAAACGGGAAAGCTGGTTATAGAGGTTTTGGCCCTTGGATAGCGACGTAGGAAATGAAACTTTAAATTTATCGAACGGTAAAGTTAGCGCGTACTTTTCGTAACTGCTTTTTTCGTAGAAAGACATGGCAGAACGCGGAATTTTATCCTGTAACAAAACGTCGAAATTGGTTTCCCTAAAGATAGAATCCAATTGCTTTGCAGAATATCCAGCGGCGTACAATGCTCCAATAATGGCTCCCATACTGGTTCCACCAATATAATCTATGCGCACCCCAGATTCTTCTATCGCTTTGAGCGCACCAATGTGTGCCAACCCTTTGGCTCCACCACCACTTAAAACCAAACCTACTTTGGGGTCTTGACTTTTATCTTCTTGCGCAAAAGAGAAAGCTGCTGTAAAAAGTACTATGAATAAAAATTTAATTCTCACTTTTTTTTGTTTTATGACTTGTGAAAGGCCTGGAATACCTTTTGTGCTTTAGATGCCCCGATAACCTCTGCAATCTGTACTTCGGAAGCTTCCTTGATTCTTTTTACCGATTTGAATTTTTTTAATAGATCGTTCGCGGTTTTCTCCCCTATTCCTTCAATATTCTCCAATTCTGAATTAATTGCCGCCTTACTTCGCTTGTTCCTGTGAAAAGTAATTCCAAATCTATGTGCCTCGTTTCTTAAATACTGTATAATTTTTAAGGTTTCAGATTTTTTATCCAAATACATGGGAATAGAATCTCCCGGATAATAAATCTCTTCCAATTTCTTTGCAATTCCTATAATGGCAATTTTTCCCCTCAAACCCAATCGATCCAAACTTTTTAATGCCGATGAAAGCTGACCTTTACCGCCATCTATAACGATTAATTGCGGCAAGGGCTCATCTTCTTCAAGCAATCGCTTATACCGCCGGTGCACCACCTCTTCCATAGAGGCAAAATCATCGGGGCCCGTCACCGTTTTTATATTAAAATGCCGATAATCTTTCTTGCTCGGTTTTCCATCTTTAAAAACAACGCATGCTGCAACCGGATTGGTACCTTGAATATTGGAATTATCGAAACATTCAATATGCCTTGGTTCTTCAGACAGGCGTAAATCTTTCTTCATTTGCCCCATGATACGTTTTACATGGCGGTCGGGATCCACTATTTTAATTTGCTTAAAACGTTCCTGTCGATAAAATTTGGCATTCCTTTCAGAAAGTTCCAAAATTCGCTTTTTATCTCCTAATTTAGGAATGGTTATTTTAACCCCCTCTGGCACCTCCACTTCAAATGGCAAATAAATCTCTTTGGATTGCGAATTGAAACGTGTGCGCAACTCTATAACCGCCAATTCCAGTAACTCTTTATCGCTTTCATCAAGCTTCTTCTTTATTTCTATCGTATGCGCCCTGATGATTGAACCATAGGATAATTGTAGGAAATTAACATACCCAAAGCTTTCATCCGACACAATGGAAAACACATCTACATTACTGATCTTTGGATTAACTACGGTAGATTTTGCTTGATAGTTCTCTAAAACATCTATTTTTTCCTTTATTTTTTGGGCTTCTTCAAACCGCATCTCTTCAGCCAGCGTTTTCATTTGTATTTTAAACTGGTTTAAGGAATCTTTAAAGTTCCCCTTTATAATTTCGCGAATGGCCTCTATTTGTCGATCGTATTCTACCAACGATTGGTAATCTTCACAAGGCCCCTTGCAGTTCCCTAAATGATACTCTAAACACACTTTGTATTTGCCCGCTTCGATCTTCTCTTTAGACAAATCGTAATTACAGGTTCGCAAAGAATAAAGACCTTTAATGAGGTCTAGAAGAGTTCGAACCGTTTTCATGCTTGTGTAAGGCCCGAAGTATTCAGAACCATCCTTTATTAAATTACGGGTAGGGAATACACGGGGGAAGCGTTCATTTTTTATGCAGATCCAAGGATAAGACTTGTCGTCTTTCAGCATTACATTATACCTTGGTTGATATTTTTTTATAAGGTTATTCTCCAACAACAGCGCATCGGTTTCCGTAGGCACCACAATATGCTTTATAGTGTCTATTTTTTTTACCAGTACCCTAGTTTTTCCATATTCGTGGTTTTTATGAAAATAGGAAGAAACCCGCTTCTTTAGGTTTTTTGCCTTTCCCACATAAATGATCTTTCCCTCCTTGTTATAGAATTGATAAACCCCAGGACTATCTGGCAAGGTTTGTAATTGTATATCTATTGGGGTTTTACTCATGAGCACATTTCAATTTATACTTTCTAAGTTCAAGGAATAAGTGCAAAATTAATATTTAAAACTCTTGGGGCTAGCCCCAAGAGTTTTAGGACCAATTGTTATATTAATCTTGCATGAAAAAATACAAACAATTGACCATCCACCAAAGGTATCAAATTGAAGCCTTATTGGAAACAGAAATCAGTAAAAGTGAAATAGCTATAATTATCGGGGTCGACCCCTGTACCGTTTACAGGGAGTTATCTAGGAACATTGCCAAACGGGGAAAGACCGCTGGCAGCTATATAGCCAAAAATGCACAGCGAAGAGCAGATAACAGGCATAAAATGAAGCCCAAGAAATTACAGCTCACGGAACAGTTGAAAGAGCGTATCGCGGGTTTGCTCCGTTATGAAAAGTGGAGTCCAGAACTTATAAGCAAACGCTTAGCTATTGAAGAGGAAACCTGTGTGAGCCACGAGACAATATACCAGTGGATATGGAGCGTTAAGAAGAGCAAGAAAAAGGCAGATGCTAAATACGCTAAACTCTACAAAGATCTCAAGCATGGTAGCAGGAGGCAAAAGAGAGGGAACGCCAAGGATAAGCGGGGAGCCATTAAAAACCGTGTAGGAATTGACCAGCGCCCAGATGTGCTGGACCACCGTGAGCGTATAGGCGATATTGAAGTAGACCTGATGATGGGAAGCAATCACAGATCGGCTCTTTTGGTAATGACAGACAGGGCCACATTGGTAACGATGATGGAAAAACTAAGTGGGAAAGAAGCTGGGGAGGTATATGAAAAAATGGAGAAGAGGCTCACCAACTTCAGTTCATCTTGGGTGAAGACCTTGACCTTCGATAACGGAAAGGAGTTTGCACAGCATCAAAAAATAGGAAGGCTCCTCAACGCAAAAACATACTTTACCAGACCTTATACATCACAGGATAAAGGAACCGTAGAGAATAGAATAGGTGTGATAAGAAGATTTTTTCCGAAGAAAACAGACCTGAGAAAAGTCTCAGAAAAAAGAATAAAAGAAGTTGAAAGATTACTAAATTACAGACCGATTAGAAAATTTAATTACCAAAACCCAATTGAAGTCCTAAGAAACAAATGTTTTGCACTTATGGGTTGAACTCAGCCTTTCAAAGATAATTCAAACAAAAATTAAAATCCATTTCAGTAAATTTTCTTTTTATATGACAGAAAAAGATTATATCTTTTAACTTAAATTAACAATTTCGATCATTTTATGAAACCTGTAATTTTTTAATACAATGAAATATTAAAAAAAAACTATATTTAGCACCTAATTCATTATAATTGTAGCCCTAACATTACATTCATGAATCATAAAATTGACCTAGCTTGTATTATAGATGACGACAAGCTCTATGTAAAAATGTTGTCGCGTTTATTGGATATTAAAAAACTGTGTAAGGAGTTTTTGGTATTCGAAAATGGCAGCGAAGCTTACTCTTATTTTAAAGGCGTTTTCGAACAGCCAGAAAAAGAAAAACTTCCGCAGGTAATCCTGTTGGACCTTAATATGCCGGTAATGGACGGATGGCAGTTTTTGGAAGAATTTGTAAAAATTAAATGCGAATTAGACCACCCCATTACGCTTTACGTGGTAAGCTCCTCCATTAATCCTGAAGACATAGAAAGAGCAAAAGCCTTTGAAGAGGTTTCAGATTATTGGGTAAAGCCAATCTCATTGGGAGAATTGGAAGAGATGTTTGAAAAAGTTTAATACATGAATAAAACTGAGCTTCGTTTAGAATATAAAAATAAACGCTCAAAACTTACTACTAGCAATATTGAAGAATTAAGTATTGCCATTGCCAACCAACTTTTACCGCTAGATATATGGAACAATACCTATTTCCATATTTTTCTTAGCATGGAAAACCAAAAAGAAATAGATACCTCTTTTGTTCTTAGCATCCTCCAAGGAAAAGATAAAGAAGTAATCATCCCAAAAAGCAATTTTAAAACAGGTACACTCACCAATTATTTACTTACCGATAATACCGCTATAAAGGTTAATAACTATGGTATTCCCGAACCCGTAGACGGAATAGAGGTACCCAACCACAAAATTGATGTAGTTTTTGTACCCCTTTTGGCTTACGACCACAAAGGGAATAGAATTGGCTACGGAAAAGGATTTTACGATCGGTTTTTAGCTTCGTGTAAAGAGAGCGTCATTAAAATCGGACTTTCCTTTTTTCCTCCTGAAAAGGATGTTTTTACCGATATTTCTACGGAAGATATTCCTGTGGATTATTGTGTTACCCCGGATGGAGTTTATACGTTTTAAACTTTACTTTTGATTTTTCGGGAATGCTTTCTTGTTGAAAACCAACAAAACACCAACACCAATACTTATTGCTGCGTCGGCCACATTAAAAACTGGCTCAAAAAACCTAAAATTAGAGCCTCCCCAAATTGGCACCCAATCTGGAAGTACGGTGTCTATCATTGGGAAATGAAGCATATCTACCACTTTGCCATGAAACAGCGTTCCGTAGGGTTCTTCAGCAAATAAAGTGGCTACCTGGCCGTAACTATCGTTAAAAACAACTCCATAAAAAACAGAATCGATAATATTACCAAGGGCTCCCGCAAAAATTAAGGCAATGGCGGCAATCAAGGTTGAAGTTGCATTTTTTCTTACCGAATCGTATAACCAATAGGCAATCCCACAAATGGCAAACAATCTAAAAACGGTAAGCACTAGTTTTCCCGTAGCATCGGAAATAACGGGAATAATATCACTGATTTTAGTTCCCCACGCGGCACCCTCGTTTTCTATAAATAGAATCTTAAACCAACTGAAAACCTCTACGTATTCTCCTAAAACAAAATGTGTTTTTATATAAATCTTTGAAATTTGGTCTAGAAGTAGCACCAAAACAATAATAAGGGTTGCTTTTTTTAATGACATGCTTTAAAAATAATTGCCTACAGCAAAGTATAATGGATTCTTATTTTTCAATGGCGGTAAAAATAAGGATATTATTCTGTTTATTGAATGTAAATGTTACCATTCAACGAATTTATCTCGAACTTAGTGTTTCCATCAAAAATAGCACCCTCCCGATGGACTTTTCCATATTTAGAGTTTGCCTCTATTGTTCCGCTGGCATCTTTAAGGATAATATTTCCGTTTTGCGTCCTTGCATTTACCAAAAGGCCTTGCACACTGTCCAGGAAAATCAATTTATTCCCTGTAATTAATTCTAAAACGCCAAATTCACCGGTAGCCTTGATCTCGGTATAGTCACCGTAAATTTTAACGTCCATATTTTTTGGCACCTTTATTTCCAAATGAACCGATACCACCTTATGGGCACTCAGTTTATCATTTGGAGCATTGAATAGAGGCCTTTTTTCAACCCCCACAAACAATGTAGTCCCCTCTTCCTTTATGGTGTTTATATATTCATTTTGATATTCGCCTTCCATCGTTGTGCGCAAAGCGATTTTTTCGTTGTTGCCGGTACTTATGGATACACTAAATAGGTTGGATGCATCTATGGAGACAAAGGAAACCCCCTCTGCAGCAACTGATTTTGTAACAGCTTTTTGGGCAAGGCTGATACTACTTTGAAAAAGGATTAAAACTAGTAACCAGAATCTCATTTAAAAACATTAAAAGTTACAGTTTTGGTGGCTAAAGGTTGTAAAAAGCAAAAAAACGCCCAGTTTAAGAGCGTTTTTTGTATAAAAATAGTTGAATATGTTACTGCATATTTTTAGCTTCGATGCTAAGGGTAGCATGCGGAACCAATTTTAACCGCTCTTTATTGATAAGTTTCCCAGTAACCCTGCAAATACCATAGGTTTTGTTTTCAATACGCACCAATGCATTTTTAAGATCTCGGATAAACTTCTCTTGACGCAATGCAAGTTGTGTGTTCGCTTCCCTGCTCATGGTCTCAGAACCTTCCTCAAACGCCTTAAATGTAGGCGAGGTATCGTCTGTTCCATTATTACCATCATTTTTATAAGAACTCTTCAAAAGCTCCAAATCTTGATAAGCCTTCTCCATTTTAGCCTCTATAAGTGCTCTAAACTCTGCTAGATCTTTATCTGAGTACCTTACTTTCATGTCTGTTTCCATCGTACTAGTGTTTTTGAATGATTAATCTGGTATTCACCTCATCAAACGCAATTTCTGTACCATTATTGAGATGATCTTCAAAATTAAGCTCTGCTGTTAAGGTTTCCGCTTTGATATAGTCCATATTATTTTGGACAGCTTTTTCTACAAATCCATCTTTCTGCAACTTCACATCGATTTTATCTGTTACTTCAAAACCGGAGTCTTTTCTAAGGTTTTGAATACGATTTACTAATTCCCGAGCTACGCCTTCATTTCGTAAATCATCGTTGATCGTTACATCTAATGCTACTGTGATTGCACCCGAACTGGCTACTAACCACCCTTCTATATCCTGCGATGAAATTTCCACTTCATCGATTCCTAAAGTAATGCTTTTTCCATTAATTTCAATAACAATCTCACCCTCCTTTTCTATTTTCTGAATTTCAGGCTGGTCGAATTTGTTTATTTCACTGACAATCAGCTTCATATCTTTGCCGAAACGAGGCCCAAGCACCTTGAAATTTGGCTTAATTTGCTTTACTAAAAGCCCGGAAGCATCATCGATCAACTCGATTTCCTTTACGTTAACTTCCGATTTTATAAGCTCTTCCACTGCCATAATCTCGTCTCGCTGTGCTTCGTCAAGTACTGGTATCATTACCCTTTGCAGCGGTTGGCGCACTTTTATCATTTCTTTTTTCCGCAGGGACAGTACCAAAGAAGAAATAACCTGTGCCTTCTCCATTCTTCCTTCCAACAACTTATCAACAAAGTTTTCTACAAATTGAGGGAAATCCGCTAGATGTACACTTTCGCTCTTCTCTCTATTGGTAGTGGATACCAGATCTTTATATAGCTGATCCATATAGAAAGGAGCCACTGGAGCTCCTAATTTAGCAACCGTTACCAAGCATGTGTAAAGGGTTTGGTAGGCAGAAATCTTATCTTTTTCATAATCGCCTTTCCAAAAACGCCTTCTGCACAACCGCACATACCAATTGCTCAAATTCTCCTGAACGAAGTCGGATATCGCTCTTGTGGCTCTCGTCGGTTCGTAGTCGGCATAAGCTTCATCTACCTTTTTCACCAATGTATTTAATTCTGAAAGGATCCAACGATCAATTTCAGGTCTTTCCTCCACAGGAATATCATCTTCGGCATAGGTGAAGTTGTCGATGTTTGCATATAGACTGAAGAAAGAGTAGGTATTGTAAAGTGTTCCGAAGAACTTTCTTCGCACCTCTGCGATCCCTTCTAAATCAAATTTTAGGTTATCCCATGGATTCGCATTGGAAATCATGTACCAACGCGTAGCGTCTGGACCATATTCCTTGAGGGTTTCAAAAGGGTCTACGGCATTTCCTAAACGCTTAGACATCTTCTGTCCATTTTTATCCAATACCAGTCCGTTTGAAACTACATTTTTGTAAGCCACAGAATCGAAAACCATGGTACCAATTGCGTGTAGGGTATAAAACCATCCTCTTGTTTGGTCGACACCTTCGGCTATATAATCAGCCGGATAGGCTTCTTTTTGATCAACTTTCTCCTTATTTTCAAAAGGATAATGCCATTGGGCATATGGCATCGAACCAGAATCGAACCAAACGTCTATTAAATCGGCTTCACGCTTCATGGGTCTTCCGGAAGGTGAAACCAACACAATTTGGTCTACTACATTTTTATGAAGATCTACCTTATCATAGTTCTCTTCACTCATATTATCCACTTCAAAGTCTGCAAAGATATCGGTTTCCATAACTCCCGCTGCAACCGCTTTTGCCATTTCTGCCTTTAGCTCTTTCACAGAACCTATAACAATTTCTTCCTTACCATCTTCCGTACGCCAAATAGGCAATGGAATTCCCCAAAAACGAGAACGCGAAAGGTTCCAGTCGTTGGCGTTCTGCAGCCAATTTCCAAATCTTCCTTCGCCAGTTGCCTTCGGCTTCCAGTTGATGGTTTTATTCAATTCATACATCCGTTCCTTTACCTCGGTAACTTTTATAAACCAAGAATCCAACGGGTAGTACAACACCGGTTTATCTGTTCTCCAACAATGCGGATAACTGTGAACATATTTTTCAACCTTAAAGGCCTTATTCTCTTCTTTTAATTTAATTGCAATCTCGACATCTACCGATTTCTCTGGAGCTTCTCCCGTATTGTAATATTCATTCTTAACATATTTTCCGCCAATTTCGGGTAGTTCTGCTCTAAATCTCCCTTGTAAATCTACTAAAGGCACCGGATTGTCGTTTGCATCCAATACCAACATTGGTGGAATTTCAGGAGTAGCTTCTTTAGCTACCTTGGCATCATCGGCACCAAAAGTAGGCGCTGTATGTACAATACCTGTACCATCTTCGGTAGTTACGAAATCTCCAGAAATTACTCTAAAAGCATTTTCTGGATTTTGATACGGTAACGCATAGTTTAATAGCTGCTCGTATTCTGCCCCAACCATATCCGCTCCTTTACCTTCAGCAACAACTTGGTAAGGTATTTTCATAGCTCCTTCTTTATAATTCTGAAAATCCTCTTCTGAACCTTCAAAATATTTACCAGAAAATTGTTTCTTCAATAAAGGTTTTGCCACTACTACATTTACAGGCTCAAACGTGTATTGATTAAAAGTTTTTATTAAAACATAATCGATTTTAGGCCCAACTGTTAATGCTGTATTCGACGGAAGCGTCCATGGAGTAGTTGTCCAAGCTAAGAAATGAACGGTACCAAAACCTTTTAAAAAGGAAGGCAGGGTTTCTTCTTTTGCTTTAAATTGCGCTACAATAGTAGTGTCGGTAACATCTTGATAGGCCCCTGGCTGGTTGATTTCGTGAGAACTCAACCCTGTTCCTGCCTTTGGAGAATAAGGTTGGATGGTATACCCCTTGTACATCAAATCTTGGTTATAGATTTGCTTAAGCAACCACCAAACACTCTCCATATATTTTGGTTTGTAAGTAATGTATGGATCTTCCATATCTACCCAATAACCAATTTTGCGGGTCATGTCGTTCCAGATATCTGTATAACGCATTACCGCTTTTTTACAAGCTTCGTTGTATTCTTCTACCGATATTTTAGTACCGATATCTTCTTTGGTAATCCCCAATTCTTTTTCCACCCCAAGCTCTACAGGTAAGCCGTGTGTATCCCATCCAGCTTTTCGTTTAACTTGATATCCCTTTTGGGTTTTGTAACGACAAAAAATATCTTTAATGGCACGTGCCATTACGTGGTGAATTCCAGGCAACCCATTGGCCGAAGGAGGACCTTCAAAAAAAACAAAAGGTTCTTTTCCTTCCCTAGTGGTTATACTTTTTTCAAAAATATCCTGTTCTTCCCAAAACTTTAGAACTTCTTCTGCAGTCTTAGGCAAATCCAATCCTTTATATTCTGTAAACTTCATTTATATCTAATCGGTTAACCTTTGTCTTAATTACCTTACCCTAGCCACACTAGTGGGGCCACAAAATAATAATTTAAAATTCGCTTTAACGATAAACGTCTTAAAATCACCCCCTATGAGGGTTTAAAGTTTGCAAAATTACTAAATTCCAGCGAATTGACATACCTTAAAACCATTAAAAGCAACGGTTTGAAAGAGATTTTTACTGAAAAATAATGGTGCAAGAAGCCAATTTATGTGTCCATGATATTTTTAAAAGATACCCATGGGAACAAAAAAAGAAAAAATATCGCCTAACCGAAGACCTGCTGAAGGATTTCCAAAGATTTTGGTTTTTTAAAATCGTTTAAATGCAATTGATAATACCGAATAAGGCTATTCAACAACTCAGAGCGTGTACCCCTCCCCATTTTAATAAGTCTTGCCTCATCGTAATCGCACTTTAGAAATTTTTTGAAGGCCATCAGGCCAGCTCCTTCCATGACCTCGTTATAAAGTGAAGGCACAAAAACACCTTCAGCCAAATCGAAATAAGCCGCATCTATATAGGAATCATCTGGATAAAACCCGAGAAATGAAGTTAGCTGAACCAAGAATGAAATGTGGAAATTCCCCACTTCATCGGTATCATCAAGCCAAGAAAATGAGTTTGAAATAAACTCGAAAAGCCTTTTATTCTCCTCTTCCTCTTGAAGGGAAACTACCAACATTTCCGAAAGGAACAAAGCAATCGAACTTTTTAACACATCGGTTTGCAAAGTTTTGTAGCTGGATGTAAGCTTTACTTCCCGGATGCTTTCTAAAGTACCTTTGTTTTTATGGTTTGCCACTACCTCCAATTGCGTTAAAGGTTGGAAGTAGCCCTTTTTTACTTTTCCTTTTTTTGAAGAAAGCACCCCTTTCAACATATAAGACTTTACACCATCGCTCTCTGTAAAAAGCTTTACAATTAAGCTGGTGTCTCCATATTTTAGAGCAGAAAGTACAATGGCCTTCGTAGTAACAATCATATTACAAAGATGCTTAAAATTCGTTTATAAGCTTACGACGGAAAATTCAAAAAGTCAAACTGACTATTATTGATAATATTTTATTATTTTGCAAAAGTTTTATCGGTATTTTTAGGAATACAATAGAAATACCCCTGAATAATTGTACAATATAAAACGATTGAATAACAAGTAACCAAAACTACACTAAACGATGGAAGAAAACATTAACAAGCAACAACTATTTATTGGTTCCTGTATAGCACTGGTTGTTACCTCTATGACGTTTGCGATTCGAGCAAAGCTGGAAATGGTCTTTGGCCCAGCAGGAGTTGGCCTTAGTCTTGAACAAATAGGGACAGCTTTCGCCCCCGCGTTTTGGGGTTTTACGCTAGCCATGATATTTGGCGGACCGCTTGTAGATAGTTTAGGTATTAAAAGAATATCCTGGATCGCCTTTGTTACCCACGCTATTGGTATCACCTTAACGATTATGGCGAATGATATGAATTCACTTTTTATAGCAACCCTTTTTGTAGGTATAGGAAACGGAATGGTAGAAGCCGCATTCAACCCCATGATTGCTTCCATGTTTCCGACAAAAAAGACCAAAATGCTCAACCGTTTCCATGTATGGTTCCCTGGCGGAATTGTAATTGGCTCTATTTTAGGATGGCTCGTAATGGATGTAATGGGCTTAAGTTGGCAGATAATGGTTGGCTTGCTTTACATTCCAGTTATAATCTATGGCCTGATTTTTTGGGGCAAAAAATTTCCCGTTACCGAAAGGGTACAAATGGGGGGTTCTTTTGGGAATATGGTAAGAAACCTTGGAAAGCCTTTATTTATTTTTATGGTTGTTTGTATGCTTATGACGGCAGCCTCAGAGCTAGGAACTACCCAAAGAATAGAGTCGCTCCTACACAATTCTGTGGCTTACCCGCTGCTAGTATTGGCCTTTATTAATGGCATAATGGCACTCGGCCGCGCCTTTGCTGGGCAGGTGATACATAAACTACAACCCGCTGGAATGCTTTTATTCTCAGCAATTTTTACATTTATCGGCCTCTGGTTGCTTACCATTACCAGTGGCGGTTTTACCTTTGCTGCAGCTGCTGTATTTGCTATAGGCGTAACATTTTTCTGGCCTACTATGATTGGTTTTGTGGCCGAATACCTGCCAGAAACCGGTGCTTTGGGACTATCTATTATGGGTGGTGCAGGAATGCTTTCCGTTTCTTTGGTTTTGCCTATTATGGGCCGATTGATGGATACCGCAAACGCTACCGAAGCGCTGCGCACCATGTCTATACTCCCCGCAATTTTAATAATAGCCTTCCTCGGACTTAATATTTATATGAGGAAAAAGTACAAGACTCCGCTGGTACAAAACAATTAATATAGAAACAAAAAACCCGACAGGATTTCAAAAACCTGTCGGGTCTATAATATTTTAAAAGAACTTTATATTACACCACACCCTGTGCCAACATAGCATCTGCTACCTTCACAAAACCTGCAATATTAGCTCCTCTAACATAGTTTATATATCCATCGCCATCTTCACCATGCTCGATACAAGCATTATGAATGCTTTTCATAATCCCTTTTAGTTTATCGTCTACCTCTTCTCTCGTCCAGCTATAACGAAGTGAGTTTTGCGCCATTTCCAATCCGGAAGTAGCAACCCCTCCAGCATTCGAAGCTTTCCCGGGAGCAAATAAAATTTTTGCCTCGTGAAAAACAGTTATCGCGCCTGGCGTACAAGGCATATTAGCCCCTTCACTTACACAAATACAACCGTTATCGACTAAATCCTTGGCATTATCTTTATCCAATTCGTTTTGGGTAGCACATGGCAAAGCAATATCGCATTTAATATGCCATGGCGTTTTTCCATCATAATACTCCGCATCTGGATATTTTTCAAGATATTCTGAAATCCTTCCGCGTTTTACGTTTTTAATATGCATCACGTGCGAAAGTTTTTCTTCATCAATACCATCTTTATCGTAAATGGTTCCTGAAGAATCTGAAAGTGTTACCACTTTTGCCCCTAATTGCGTAGCTTTTTCCGTAGCATATTGCGCTACATTCCCAGAACCTGAAACAGTTACAATTTTACCTTCAAAACTATCTCCTTTACGCTCCAACATATTTTGCGCAAAATAAACGTTCCCATATCCTGTAGCTTCTGGACGGATTAAGGATCCACCCCAAGAAAGACCTTTACCGGTTAAAACCCCTGTAAATTCGTTCTTGATTTTTCGGTACATCCCAAACAGTAATCCAATTTCACGGCTTCCTACCCCTATGTCACCAGCGGGTACATCGGTATTCGGACCGATATGTCTAAAGAGTTCTGACATAAAGCTGTGGCAAAAGCGCATGATCTCATCATCAGATTTTCCTTTCGGGTCAAAATCCGATCCTCCTTTACCGCCTCCCATAGGAAGGGTTGTTAAACTGTTTTTAAAAACTTGCTCGAAAGCCAAGAATTTAAGAATACTCATGTTCACTGTTGGGTGGAAACGAAGTCCACCTTTGTAGGGACCAATCACAGAACTCATTTGAATTCTATAACCTCTATTAACATGGATCTCTCCTTTATCGTCTACCCATGGCACGCGAAACATAATAGCTCGTTCCGGCTCTACCATTCTTAATAATATATTTTTACCATTGTAAATTTCATGCTGGGCAATATATGGAAGTACGGTTTCTGCAACTTCCTGCACTGCTTGAAGAAATTCTGGTTCGTGAGCATTACGAAGTTTAACTTCGTCCATAAATGCTTCTATTTTTTGCTCCATTGCGTTCATAAAAAATGGATTAAGTATTTAATAATTTAAAAGCAAAATTATAACTTTTATTAAAAAATGTAGGTTATTATTTTATTAAATCGTCAATTTCAAACGTTTTCGCTATCCTATTGCTTGCTCAAGATCTTCAATTAGGTCTTTTTCATCCTCAATGCCAACACTTAACCTAATCAATGCATCTACAACCCCCGTCTTTTCCCTTTCTTCTTTTGGAATGGAAGCATGCGTCATACTTGCTGGGTGACCGGCTAAAGACTCTACTCCGCCCAGGGACTCTGCAAGTGTAAAAACCTTCAAATTCTCTACGATACGAATGGCTTCTTGATAATTATTGCCTTTTGTCACAAAAGAAATCATTCCCCCATAACCTTTCATTTGTTTTTTAGCAATTTCATGATTGGGATGAGAATTAAAGCCAGGCCAATATACTTTTTCTATTTTTGGATGGTTTGCCAAGTATTTAGCAACAGCTTCTCCATTTTCGCAATGCCGCTGCATACGAATATGAAGTGTTTTAATCCCCCTAAGCACTAAAAAGCTATCCATTGGCCCTGCAACTGCCCCACTGGCGTTTTGTATAAAATAAAGTTTTTCTGCAAGCTTTTTATCTTTTACTACCAAGGCTCCCATAACCACATCGCTATGCCCACCTAGGTATTTGGTAGCAGAATGCATCACTAAATCAGCACCCAAATCCAATGGTCGCTGCAAATAAGGTGTCGCAAACGTATTGTCTACCCCGAGCAGCAGTTGGTGTTTTTTAGCAATTTTAGAAATAGCTTCTATATCTATAATATTCATCATAGGGTTGGTAGGTGTCTCTACCCAGATGAGTTTTGTATTTTTGTTTATGGCATTCTCCACATTCGAAAGCGATTCCATATTCACGAAATGAAATTTAATCCCGAAGTCCTCGAAAATCTTAGTGAACAAACGGTAACTACCTCCATACAAATCGTTAGTGGATATAACCTCATCGCCAGGCTTCAACAATTTTATAACGGCATCTATCGCTGCGAGTCCGCTAGCGAATGCCAAACCGTAAGCGCCATTTTCAATGCTTGCCAAGCTGTTCTCCAAAGCTGTTCGCGTAGGATTCCCACTTCGGGAATACTCATATCCTTGATGTCCTCCAGGAGTGCTTTGAGCGTAAGTGGATGTTTGGTAAATAGGCGGCATTACGGAACCATATGCTTTATCGGGTTCTTGACCACCATGTATGGTTTTAGTGTTAAAACGTAGTTTGTCTTTACTCATATTATCAGGTGTATTTTTCTTAAAATGAATTTAAAAACACTTCTCTATCAAAAATATCATTTACTTTTGGTGATAGCAAAGAACGTCATACCTTTATTCTTTATTTAACAACTGCACTATGAAGCAATTTTTCACCCTTTTGTTGGGCATCCTATTCCTTTTCATCTCTTGCGATAGCGAAGAGACCTTAAGTTTTGTAAATAAGGATATTCCGACTGAAAACTGTACTGATTGCCCTAAAAACTGTACTGATTGCCCTAAGGTAACTATTCAAATACCACAGGCAGAACCTGCAGTTGAAGCAGCTTCAAAAATTAACGGGACCATTGAAAAATTTGTCATCAATACCCTCAACTATTCCGAAGAAAAAACATCGGACTCCATAACAACTGCCTTATCCATTTTCCGAAGTGATTACACCCAGTTAAAAGAGCGTTTTCCGGAAGATATTATTCCATGGGAAGCTAGCATTAAAGGAAAAGTTTCTTTTGAGAATGAAAACTTTGCCTCTGTTAAAATGGATAGCTATGTTTTTACCGGTGGGGCCCACGGGTATGGCAGTGTAAGTTATTTAAATTTCAACCTTCAAACAGGTGAGGAATTAAGTGCAAAAGACCTCTTGATCGACGAAAAATCTTTTATCGATTTTGCCGAAAAAACCTTTAGGAAACAAGAAAAAATAAGCCCTGAAGCCAATATAAACAGTAGTGGATTTATGTTTGAAAATGATAATTTCCACCTACCCAACAGCATTGGTTTCAACGAGAATGGCATTATTTTAACCTATAATCCTTACGAAATTGCTGCCTATGCAGACGGTCTAACGAAAATTTCGATCCCTTTTGAAGAGGCCAAATCTTTTATAAAACCTAAATGGCTCGAAGTAAAGCAATAATGTACCCTGTATGCAATCCTTCGTGGTAATTATTGAAGGCAATGGCATCGTTTATGGTATTTAAGGTAACCCCAGCACTCGTGGTATAGCTATTAAAATTATCGACTTTATTGTAGTCGTTTTTTATGCGCTCCACATTTTTCATCAACTCTATTTTAAAAGCTTCAAACTCTTTTAAAGAGACAGGCTGGCTTGGGTTTGGAGCAGTTCCCTTTCTGTAATTATTCACAATTTCATCTGAAACATACATATCTTTCCCTGCCAATTTATAACACAGAAGCTGCTGGGTAACCACCAAATGAATTACATTCCAAGCTATGTTATTATTAAATCCTTCCGGGATTTTATTTAATTGTTGTTCGGTTAAGCCTTCCGTTAACCTTAAAACGGCTTCCCTGCTTTTCTGAAGGATCTCCAATTGATACGCTATCATAAATTATTTCTTAATTAGCTGTAAAATTACCAAAATTTACGTGAAAACTGCTTTTATATTATAACTCAAAACAAGGTAATCGTGGTTTGTTATAAAACTGAAACAACAACCATAAAAACTAAGTTAATAACGCTAAATTTGCATTCAAAATTCCTGAAGATGCAAAAAATTTATCACCTAAGCACTTGCGAAACTTGTAAGCGTATTATAAAAGAACTTGAACTCCCTTCCAGTTTTGTTTTTCAAGATATTAAAACGGAAAGCATCACAGCAGCACAACTCGAGGAAATGCAATCAATTTCTGGTTCTTACGAATCTTTATTCAGCAATAGAGCAAGGTTGTATAAAGAACGTGAGCTGAAAAATAAAACCCTTACCGAGGAAGATTATAAAAACCTAATTCTAGAACACTATACATTTCTTAAAAGGCCGGTGATTATTAACAACGATGCCATTTTTATTGGAAATAGTAAGAAAACAGTAGAAAGCGCTAAGAAAGCAATCCATGGATAAACGAATTTTAGCCTTAGTAGCTGCTTTTGGCGCCAGTCTTATCTACGGAATAAACCATACCGTAGCCAAAGATGTAATGCCCAATTACATAGAGCCCTTTGGTTTTATCTTATTGCGCGTTACAGGGGCAGCAGCACTATTTTGGCTCATTAGCGTTTGGGGTCCTAAAGAAAAAATAGATACTAAGGACTGGCCTAGGCTTATTAGTTGCTCTGTTTTTGGTATGGTTATAAACATGCTGTCTTTCTTTAAAGGGTTAAGCCTATCTACTCCTATAAATAGCTCGGTAATTGTTACCATTACGCCCATAATTGTATTCATCCTTTCGGCGATTTTAATTAAGGAGCGAATTACTTTTATACGGACTT